>DIKJ01000058.1:27996-38652 GCA_002424525.1 Bacteroidales bacterium UBA5621 | reverse complement strand
GGAAAGATTATGAGAGTTTTAAAGCATCTGGACGAATGGACATCAGGAATATGCTGGTTGAAATGGCCGGATATCCTGAGGTGAAGATAAATGAAGCCGGCTTCGAATTTTCTCCTGCGTATGCAGCCATGAACAGGAGCGACCTCAACATAGGCGGAAAAAGCAATTTCATATTAAGCGGAAGAATTGAAAACTATATTCCATACCTCTTTAAAGATGATGTTTTAAGGGGCAACCTGTCGCTCCAGTCGAAGCTGGTAGACCTTACAGAGATAATGTCAAAATTAACTGATGCATCTGATGAAGACACGACAGCCCTGGCACTCATTAAGGTGCCTGAGAATCTGGACTTCGATTTCAATGCACAGATCGATCAGTTTGAGTATGACAAGATCAAGGCACAGAATGTGAGGGGACATATTCTGGTAAAAAACGGTATTTTAAGCATTCGTGAAGCAGGTTTGAATATTCTCGGAGGGAGAATAACGATGAATGCCGACTACGATACCCGCGATACCCTCAAACCTGTGATGAAAGCCGATTTAAACATGGAGAGTATGGCAATCAGGGATGCTTTCAACACTTTTAACACTGTTCAGAAGCTCGCTCCGGCGGCAAAAGGAATTGCCGGGCAATTCAACCTGAAAATGACTTATAACAGCCTCCTGGGAGCTGATATGATGCCCCTGATACACACGATCAGCGGCGGCGGCAGGCTCCAGTCAAACGAGGTAACTCTTCTCGAATCCGCTTCATACGATAAGATGAAGGAACTTCTTAACCTCGGGGAGAAATATACAAATACCTTTAAGGACCTTAATGTGAGTTTCAAGGTTAACGAGGGAAGAATTTATGTCAGTCCGTTTGATACTAAAGTCGGAAATATTAAAATGAATATTTCAGGAGATCAGGGAATAGATCAAACACTTAATTATGAGATCAGGACAGAAATACCCAGATCTGATCTGGGAAGTTCGGTCAATTCCGTGATCGATAACCTTTCTGCTCAGGCAGCGATGTTCGGTATTGCATATAAGCCAGCCGAGATCCTGAAGGTGAACGTAAAAGTTACAGGCACCTTCGGCAAGCCGGTCGTCACTCCCTTTTTCGGAAGTTCAGCGGGAGTTGAGGCTGCCAGAGTAAAAGAGGAGATACAGAGCGCCGTTAAGCAGGCAGTTGATGAAAAAGTGGATCAGACAATGGAGAAGGTGAGGAGCGAGGCTGTAATACAGGGTGACAGGCTTGTCAGGGAGGCGGAGGAAAAAGCTCAGCAACTGAGGGATGAAGCAGCAAAAGCGGCTGAAAAGATACGTCTCGAAGCTGATGCTCAGGCTCAGAGGTTAATCAGGGAAGCCGAACCTAAAGGAGCGGTGGCAAAACTGGCAGCCCAGAAAGCAGCCGATAGTCTTAAAAGAGAGGCTGATAAACGTGCTGAACAGGTGATCAGTGAGGCTGATGCTAAGGCTGATGCGCTTGTAAGGGAGGCTAAAGCCAAAAGAGAAGAAATGCTGGAAAAGATTTAGCTGAACCAGCTGCGCTTTAGCGAACTTAAAACTTCCTTTCGCGGATGCGCGCTTTTTTGCCGGTAAGCTTGCGGAGGTAAAAGATCCTTGCTCTCCTTACTTTTCCGTATTTATTGATCTCAATCTTGTCGATGAAGGGAGAAGCGGCCGGGAATATCCTTTCGACTCCTATATTGCCTGACATTTTCCTTACAGTAAACGTTTCCGTATGCTTACTGCCTTTTCTCTGCAATACAACACCCCGGAACTGCTGAATCCTCTCCTTGTTACCCTCAACAATCTTATAATGAACCGTAATGGTATCTCCTGCCTTAAAATTCGGATACTCCTTCTTAATTTCAAGTTCCTTCTCGACAACATTCATTAAATTCATCTCAGGTGCTATTAATATTACTTATATCGGTTTCAAAAATCCGGTCGCAAATGTAAAAATAAAATTCCGATTATCCGAGTACACCACTTAAAAGTTTTAACAGCCAGATGCTGCTATTAGTAGTTTTTGCTGTTTTTATTTATTCAGGTAATCAGTCATCGGTTAAGACCGAGTACCGAGTACCCAGTACCGAGTACCCAGTACCGAGTACCCAGTACCGGGTTTTACTTCGCCTTCAGCCTGTAGCCGGCATCCTCCGAAATACGCCTCAGCCATTCCTCTCCGTATCCCGGCTGGGAGACTTTCGGGGTAACATATTTATAACCCGGCGGGACCGGCTGCTTCTCCTTGACGTTGCCATCGACATATTTTGTAAAGAGAAATCTGTAAAACTCCTGCCATTCCCTTACGGTATTATTTCCGGCATTAACAGAGTATTCAGTTAAATATATTAACGCTCTGGCAGGTTTCTTTTTGTAAAGTTCAGCAGCTGTCCGGTCAATTTCCTGGATTTCATTGATGAAGCCGTCCTCAAGCTCATTCTGCTTATTATGAAAATCTTCAATCATAAGGCGTGTGCGGGTATACATAAAATTGGTCACCTGATTAAAGACCCAGAATGCCGCGTTATCGCTGAATGTCATGATATCACCATTGCCTGTCGCGAATGTTTCAGGTACGCGGGTGATCCCGCAATACATGGGTGAATAAACGGTATAGTAGGTGTCATCAACGCCGAACCATAATATCCCTCCAACAGGATCGGGCAGCCATGACCGGCTTTGAGTGACAAATGAGAATCCGCATTGCTGGGTTGATATCGCCCTCTCGTGAATGTAATCCACCCCGTCGACGCTCCAGGTCATGGGTCTCCATCTTACTGTGTTTCCAAAGGGACCTGCTCCCACATCATTGGTCATGTCCATCGGGGTATTCTGATAATAGTCCCTCATCATCCCCATTACATCTTTAACGCTCAATTTGTTATCGGGTTTGATCCAGAGCGGCATCCTGTTGGCAAGATTTTCGCCCATTGCATAATCAAGGTATTTGCCCATCTGGCTGTTTACCTTGTTGAAGCCGGACCAGACCCTGGCTTCGCAGAACCTTGCACCGCCAAAATCGAGGGGAGCGTATGTATCGCTGAAGCTGAAATCCCGGTCAGCTCCCTTGAACCAGCCGTATTCGCGGGCAACATCAATTACGTCATAAGCGTAAACAGTCTCAATTTCCGGGTTGAAGATCTTGTCAATATCTTTCGATGTTATTGACCTGACACCGTCGGCAAGAGGGAAGGTCGTTATTCTCGGGTGATTGGCATGCCCCGAGATATAGCCATCAGGAATTCTCCTGGCGACCCACACCGCACCCTTTTTACCGTTACCTTTCCCGATCAGTTCCACTATCCAGGCTTCATCCTTGTCGGCTATCGAGAACGATTCGCCGGAGCTGGCATAACCAAATTCAGTCAGTAAAGATGAGAAGGTCCGGATAGCTTCCCTCGCATTTTTCGCCCGCTGAAGCGTCAGATAGATCAGCGAGCCATAGTCAATCATACCTCCCGGCTCACCCAGTTCAGGCCGGCCGCCGAATGTCGTTTCTCCAATGGCAAGCTGATGCTGGTTAATATTGCCGACAACCGAATAAGTTTCAGCAAGCTGTGGTATCCTGCCCATAAACTTCCCCGTATCCCACTCATATACATCAACCATCGACCCGGCCGGCCATTTTTTTGCGGGCCAGAAATAGAGCTCGCCGTAAAGGACGTGTGAATCAGCTGAATATGTGATCATTACAGAACCGTCTTTTGAAGCGCCCTTCGTAATAAGGAAATTTGTACATGCTTTCGGCGCCTGATCCGCCAGGAACCCCGAAATTAGCATTATCAGAACCAGGAGACTAAACTTTTTCATATTTTTTAATTATTTGTTTTAAACCGTAAACTCTTTGCCCTTCGCCCTTCGCCCTGCCTGCCAACTGCCAACTGCCAACTGCACTGAGCCCCTTGCCTGCAAAGATAAAAACCCGTCTGTAATTTCAAAGGGAATTAAATCATATCGAGGATTTTTATGATGCTTTTTATCCTTTCCGCATCGGCAATCTTCCTTCTGAATTCAGGCATGGCGGGAATGCCTCCCATTGAAATATCATTTCTTCTGAAGATCATCCCGCTCTCAATCTCCTTCCTCCCGGTGAGATGGATCTCTCTGACACTGCTTTCTTTTACAAAGCCTGCCGCATTGGATTCATCTATCCCTCCTCCGGCCATGATGATAATCCTTTCTCCTCCCTGCATAACAAGCTGTCGTATCAGTGTTGCACCCTCCGGTGCCCTGTTTTTCTGTCCCGATGTAAGAAGTCGTGCCGCCCCGGTGTCGATCACATCTTCGAGCCCCTGCACAGGATCATAGCACATATCGAAGGCCCTGTGGAAGGTAACCTGCATGGGATATGCATACCCAACCAGTATCGATGTCCTCTCAATATCAATATTCCCGTCAGGTTTCAGTAAGCCAAACACCACGGAATCGACACCACACTCTCCGCAAATCTCGATGTCCCTTCGCATGATATCAAATTCAGTATCTGAATAAAGAAAATCGCCTCCCCTCGGTCTTATCATCACATGAAGACCGATATCCAGGTTGTGCCGCGCCGAAAGGATCGTACCATACGAGGGAGTGGTTCCCCCCTCAGGGAGACCGGCACATAATTCCACCCTGTCGGCTCCCGCACTCTGTGCACTAACAGCTGACTCAACACTGTCAACACAAATTTCAACCCTGAAGTTTGTTGTCATTTTTTAGATACTATAAATAAAGGTAACAATATTTTCTGTATAATTGCTTTTTAAAAATCATTGTAAGTATGAAACCGACCTTGTTAGTTCTGGCAGCCGGAATGGGAAGCCGATATGGAGGAAACAAACAGCTTGATGAAGTAGGACCATCAGGTGAGACGATTATCGATTATTCAATTTATGATGCAATAAGAGCCGGCTTCGGCAAGATCGTCTTTGTTATCAGAAGAGACATTGAGGATCAGGTGAGGGAGCGGTTCGTTGAACGGCTTGATGGAAAGATTGAAGTCGATTATGTTTTCCAGGAAATAACAAACCTTCCGGAAGGTGTTAAAGTATCCCCTGAACGTCAGAAGCCATGGGGTACCAGTCATGCAATACTTGTTACTAAAGAAAAGATCAGGGAACCCTTCGGTGTAATAAACGCTGATGATTATTATGGTGCTGAGTCATTTAATATACTCAGGGATTTTCTGATAAACGATACCAGCGACACCAATTACTGTATTGTGGGCTACAAACTGGGAAACACATTATCCGATTATGGGAACGTGAACAGGGGAATCTGCCAGGTAAGCCCTGATGGTTTTCTGCAGAATATTGTCGAAACACGGGAGATTCAAAAAATAAAAACCGGTGCGATGGCTCCGGGAACTGACGGAGATCCGCAATATTTTACCGGCAATGAAGTTGTTTCAATGAATTTATGGGGCTTCAAACCCTCATGTTTCGATTTTCTCGGCAGAGAGTTCAGAAGTTTTATCGACAGGTCCGGAATGGATCTCAAATCGGAACTGGATATACCAACCTCGGTTGATAAATTCGTGAAGAACGGTGAGATCACCATCGAGATACTGATGAGCAACGAGAGATGGTTCGGCGTTACCTACCGCGATGACAAGCCGCATGTGGTAGAGAACATAAAAAAGATGATACGGAAGGGAATCTACCCCGCAAGGATCTATCAGTAGACTATGCTTACCGGACCACTCAATGCTGACTTATAACGCAAGGTTCTGAGTGGTGATTACCAGAAAAAATCACAGGTGTAAATGCTGAAATTATCCCTGTTGTCAGTCACCTTCAGTGTCAGATTGTGATCTGTACCTTTTGAGATCCTCTCCTCATCAAATTTATAGATAAGGACATTATTCTTCTGGTCGTACTCGAAAAGGGCCCAGAGACCGTCAATAACAGGTTCATACGATTTTATTCCCGAGAAATTGTCGGAGATCCTGATCCTCATCTCCTTCCTGCCTGAAAGATTTATTCCCTGACTTAGTCCCGAAGCAGTTATCACAGGCGGAATTGTGTCGATCCCGACAAAGAAGTTTCCGAAGGTTGAAGCCTGGGCGTGCAGATATCCGTTTTCCCAGGTACTGTTTAGCGGTGTCCTTCTGTTATCATCTCCCATCTGAATAATGAGGAGCTTGGACTCCTTCCCGGAAGGAACCCTGTCAGGTTTTATGGAAAGGGCATAAGACCTGTGAAGAGGGGTAAACCTGTTGTGAATCTGATGTATTCCCGAAAACATCCCGGCTGTACCGGTACTTTTCCTGTAGACAAAGTACAGAGTGTCATAAAGAGCGCCCTGTGGAATGTTTATAGATACATCCTTCGTTGCAAACTTATTACCAAGGGTATAAGGCATCAGCCGCGACTCACTGTCGATGCGTCTGGCAGGGCCCTGTGGATTGCCGTCACCTGATCTGACATTGAATGACAGGACTGACCTGTTATTATGGAGATCGGTTACAATTATTTCGACATGATGCGTATTGCCATCCTTAAAATTGAAGATCCCTCGGTTCACGGAATGCTGATAGACACTCAGTTTGTCGTTGGGCAGAATATAAGTCCTTTGGTAGTGCGTTCTTTCCCTTATGTAGGTTTCATAATCGATATGGCTGTTTATGTACCGGGTTTCACCAAAGGCGAAAGCATCCATTCTGAACCGGTAAACAGGTATGCTGTCGATGATGAGTTCTATCGTATAGGGGGCACACTTATTGTAACTGTTGTTCAGAAGATCGTAGGACTTTATTCCAAACCCTGCCGGGCCGCTTATCCTGATGACGTTCTCGGCAGGTATATAATAGTTTCCATGCCCGCCGGCAACTTTTATCTTCCTGGACCTGTTCTGGTTATTGATCAGTGTATTGCTGTTCAGCGGATAAATCGCGAGCATCTCGATTACCGGGGCAATATTATCCTCAATGCCGAATTCAAAAAGAAGCGGGTTGACAGGGATCTCATTCTCGGATTTACGTATCTCATAATGAAGGTGAGGGCCCGTAGAGCTGCCTGTATTACCCGAAAAAGCGATCACCTCGCCCTGTCTGAAATGAAACTTATCCCTGGGGGGGAAAAGGTTCACCTGGAAGCTCTTCTCTTCGTACTGCCGGGTTTTTACATATTCTTCCAGCCCGGGGGCGAACCTGTCAAGATGAGCATATACCGTTGAATAACCTGATGAAGGATGCCTGATGTAAAGGGCCTTGCCGAACCCTCCCGGCGCCACACTTATCCTGTAAACATATCCCGATGCTGCCGCAACAATCTCCTTTCCGATCACCCCCTGTGTCTTTAAATCTATCCCGGAATGGAAATGATCGTTCCTCAGCTCCCCGAAGTTCGCCGAAAGAGCAAGGGGTATTTTTACCGGCGAGATGAATAGAGCCTTGATTTTAGGTGTTTCATCAGATATGTTGATCAGGTATAAGCAGATTATAAGCAGCCTGGCTAATAGCATCGTTAATATTTTTCAGTTACCAAAGCTGCAAAACTATACTAATGCCTCATTCCTCCAAACTAATTATGTTAAATTTTTGAAAATATCGTTAAGTATATTAATTTTGTATTAAATAATTTATTATGTCCGGTCCGGGTAATGAAGAGTTGATTATACTGAACAGAAAGCTGGATGAATTGTTAAACAGATACATTGAACTGAGGACCGAATGTAAGGAGCTTAGACACGGGAATGAAATACTGAAAGGCAAGATTAAGGACCGTGAAGAACAAATAAAAGAGTTGGAGATAAAATACGAAAGAGTTAAAATATCAGGTGCGTTGTTGGGTGAGGGGGAGAATGCTCTGGAGGCGAAGAAGAAGATAACGGAACTGGTGCGGGAAATTGACAGATGTGTTACTCTTTTAAACAGATAAGATATTGCAATGGATGATAAGCTTTCGATCAGGGTAAACGTGGCTGACAGATATTATCCATTAAAGGTGGAAAGGGAAAATGAAGAGAAGATCAGGAAAGCTGCCAGGATGATAAATGAAAAGGTACTGCAGTACAAACAGCGGTACAGTGACAAGGATGTACAGGATTTTCTGGCGATGGCTTCCCTGCAATATGTGATAAAGCTCACAGAGGATGAGGAGAAGCTTGATAATGACGACCTCCCTGAAGCCCTGCGTGAACTGATACAAAAAATTGATTCTGTTCTGGAGGAAAAGAGTAACAGCGTTCTTTAAAATACAAACTGACTGCCCGCATTGTTTCTTCATTCATTTTTGAAACTCAACAGTTAAAACTTTGGAGCAGGCCTTAATTCAGATAGGACAGGCCTTATCCCGATTCGTCGGGCTTCCTTAGGGAACATTGGACGTTCAAAATGGATTAGCAGCTCCATCCATACAGACATGGGGTTTTATAAAAGCTGAGGAGACTTTGCGGGTTTTTTATTTAAACATATAATATACATTAACATGAAATTAATATTAGGGGTACTAAGCAACGGGATGATTCTTGTGTTTTTCATTTCAGCACTTGTGGCCAGCTTCGCAGTATCGTACGTGATATGGCAACAGGCTTTGAAAAAGAGAAGCCGCAAGATAGTCTCGGAAGCTGAAGCCGAAGCCGAAGTCATACGCAAGGAGAAGATCCTGCAGGCAAAGGAGCGGTTCCTTCAGCTCAAGGCGGAACATGAAAAGGTTATAAACGAAAAGAATAACAGGGTCGCACAGGCTGAAACGAGAATACGTCAGAAAGAACTTACACTCTCCCAGAAAATCGAAGAGGCTCAGCGTAAGAAAAATGAGGCGGACGCAATCCGCGAAAACCTCACCTCTCAGCTTGACCTGCTTGAGAAGAAGACGGACGAGCTTTCCAAAATGCACAAACAGCAGATCGATCAGCTTGAAACTATCTCGGGCTTGTCGCCCGAAGAGGCAAAAAACCAGCTTATCGAATCGTTAAAGGAAGAGGCAAAGAGTGATGCCATCTCATACGTTAATGAGATACTCGATGAGGCCAAGATGACGGCAAACAAGGAAGCCAAAAGGATAGTTGTACAGACTATTCAACGAGTTGCCGCCGAAACAGCAATAGAAAACGCAGTTACAGTCTTTCATATTGAATCCGACGAAATGAAGGGAAGGATCATAGGCAGGGAAGGCAGGAACATTCGTGCACTCGAGGCTGCTACAGGTGTAGAGATCATCGTGGACGACACACCGGAGGCAATCGTCTTGTCCGCATTCGACCCTGTAAGGAGAGAAGTTGCCAGACTCTCTCTTCACCAGCTGGTTACCGATGGGAGAATACACCCGGCACGTATCGAGGAAATGGTTGAGAAAACGAGAAAACAGGTAGAAGAGGAGATACTGGAGATAGGAAAGAGAACAGCTATCGATCTTGGCATACACGGTCTTCACCCTGAACTGATAAGACTTATCGGAAAAATGAAGTACCGCTCATCATATGGACAAAACCTGCTTATGCATTCCCGCGAAGTGGCAAACCTGTGCTCCATCATGGCTGCTGAACTGGGGCTGAACCCGAAACTGGCCAGGAGAGCGGGCCTTCTCCATGATATCGGAAAAGTGCCTGATGATGAACCGGAACTGCCACACGCCATCCTCGGCATGAAAATAGCTGAAAAATTCAAGGAGAAACCCGAGGTATGCAACGCAATCGGTGCCCATCACGACGAAACGGAGATGACCACTCTTATAGCACCCATCGTGCAGGTCTGTGATGCAATATCCGGCGCACGGCCGGGTGCCCGCCGCGAAGTGGTGGAATCATATATAAAACGACTGAAGGAACTCGAATCGCTTGCACTTCAGTACCCCGGGGTAACGAAAACATATGCTATACAGGCTGGGAGAGAATTGAGAGTTATTGTAGGAGCTGAGAAAGTGACAGACAAAGATGCGGAAGGACTCTCCTTCGACATCGCCAGGAAAATACAGAATGAAATGACATATCCGGGACAGATAAAAATAACAGTTATCCGCGAAACCCGGGCAGTCAATTACGCCAAGTAACCATATATGTCACAGATAAAACTCCTCAATATTGTTGGTGCACGTCCGCAGATCATTAAAGCATCAGCAATAAGCAGGGCTATACGCCTGCATTTTGCGGAAAGGATAAATGAAGTGATGGTTCATACAGGACAACATTACGATAAGGAACTCTCAGAAGTCTTCTTCGACGAACTTGAAATCCCTAAGCCGGACTTTAACCTTGGTGCTGGCTCGGCAAACCATGGCAAACAAACCGCGATGATGATAAGCGGACTGGAGGAAATCCTGCTTGAGGAGAATCCCGACGTCGTGATTCTCTACGGTGACACCAATTCCACGCTTGCCGGGGCAATTGCAGCCTCAAAACTGCATTTCCCTGTTGTTCATATTGAAGCAGGGCTCAGATCGTTCAATAAAATAATGCCGGAGGAACTAAACCGGATAATGAGCGATCACGCATCCACTCTGCTGTTCGCACCCACTCACACCGCTTTCAGGAACCTGATGAACGAGGGCTTCAGGCCCGATAACAGCCCTCCCTACACCATTGATAATCCCAGGATCATCCTGACCGGTGATATAATGTACGATAATTCGCTGTTCTTCGCTGATCTGGCTGAAACGAAAAAAGCATCTTTCATTGAGCAAATGTCGCTCGAAAAGGGAAAATTCATCCTGGTCACGATTCATCGCGACAC
>DIKJ01000058.1:23548-27937 GCA_002424525.1 Bacteroidales bacterium UBA5621 | reverse complement strand
CATCCGAGAACGGTAAACTCACTCAGGAAAAACCACGGTCATCTGCTTGATGAGCTTTCCAGCTCGAAGTTTATGAAGATAATCGCCCCGGTATCATTTCTGGAAATGACACTGCTGGAGAAAACCTGCAGAATGATAATAACAGATTCAGGTGGGGTACAGAAGGAATCCCATTTCTTTGGCAAGCCCTGCCTGGTACTGCGAAAAGAGACCGAATGGACCGAGCTTGTCACAAACGGAACGGCTGCACTTGTGGACGCTGATCCTGCCCGGATCAGGAGCCAGTTTGTCAGGTATTTTAATGCCGGCACCGACCTGACCTTTCCGGCCTTTTATGGAGATGGCAAAGCCGCTGAATTCATTCTGGGAGAGATCCTTGAGATGATCGGATAACCGGGTTTGAGAATTGCTGAATAACTGATCCTGTAATTTTTTGAATCTTTGAATCTTTGAATGAATTAATACCTGACCTTATGTACGATCAGCTTGGCAATTCTAATGTGGTGGTTACCGGAGGGGCCGGATTTATTGGCTCGAACCTTGTCGAATCACTGCTCGGAGCAGGAAACAGAGTTATCTGTCTCGACAATTTTTCAACCGGCAGGCGCGAAAATCTGAAGGATTTCCTGAAAAATCCCTCTTTTAAACTTATTGAAGGTGATATCCGTAACTACAGCGACTGTCAGAGAGCGGCAGAAGGAGCGGATTACATTTTTCATCAGGCTGCCCTCGGATCTGTACCCAGGTCAATACAAGATCCGGTGTCGTCGACAGATGTCAATATAGGCGGATTCGTGAAAATGCTCTTTGCATCAAAGGAAGCGGGTGTCAAGCGTTTTATCTATGCAGCCAGCTCTTCAACATACGGCGATCATCCTGATCTGCCAAAGGTCGAGGAAAGGATCGGCAAACCGCTCTCACCATATGGCATAACGAAATATGTCGATGAACTCTTTGCCGCAAATTTTTCACAGACTTACAAGATCGATGTTATAGGCCTTCGCTATTTCAATGTTTTCGGAAGGCGTCAGGACCCCTCCGGAGCCTATGCGGCCGTAATACCGTTGTTCGTCAGGAAATTGATGGACCACGAGTCTCCTGTTATTAATGGCGATGGTTCCAATTCAAGGGATTTTACTTATATCGACAGTGTTATACAGGCCAATCACCTTGCCGCACTGGTTACTGACCGGTCCGCCATAAACCAGGTTTATAACGTCGCACATGGCGAAAGGACAGACCTGAATAAATTATTTGAAATTATTCAGGCTATCATCAGCAAGTTTGACAAAAAAGTCATGGAGATAAGTCCGGTTTACGGGCCCGAAAGGACAGGGGATATCCCGCATTCACATGCTTCCGTTGAAAAGGCCCGCCAACTCCTTGGATATAATCCGGCCCATACCGTTGAAACTGGAATGGAAGAGGCAGTAAGATGGTACAGGCATAATCTGTGATTGGGCTCAGATTGCAGGAGTCAGATTATCTCCATAACCCTCCTGGCCATTTTCATGACAACCGGTTTATAATCATGAATAAATTCGCCGGTGACCCTGTTAGCGAGAACAGCACAAACAGTGAGTGCTTTATGTCCGAGAAGAGCGGAGAGACCGTATAACGCAGAACTTTCCATCTCGTAGTTGCAAATGTTTTTCCCCCGGAACGAAAACTCCGACAGCTTGCCGTTTATTTCGCTGTCGAATGTTTCAAGTCTTAGTTTCCGTCCCTGTGGCGCATAAAATCCTGGTGAGGAGATTGTTATGCCTCTGATATAGTCCTCGTTGCTGAAGAGTTCCATAAGTTCCCTGTTTGCATTCACTGCATAGGGGTAGGAGAGGGTATCGGGCCATTCAAGGAATTCCGCAAGATAATCAGACAGGAGGGTATCAAGGATCCAGTCGTAACCCTCGTAGAAATGAATAAGTCCGTCAAACCCCACTGCTTTTTCCGTAAGGACGATCGATCCGGCAGGGACATCAGCCCTGAGGCCGCCGGATGTACCCACCCTGACGAGTGTGAGCGATACAGGATCTTCCTTCGCAATCCCGGTCTTCAGATCGATGTTGACAAGGGCATCAAGCTCATTTACAAGAATATCGATGTTGTCTGTCCCTATCCCCGAAGAGATTATAGTCAGTTCGCTCTCTTCAAAAGATCCGGTCACCGTCCGGAACTCGCGATTCTCTTTCCTTACCCGTATATCATGCAGAAAGCCTGAAAGCATATCTACCCGCCCGGGATCCCCCACGATAATAATCTTGTCGGAAATATCTCCGGGATGCAGCTTCAGATGGAAAATGCTTCCGTCCGGATTGGTTATGAGCTCAGATTGCTTTTCCATTAGTAATAATCCATTATTCGTCCGGAGATCTGCATCAGTGACAATTCAGCCATCTTGGTCTGAAACTGAATGGATGAGAGGCTTTCATAGGCGTCAAGCAGACTTTTCTGCACTTCTCTCAGGTCAATTCCCGACAGACTGCCAAGCCTGTATCTCTCAAGCGCAATTTCGAGGTTCTCGGTGGCTGTCTCGAGGTTCTGTTCCTGAAGGGCAATAAGCCTGAGGTAATTGGTATATGCACTGAAGAAAGTGATCAGATCAGCTTTTATTCCCTGTTCTATCTCCTGATATCTGAGCTCCCTGTTACTGACCTCGATTGAAGAGTTCATCATGCTTCTTCTCTGATTATTTCCGTTAAACAGGTTCATGCCAAGGGAGAGCCCGTAATTCATCCCGTTTGTAAACTGGTTTCTTGTTGCACTGCTCGAAAAAGTATTTAAACTAGTGCTGTAACCCGACGAAAGATTGAGAGACGGATAAGATCGGGATGCGATAATCTTATAATCATACTCGGATATTATTACGTTCTTCGAAGCTATGTTAAGAGAAGTGTTTCTTGCCATTGTCTCTTCAAATAGCTTCTCATATATCAGATCAGGATTCACATTAATAAGAGAATCCTTTGACTCAAAACGCATCGAAAGATCCTCAACAGCCATAAGCTCATTGAGGTTTATCTGTGCCGCCCTTACTACTTCATATTGCCGCGACATTCTTGAACTGTCGGCATTAAGGTATACCTGCGACTGAAGGACCTGAAGTTTTGATCCGGAGCCCAGCAGATAACGGGCTTCATCGATTCTCAGTCGCTCCCGTGATAAAGCGACGGCGTATTGCATGTTGTTCAGCAGTTGAATCTGCAGGATATAATTGTAGTAGCCGGCAATTATAGCAGTAAGCAGATTTTCAATCGACATCTGTGTATTAAGCTCCCCTATCTGTCTGAGCTCATTAAGCTTTTTATAGGTGGTCTGTACGTTAAATCCGTTAAATATTGTCAGACCCATTGTTACCGCGGCATTGGCAGTAGTATTATGAATCCCGGAAGAGAGACTCTGGCTTCCGTCGGTGAAGTTCTGGGTGGTGTTGTTGAGAGTTCCTCCGTAACGGCTGCTAAGGCTCAGGGATGGCAGAAAGCCTGCATTGCCCAGAGTGAAATTGTTTTTCGCTATTGTTTCGTTGTTTCTTGCCACAAGCAGCGAATAGTTGTTCTCGAGCCCTAAGGCGATACAATCGCTGAGACTGTAGACCACCTGGGCCTGCAGGTATAAAAATGGTGTTAAAAACAGAAAGACAGCAGATAATATTCTATTTTGCATCAACACTCTTTTTTGTTTCACTGGAAATAAATAAATATATCGACGGTATCACAAAAAGTGTAAGGAAAGTCGCCATGGTTAATCCTCCGACAACTGCCACACCCATCGCAACACGGCTCTGAGCGCCCTCACCAAGTCCAAGTGCCAGCGGAAGAACACCAAGAATCGTGGAAAGACTGGTCATCAGAATCGGCCTGAACCGTGCCGCAGCTGAATACTTGATAGCTTCAAGTTTCGACATTCCTGCTTTCTTTCTCTGATTTGCAAACTCCACAATCAGAATTCCGTTCTTCGAAACCAGACCGATCAGCATGATAATTCCGATCTGACTGAAAATATTCATTGTTACCCCGAAATACCACATAAAGACCAGAGCGCCTGTGAGTGCGAAAGGTACAGCCATCATAACAATAAAAGGATCCTTGAAGCTCTCGAACTGAGCGGAAAGAACGAGGAAAATAAGTACAAGGGCCAGCAGGAATGCAAACATAAGACTCGATGAACTCTCCTTGAAATCTTTTGAGTCGCCGGCAAGAGCCGTCCTGAATGTATCGTCAAGTACTCTTGCAGCGATCTTATCCATCTCATCAAGCCCCTCGCTTATAGTTTTTCCCTCGGCAAGCCCCGATGATATAGTAGCGGCAACAAAACGATTATAGCGGTATAATTGCGGAGGAGCTGTTGCTTCGGCAAGATTGACCAGGTTATCAAACTGGATCATATCCCCCG
>DIKJ01000058.1:13145-23494 GCA_002424525.1 Bacteroidales bacterium UBA5621 | reverse complement strand
TTCCCGTTCATGAAAAAATACCCGAAACGCTGACCACTGAGGGCAAGCTGCAAAGTTGTTCCGATATTCTGGGTCGAAACACCCATAAGATTCGCTTTATCGCGGTTAATCTCTATCTGAAGCTCGGGCTTGGTGAATTTAAGATTTACATCGGGCATCAAAAAGGTGGGATTATCCTGAACTTCAGCTAAGAATACAGGTATGATCTCGCGGAGCTTGTCAATGTTGGGTGCCTGCAATACATACTGTATCGGCATGCCTGCCCTTCTTCCCCCGAATGTTGACTGCTGCATCACACTGGCTCTTGCTTTTGTCTTTTTACGCAGTGCCTCACCCAGGGCATTTGCAATTTCCTGCTGGGAGCGTTTCCTCTTATCAGGCTTTACAAGAACGACCCTCAGATTTCCTCCACCACCACGTATCATTGAAGTAATATTGAGGTTCTCCGGAACCAGACTGTCTGCAAGCTGGGCCAGATCTTCAAGATAATCGTAAACAAATTCGTAGGTGGCCCCTTCGGTAGTAGTAGTGTTAACAGATATCTGGGAACGATCCTCAAGTGGTGCCATTTCTGCCGGAATATTCTTCCACAGAAGAACAATAAGACCTGCTGCAACTGCCAGGATTATCCACGAGAACCAGGGCCTTTTCAGGAAAGCTTCAAGTGAATTCCTGTACTTGCTGTTAAGGCTTACGAAGAACTTCTCCGTGAAATTGTAGACTAACCCATGTTTGGCATGAGGCTTCAGAAGCTTGGTGGCGAGCATCGGGGTAAGCGACAGTGCAACAAACGATGAGATCGCCACAGCACCTGCTATCACAATGCTGAACTCACGGAAAAGCCTTCCGGTCTGTCCTTCAAGAAAAACAATAGGGAAGAATACCGCAATAAGCGTAATGGTGGTGGATATAATGGCGAAGAAGATCTCCTGGGATCCCTTCAGTCCCGCCTCTTTTGGCGCCATGCCATTCTCTATCTTTACATAAATATTCTCCACCATAACTATGGCGTCATCAACAACCAGCCCGATAGCAAGTACGATGGCAAGAAGGGTAAGAACATTAATGGTGAAACCGGCCAGATACATTATGAAAAACGAGCCGATCAGTGATACAGGTATCACAATGACAGGAATGAGCGTGGTCCGCCAGCTACGGAGGAAGAAGAAAATTATCACCAGAACCAGTGAGAAAGCAATGAAGATTGTATTCTTGACCTCTCTTATCGACGACCTTATATATTCTGTGTTGTCAAATCCGATTTCTACTATGACGTCATCAGGAAGATCTTTCTTGATATATTCCAGCCTTCTGTAGACTTCATCCACAATTTCAATATGATTGGCTCCGGGCTGCGGAATTATTACATTGCCGACCATCGGTATCCCGTTCATTTTCATTATCCCCCGCAAATCTTCCGGTCCCAGCTCGGCTCTGCCGATATCTCTTACCCTTACTACCAGATCCCCTGATTGCTTGATTATAAGATTGTTAAATTCTTCCGGCGTTGACATCAGTCCAAGGGTACGGATAGTAAGCTCGGTGGTGTTTCCTTCGATCCTTCCCGACGGAAGCTCAATATTCTCCCGTCCAATGGCATTTCTGACATCAAGAGGCGTCAGCTGATAACCGGCAAGCTTGGCCGGATCGATCCATATCCTCATGGCATACCTCTTCTGCCCCCATATCATTATTGCACTTACTCCGGAAATGGTCTGCAATTGCTCTTTAAATGTCAGTTCAGCGATTTCCGATAACTCAAGGAGGGACCTTTTATCACTTTTGATTGCCACGAACATTATCGGGCTTGCATCAGCGTCTGCCTTTGAAACAATAGGGGGATCGACATCTCTGGGAAGCATTCTCTGAGCCTGCGAAACTTTATCCCTGACGTCGTTTGCAGCAGTTTCCATGTCGACGGTAAGCTCAAATTCCACTGTAATGTTACTGCCCCCCTGCCGGCTCACGCTTGTAAGAGTACGGATGCCGGGGATGCCATTGATTGATTGCTCAAGCGGTTCGGTGATCTGGGTCTCAATAACATCAGAATTGGCTCCGGGATAGGAGGTGCTTACCGTAATAAGGGGAGGATCGACACTCGGAAACTCCCTGACTCCCAGATAAGTCATACCTATTATCCCGAAAATCAGAATGACAAGGGAGAATACTGTTGCCAGAACCGGACGATTTATACTTGTTGACGATAGACTCATATTTTCCTGTTTGCCTGTGTTTGAGTTCTGTTAAAAACTGTATCAAGTACAACCGGAAGGTTGTGCCGGAGCTGAAGAATTCCTGTTGTAAGGAGTGTGTCTCCGAAATTGAGGCCCGTCAGTATCTGTATCTCAGATGCTGTCCTTAACCCGGTCGTTACCCTTTGCCTTGAGGCTTTGCCTCCTTTGTAGACGTACACAATCTCACCTTCCATCTCAGGAATAAGCGCTTCTGTAGGTATGGATTTTGCATCGTCGATCTGCGACAAAAGCAGAGTAATCGAAGCAAACCGACCTGATTTGAGCTCCTCATTCCTGTTAGGATATAATGCCCTGAGTATTATAGTCCTTGTATTCAGATCCACTTTCGGGTCAACAGCATACACCACAGCTCCGAAGGCATCGGGAACACCGTCGATCTTAAATGTGACGGGATATCCGATTCTTATCTGATCGGCGTAACGCTCGGGTATTGAAAACTCAACCTTCAGCGGGCTTATTTTTACTAATCTGGCAATTTTTGTCGAGGTGTTTGCAAAACTTCCTTCACTGAGATAGCGCAATCCTATTATTCCGTCGAAAGGAGCACGTAGTTCCGTCTCCGAGATCCTGGCGGTTATCAGGTTGATGTCGGCCTGAATTGTTTCCAGCTCAGTAACTATCTGGTCGTAACTTTCCCTGCTTATCGCATCCCTGTCGAGCAGACTCCTCTGCCGGAACTCCTTCTCTTCAGCCAGTTTTTTTTGTGCCTGAAGTTTTTGCAGCTGAGCCTGTAAAGGCCTGTCATTGATTTTAGCCAGAAGGTCCCCTTTTCTTACTCTCGTACCCTCTGTAAAGTTAATTGCTACTATTTTCCCGGAGGTTTCAAATGAAAGTTCGACTTCCTCATCCGGACGCAGAGTGCCTGTTGTGGTTACATATTCACTCATCAGTGCCGGATTTATTATAAAGCCACTGACATTCAATATCTGACGCGCCTGCCCCATCATTCCGCCTCCGCCCCTCGCGGGCGGTCCTGCAACTCCCGGGCCCGATGAGGGCCTGATCTTGGGCCAAAGAATTATTACTGCAAGTACTATCAGCAAAAGTAATGTGATGATCAGACGAAATTTCTTGTTCATTTACTTACGGATAAAATATTGTTCTAACGTATTTTCTAATAATAAACACACACCTTGTGACAATGTTTAATTTTTGTATGCCACAGTTCTTCAAAAAAAAAGACAAAGGTATTTATTAAATAAATCTTCTCTCAAGGAACTATTATAAAAAGTGTTAAAAGCTGCTAAAAATCTCATTCCTGTCATGTTTTCCATTCCATTGTTTGTGATTTTTCCGCCAATGCAATTACTTTTGCACGTACCAAACCAATTTTGCCGGCAATGATACAACGCATTCAGTCACTCTACCTTTTAATGACAACCTTGATTTCCCTTTTATTCCTGAAAGGAAATATTTTAAAGTTTATTAACAATGAGGGGATACGGTATGCAGTTAGTTTCAGGGGACTGGGACAGATAACAGGAGAGAATAAGTTTGAACTTGTCAGCACAATGGTTCCGCATTCAGTAATGCTTATCCTGATCCCCCTGATTTCCCTGATTGCGGTTTTTTTATTCAGATACAGAAGAATACAGCTCAGGGCCACATTCATTCTGATAATTCTGTCTGTACTGCTAGTTGCAGCAACAGCTTACTATGGTATTTCTGTGATACGGGATTACGATGTTTCCCTGGTAGCCGGATACAAAATGTTTCTGCCTCTTCTGATCCTTATTCTAGCCCTGCTGGCCTACCGGAGCATTAAGAAGGATGAGGAGCTTGTCAGGTCCTATGACAGGCTCCGGTAATTAAATTATCTGCATATTCTCCTGACTGGTGATCTTCTCGCAGTAGTGGCACTTAAGCGATACATTTTTCTTAGAGACCACCCTGAATCGTGTCGTAACCTGCTCGAAGTTGGTAATACACTGGGGATTCATGCATCTTGCTATACCCGTAATGGCATCAGGCACCTCCACCACCTTTTTTTCCACCACCTCATAGTCGCGTATGATATTTAGCTTGGCGTCGGGTGCAACAAGAGCTATTCTGTTGATATCATCATCTTCGAAATACTTGTCGGAGATCTTGATGATGGCCTTTCTCCCCAGCTTCTTGCTCTCAAGGTTTGTCCCGAATGTTATCTGATTGTCAATGTGGTCGAGCCCGAGTATCTGTATAACCTTGAACAGATTCTTTGCGGGAACATGATCAATAACGGTCCCGTTTTGTATTGCGCTAACCATCAATTGTTTTGGCTCTTTCATAACTCCCTTGCTAATTATTTTATTCCCAATAATGTACACAGGATAGCCTGCCTTGTGTAGACACCGTTGAGAGCCTGTTCAAAGTAATAGGCCTTGGGGTTCCTGTCAACATCGGTATGGATCTCGTTGACCCGTGGAAGGGGATGAAGGATCCGCAGGTTGGGTTTTGTGTTCCTGAGCATTTTATCCTTCAGGACGTAAACATTCTTTACCTTTTCATATTCAATCGGATCAGAAAAACGCTCCTTCTGAACGCGTGTCATATAAATTATATCGGCTCTTGATATAATATCAGTAAAATCACTGTGTTCATAGTATCTGAGCCCGAGGTTTTCGAGGTAAAGCTTGAATTCATCAGGCATCTTAAGCTCGTCGGGCGCAATAAAGTTGAATGTTGTGTTCCATCTCGACATTGCCATCATCAGCGAATGAACAGTTCGCCCGTATTTCAGGTCCCCGACCATAAAGATATTGAGATTGTCGAGAGTGCCCTGTGTTTTACGGATCGAATAGAGATCCAGGAGTGTCTGCGTCGGATGCTGATTGGCCCCGTCGCCGGCATTGATCACAGGCACACCGGCAATTTCGCTGGCGAACCTTGCGCTACCCTCAACCGGATGCCTCATTACGATCAGGTCGCAATAATTGCTGACGGTCCGTATAGTGTCGTTAAGTGTCTCACCTTTTGTGACACTGCTGGTGGATGCCTCGGCGAACCCCACGATTTTACCTCCCAGCCGGTTAACGGCACTTTCGAAACTCAGCCTGGTACGGGTGGATGGCTCAAAAAAAAGGGTGGCAATCACCTTACCCTCAAGCAGTCTCTGAACCGGCTCTTTTTCAAAACCTTCGGCCAGATTGAGGACCTTCAGGATCTCATCGGTGGTTAAATCATCAATTGATACTAAGCTCTTGTTTTTCATAGATTTGGATCTGCAAGGGGTCCTGTTCACCAACAGAGTTGCATGGACCATTCAAAATTACTCAAGAAATGAAATTGTTCCGGTATTTGTTGATAATTAATTAAAACTTTTAACATCTCGCCCGATATTCAGCGGGTACTGATATGCCTGTGCTCCAGACCATCCGTCCTCGCAAGCCTGCCAATTATTTTGCCGGCATCCTGCGATCTGAAATGTACTGTGATACTGCACATAAGGTCAATCTTCCGTACGGAGTGACCGGCATTCTCTTCCTTAAGGATTTTCATTACTTCGTTAAGTGAGCTGTAAGGGAAAGTAATTTCATAGTGATCCGTTATAGTCTTTTCCACAATAACGGCGTTCATGATAGCTGACCCGGCTGCTTTCCTGTAAGCATTAATAAGCCCGCTGACACCCAGCAATGTGCCCCCGAAATACCGCGAAACAATTATGAGGATATTGGTTAAGCCAAATGAATTTATTTGCCCCAAAATGGGCTTTCCGGCAGTACCCGACGGTTCTCCGTCATCATTTACTCTCAGGTTCTCCCTCTCCGGTCCGATCATGTAAGCAAAGCAATGGTGCCTTGCATCATGATGCTCTTTCCTGGTTTTCTCAACCAGCGATTTTACCTGGCCGGCATCTTCCACAGGATAAGCCTCAGCTACAAACCTGCTTCCCTTGTCCTTGTAAACGCCCTGCGAATATGTTTTTATTGTTTTGTATGAATCTGCCCTCATTAACAATGATTAAGATCTTTATATATTCGCATCTTAATTATTCGCAACACAATATTAATTAATTCTGACCGCCCGGTTACAGGGTTTGCTAAAAAATGATACTTTTGTTAGTAATTAATAACAGACATGGGTGTTTTATTGGACGAAAAGGACCTTCAGAAATTGATTGTTATCGGCGACCGGATACTGATCAAGCCAAAAATTCCGCAGTCAAAGACCAGGAGCGGCCTCTTTCTCCCTCCGGGTGTGAATGAAAACGAGAAAGTCCAGATCGGTTATGTTCTTAAGGTGGGACCGGGTTATCCCATCCCGGCCGTTAACGATGCCGATGAACCATGGAAAGACAGGTCCACCGAACCAAAATACGTTCCTCTCCAGCCAAAAGAGGGGGATCAGGCAGTTTATCTTCAGTCCGGTGCCATTGAGATTGAATTCAATAAAGAAAAATATATCGTTGTGCCACATTCGGCGATCTTACTTCTCCTCAGAGATGACGGACTCTTTGAATAACATTTGCGGTTATGGATAATGACATTCTGAAAGACAAAATAATCCTGATAGTGGAAGATGACATTTCGAGCAGGTTATACCTCAATAAGATTCTCGAAAAAACAGGAGCCATCCTGCTTAATGCCGTCGACGGGCAGGAAGCTGTCGACATTGCCCTTAACGAGAAGGGAATTGATGTAATACTCATGGATATTCAGCTGCCTGTGATCGACGGATACGAATCTGCCCGTAAAATCAGGGAATTCAGAAAAAATGTACTGATCATAGCCCAGACAGCCTTCAGCCTGCTTGGCGACAGGGAAAAGATAATTGCCTCCGGATTTGATGATTATATCGTTAAACCGATATTTCCGCGACAACTGATTGACAAGCTGACCGCGGCGCTTATCAAAGGGTGATCATTCCGGGTAAAAGGCAAAATGCCTGAACTCTTTTTCAAACTCACCGATTTCGCTCCTCCACCTCTCTTTCTCAAAAATAACAGGAGACCTGTTGACAAGTGACGTTCTCATCAGGGAATCACCTGACAGGATGTCGAACGGCATAAGCCTGTACTCATACTCGTAGGGCGGCATATTAAACTTCAGGTCCCCGGGTTCTGTAGTCTCCAGTATGGCATCAAAAATCTCGAGCGCCGTTTCCACAGGATGGTAGAGCGACGGCTCCGTTACATGTATCTGAATACCGTCACAGGGAATCCTGGCGAATTTATTGAACGTGGGTATGAAACTATGGATCCTGAACACGCAACCCGGAATATTTCGCGAATCCAGCATCGATTTGAGCCTGACGGCATTAATATAAGGTGCTCCGAATAGTTCAAAAGGAATGGTGGTTCCCCTTCCTTCCGATAGATTGAGCGCTTCAATCAGCACGGTACCGGGATAAACAATGGCAGTCTGTAGAGTCGGCATATTCGGGGAGGGTAAAACCCATGGGAGACCTGTCTCGTTAAACAAAGAAAATCGTCTCCAGTTTCTCATCCGGACAATATTAAGTTCGCAGGCCGGAAAATATTTCTCCTTCATCATCAAAGCCATCTCACCCATCGTCATTCGGTGACACAGCGGAATAGGCGCCCCCCCAACGAATGTGAAAAATTCTTCTTTAAGCACAGGGCCGTCGAAAGGGAGTTTTCCGACCGGATTCGGCCTGTCAAGCACCCAGACAGGGATCCCTGATTCAGAACAGGCCTCCATGCAGAGCTTCAGTGTCCATACATATGTGTAAAGCCGTGCGCCAACATCCTGCAGATCAGCAATGAGCACATCAATTTCCCCCAGCATTTCTCTTGTCGGCTTGCGGTGCTCACCGTAGAGGCTGAACAGAGGCACGTGATAAACAGGATGTATCTGGCTTCTCCACTCAATCATATTGTCCTGAGTCTGACCGTAGATGCCGTGCTGTGGCCCGAAAACAGCGGCCAGCCTGCAGTCATTCCTCCTGTAAAAGATTTCCGTGATATGCATAAAATCCCTGGTAATGCTGGGAGCATGACACAGAACGCCAATTCTCTTCCCCTTCAGGCCGGCAGGGAGCTCTGCTGCAATGACATCAAGACCTGACTGAACCATAGTGATATTTTTATTCCAAATATATCCAATAAATACCAGCAGTTGACCTTTATCATGTTTTTTAATACACCGGAACCAATAATCTTTGCTAAGTTTATGACGTGAATATTTCTTTTGTAAAATTACGCATGTTCGTTTCAGCCGGGATGTCATTGATCCTGACGCTCTTCTTCGTTTCCTGTTCACCCGGAAAGGTGAGGGAAATAACGATAATCGCCACAACGGACCTGCACGGAGTTCTCCTTCCCTATGACTTTATTGAGAAAAAGCCTCTGGGTTCCTCACTTTCCCATGCTTCATCATATTTCAGGGAATTAAGGGAAAAGGAAGGCGACTTTATTTTACTGGATAACGGAGATAATCTCCAGGGGCAACCACAGGTCTACTATTTCAACTTTATTGATACAGCATCTCCGCACCTCATGCCTGCGGCCCTTAACTATGCAGGGTATGATGCCGGTACTGTCGGTAATCATGATATCGAAGCTGGTCACCCTGTCTACGACAGGCTTGTCAGGGAATATAGCTTCCCCCTTCTTGCTGCCAATGCCGTTAAACCGGGTTCAGGTGAGCCATACTTCAATCCATACTGCATAATTGAGAAGAAGGGCATCAGAGTGGCGGTTCTGGGCCTTGTAACACCTTCCATTCCCGACTGGCTCCCTCCGGAATTGTACGATGGGATGATATTTACCGATATGCTCAGCGCAGCTCAGAAATGGATGCCCGTGATACTTAAGGAAAAACCCGATCTTGTTGTAGGGCTGTTTCATTCCGGTTGGGATACTTCTGACCTTGATTCCGGTCAGCACGAGGACGGATCAGCATCGGTGGCATACAATGTCCCCGGATTTGACATAATCTTCAACGGACACGATCACAGGACAGCAAATGAGAAATTTATCAACCGGGCAGGCGATACCCTGCTGATCCTTAACGGAGGAAGCCGGGGTGAAAAACTTGCTCAGGCCGATGTGGTATTCGTCTCGGGACGGCGAAAGAATGCGAAAAAAATATTATCAGGGAAAATAATCAATACAGATGGTTTTAAACCCGACCCGGCGTTTACTGAAAAATTTGCTTCCAGCCATAAAGCTGTATATGAATATGTAAGTAAAGTTATTGCAACTGCCTCCGCACCGATCTCAACAAGGGATTCATATTTCGGATCCTCCGCATTCGTTGATCTGATCCACTCAGTACAGCTGGATCTGTCAGGAGCGGACCTCTCTTTTACAGCACCACTCTCCTTTGATGTAAGGATTGACGAAGGGGAAATCACAGTAGCTGATATGTTCAAGCTCTACCGTTACGAGAACATGCTATATACCCTGGAAATGACAGGCGAAGAGATAAGGAAGTATCTCGAATACTCCTATTCAGGCTGGCTCAATACCATGGAAGGCCCCGGGGATCTGCTCCTTAAGCTGCGTGTGGGAAAGGATGGAAAGCCTGAACTGATAAACGGCAAAGCCTGGTTGCTGAACCTGCCATACAATTTTGACTCCGCTGCCGGTATTGATTACATAGTCGATGTAAGCAAAAAGGAAGGAAACAGGGTTGCTATAAGCTCTTTTTCCAACGGCAAATCATTCAAAGAGAGTGAACGTTACCTTGTTGCTGTCAATTCATACCGTGCCAGCGGCGGCGGAGGGCATTTCGCTGAAGGAGCAGGAGTGACCAGGGAAGAGCTCATGGAAAGACTGAGATCTTCAACCGACAGGGACCTGAGATATTATATCATGAAGTATCTCGGGGAGAAAAAAAAGATACATCCCCTTGCACTGGATAACTGGAAGATCGTGCCGGAAAAATGGGTGACACCCGCTGCTCTCAGGGAAAGAAAACTTCTCTTTGGCTCAACAAATTAGCCTTTTTTTTGTTATGTTTATGATTAAAATGAGTTCTTTTGTGTCCAATTAATTAAACTATAAATTTATGCGTTTCAGATCTTTTACATACATCATCGGCTTATCTTTCTTTGTTCTCACAGCCTGTTCCTTCAGAAATGTTCATAGTACTGAAGCTCCCGAAAAGGCACCCAGAAATATAATTTTGTTCATTGGCGATGGAATGGGTA
>DIKJ01000058.1:0-13113 GCA_002424525.1 Bacteroidales bacterium UBA5621 | reverse complement strand
TTTTCAGGATTCAGCAAGACATTTTCGTATGATAATTATGTGACCGATTCAGGAGCCGGAGGTACAGCTATTTCAAGCGGGGTGAAAACCAGGAACGGCATGATAGGGATGGGACCCGATTCTGTGGCGGTTGAATCGATTATGGATTTAGCTCACAGGAAAGGTCTTGCCACCGGTGTGGTCAGCACATCTTCCCTGACCCATGCCACTCCGGCCTCGTTCGTGGCTCACAATATCGACAGAAGTAACTACGAGGAGATAGCAAAGGATTTTCTGAAAGGCACAATAGATGTGTTTATCGGAGGAGGGGAAGATCAGTTCAGGAACAGGAAGGATAGTGTGGATCTCACTGAAAAACTTGTAAAAAAGGGTTATGATGTAGTCTACACAATTGACGCCCTGAAAAAATCAACCAGCAATAAGCTGGCAGGACTCCTTGCGAAGGAACATATGCCCCAGGAACTATCCGGCAGGAGAGGGATGCTTGAGGTAATGACCTCCAAAGCCATAGAAACTCTTTCAAGGAATAAAAAGGGATTCGTTCTTATGGTAGAAGGATCGCAGATTGACTGGGGTGGCCATGCCAACGATGTCCGCTATGTGGCATCCGAGATGCTCGATTTCGACAGGGCAGTAGGGGTGGCAAAGAAATTTGCCGAAAGCAATGGAGAAACGCTTATTGTTGTTACTTCTGATCATGAAACAGGAGGACTTACCCTTACAGAGGGTAGCGAAGAGGATCACTGGGCTTCTGTAATCTTTTCGACAACCGACCATACAGGGGTGATGGTCCCGGTTTTCTCCTATGGCCCTGGCGCTGAAAGGTTTTCAGGGATACATGACAATACATTTTACTTTCCTGAGTTCCTTGATCTCCTTGGGATCAGAATAAAATAACTGAAAGAACAACCAGGAACCTTGATTGAAGACGACAGCTTCCGGGATGCGGGTGGAGAAAAGTTGCCCCTCGTCGAAGAATTCTTTTCCATTCAGGGAGAGGGCTTTCACGCAGGAAAAGCTGCATACTTTATCAGGCTAGGCGGATGTGACATAGGTTGCACATGGTGCGATACACCCTTTGCCTGGGATCCCGGTCTGCATCCTCTGGTGGAAACAGATTCAATCATAGCTAATGCTGTCAGCTCAGGTGCCGGCTCGGTTGTTGTTACGGGAGGAGAACCCTTTATGTGGGATCTCGACTACCTGTGCTGCCACCTCAAACAAAATAATATTAGTACATTTGCCGAGACATCAGGAGCTTATCCTCTGAGTGGCGAATGGGACTGGATCTGTCTTTCTCCGAAAAGGTCCAGACCTCCGCTTAAAGAGGTGTGCGGTGCGGCAGATGAACTGAAAGTAATAATTGAGGACGAAAATGATTTTCTCTGGGCGGAAAAAAACAGGGAGCTGGTCAACCCGGGTTGCCTTCTCTTTCTGCAGCCGGAATGGAGCAGATTCAGTGAAGTCATTCCCGATATTGTCAGCTATGTCAGAAGAAACACAGAATGGAGGATCTCCCTGCAGATACATAAATTCATGCATATACCCTGAATACCGTTCAATCCTTCGCAGGCTGATCCTTCTGATACTGTTGCTCTCCTTTCCGTCAGAATACATGTTTCCCCAGACTTACCATACCACTTCCAACAAGGCCCTGAAAGCTTATAAGGAAGGGGCACAGGCATACGATTACTTCAATTTCAGCAGAGCTGAATCATATCTGAAGGAAGCAACAAAAATCGATTCAGAATTCTACGAAGCCTGGCTTATGCTTGGGGAGCTCATGACAGATCTCAGAAGGTTTAATGAAGCCGCCAGCTACTATCGTAATGCAGTCAGAATCGATTCATTGTTCTACAGACCGGTTTTTTTTAATCTTGCCAACGCCGAGTTCATGTCGGGGGATTATGAGAAAGCCCTGATTCATTATCATGTTTACATCAGCCAGCCGGGCATATCTGACAAGAACAGGTTAAAAGCCCTCAGGAATATTGAAAACTGTGGTTTTGCCATTGAAGCGATCAAAAAACCTGTCCCGTTTAATCCGGTTGACATTGGTAGTGGTATTAACACCCGCGATGATGAATACTGGCCCTCTATTACTGCTGACGGACAAACCATGATGTTTACCAGGCAGGCGCGGCCGGTCGAAAGAGGCTCTTTTACGGTGCAGGCGCAGGAGGATTTCTATATCAGCCAGTTCCGCAACGGAACGTGGCAGAGGGCAGTAAACGCGGGCCCTCCTTTGAATACCCGCAGTAATGAGGGAGCACAGTCTCTCTCCTCCGATGGAACCTATATGTTCTTCACCGCCTGCGACCGGTCCGGAGGAATGGGAAGCTGTGATATCTTCTTCTCATCCCTGGCCAATGGAAGATGGTCCGAGCCAGTCAACCTTGGCCCGCCTGTCAATACCCCGGCCTGGGAATCACAGCCCTCGGTCAGCTCCAATGGCAGGCTCATTTTCTTTTCAAGCAGCAGACCGGGAGGAATGGGGGGAAAGGACCTGTGGTATTCCGTACTTAACAGCAGTGGTAAATGGTCAAACCCCAAAAACCTCGGAGAGACAATCAATACAGATGGCGATGAGATGTCTCCCTTCTTTCATTTCGACGGAAAGTCTCTCTACTTCTCGTCAGACGGCAGACCCGGAATGGGAGGGTTCGACATCTATATGTCAAGGATGAAGGAAGACAGTACATGGACAGTTCCGGTCAACCTGGGTTATCCGATCAATACATACAACGACGAAACGGGCCTTGTTATTGAATCTGCCGGCCAGAGAGCCTACTTCTCTTCCAGAAGGGATAATGAAACGGGGAAGGACATTTTCTGGTTCGATCTGCATGAATCAGTAAGACCCGATCCGGTGTCGTACCTAAAGGGAAAGGTCTATGATAAGGAGACAGGAAAACTGATAAGGGCCAGTTATGAATTAATCAACCTTTCTACAAGTACGATATTAATCAGTAATTCTACCGATGCCAGTGGTGATTTTCTCGTTTGCCTTCCTTCCGGCAACAATTACGGGCTGAATGTCAGCAAACCCGGGTACCTTTTTTACTCAGAAAGCTTTATGCTGGAGGGTGAACATTCTCTTGTAGAGCCGTTTATTAAACAGATACAGCTCAGCCCCCTTAAGGTCGGAGAGCGGATGCTTCTGTCGAATGTTTTTTATGAAGTTGATTCATGGGAGCTGAAGAAGGAGTCTGTTATGGAACTAAACAGGCTGGCGAACCTGCTTGAAGAGAACAGGAATCTTGTTGTTGAGATTGGAGGGTATACCGATTCCACAGGAACGGATGAACATAATCTCGTTCTTTCGGAAAGAAGAGCCCTGTCGGTTGTCAATTATCTCAGGGAAAAAGGTATCACGCCGGAAAGACTTAAATATAAAGGATATGGCAACACTTCGCCCCTGGGTGACAATATTACTCTGGAAGGCCGGAAGCTCAACAGGAGAACTGAGGTGAAGATAATAGCAAATGAAAAATAGCTGTCCGTCCGGACAGCTATTCTCCTTTACTCACGCTTTTTGTACGCAGACATCGGCATACATATTACAACCTAAATCAGATGGTAATCTTATTGTTTGAAAGTTTGTTCATAGCTACTCTGTTGTTTCCCGGTATTACTGCGGGGATTGAGAAATAGATACCGGTACCTTTCAGCCCATTGCATTCAACCCGTATTTCACCTCCGAGCAATCCGACAAGCTTTCTTGTGAGGGCAACATTAATAGCCTGGTAGATATCCGGAAACTTGCCCAGGGAGCTGTTCAGATCGTCTGTCTGGAAAAACTCCTTTGTTGCTGAATATCCCTGCCCTGAATCAAGGATATAACAATTCAGGCGATTGCTTCCGAGTGAATAACCGACCTTGATATACCCCGATTTCGTATTGTGCAGGGCATTCTGAAAAAGGTTGCGCATTACCCTTGCAATCTTGTAAGAATCGAACATAACCTCGGCTGATCCGGAAAACTGGTTTTCCGTTACCAGCATCAGATCTGCATATTTTTCCCCTCTCATTATACTCCTGAATTCCGAAAAAAGGTCATCAAGAAAAACATCGGTCCTGATTACTCTCTCCTCGGTTTTGGAATTTCCTGCCTCTATTATTGCCGTATCGAGAAAATTGTCGAATAATCCTATCAACTGTTCACATGAGTTCATTACCTGTGTTCCAAATTCCCCGCGTTCGCCTTCGCTGTATCCGTCCTTGTTCATTATGTATGAAAAGGCGACAACGGCATTCATGTGCGTTCTCATCTCATGCGACAGCCCCTTCAGCAATGCGGTACAGTTCATCACGGACTGATCTGCGCCGGAAGCTTTTGCCGGATCAGTCAGTTTTTTATGCCCTGATGTAACTCCAAGGTTTATGGGGTGACCGGATGTATCGAACATGCCAGAGTAAGATTTATTTTACCTTAGTTGATTTTTCGAAGGATCTTCTTAGCATCACTTTTGTATATGCTGCTGGATTTCTTTATTTCCTGAAGCTGGCCGATCGCTTTCATCTCCTCATCGGTCCTGATGTAACAAAGTGCAAGATACCATCTGGCATCCTCAATGAAGAGGTTGTTGTTGTCATCTATTACACTGGTAAATAATTGCTTGGATTCAGGATAATTGGAGATCTCAAAATTAGAAACCCCTTGCAATAAGGTGGATTCCATGTCCTTAGGATTGTTTTCCAAGACTTTGCTGAAATAAATGGCCGCTCTCCTGAAATCGTGGATCTTGTAATAATCCATTGCCATTAAATAATCAGGATCCGCCTCGGCAATGTAGGACCTGGAGGTTGCTGTTGTCTCATATGCACTGTAATACCGGTTCATTATCTCTTCACTGGATAATTTCTTTCCCGGGATTAATGCGATACCCCCTGCTATTGCCAGAACAATAATCAGCGCAGCGTATTTCAATTTCGCGGGTTTTCGCGATTCTCTGTCAGCCCTCACTGTTTCCCTGTTCTTTTCGATTGCGGCGAGCTTTTCCTTCAGCGTGAATATCTCGCGCTCCTTCAGAAAACCATCAGTCCTTTTCCTGAGTTCAGCCTCCCGTCGAAGCTTCTCATTGCCTTCAAGTTCCTTAAGGAACCATTTTCTTTCGGCATCATCCATCTCTCCGGCATTAAACCTTTCGATGAAGTATGAAAAATCAATTGTTTTCATAATTATATATTTGGTTAATTTATCTTTGCCATACCTTTAATAACAGATATTTAACATCTGTATATTAACTATGTCGCTCATAAGTACTCTGCTTTTATTGATCCACCTGCCAGCCAGGCACAGATCATTCATCAGCCGATACTGCAAAAAACAAATACAGTTTCACAGAAACTGTATGTCTGTGAAGAACTATATCTTAACCGGAGGGGGGTTGGGCATTACTATCGGATCGCCATCGGGGTTTCCTCCGCGGACACAAATCATTTCTTCATCACTAAGAACAAATTCTCTCAAAATTTCATTTACTACTTCCAGTTTCAGGGTCTTCATAATATTGATTTTTTATGGTTTATACTCCAGGTTTTTTCGAAATGCCTTTTTTGGCTTACATTGTAACATGTCAGAAATACCGGTTTTGTGACACAAAAAAATCAATCTTTTTTTATAAAAAATCATGTGTACTGGGAATCAATTGGTTAGCGAAGATTGTACAGACTGTTTTGCTCAACGTTTTGGATTTTAATATAAAGTTTTAATCTTTATACGGGGAAATCTATTTTAAGTTGTTTATCCATGGCATGCAAACATCATATTAAATGCATTGTGTTCTGGCTGATCTTTATTGCAGTTTTCAACAACCTTACTGCATTCACCTGCTTCAGCCCCGGCACCCCCGGCATTGAGAAACTGCTTGCCGGCAGTAAGGATCCTGACAAAGTACTGGACCGGCATTCACGTAGCGTCATGGAACTGAATTCATCACTCAGACAGAGTATCAGGCTGAACAAATTCTCTGAAAGCAATAATATCATCGCCAGAATATTACCTGCCCTTGCCCTGGACATTGATTCCCTTGTTTTATCGGAGTCCTTTTATCTTATCGGTGCTTATAACCTCCTTACGGGAAACAACAGTGATGCTGTCAAATATCTGCAAAAGGCTGAAGTGATCAGGGAAGAAATTAACGAACACGACGATATTTACGCAAGAACCCTCTATAACCTCGCAGTTGCCTGTAATTACAATGGCGACTTCCGGAACATGTATATTTATTCTTTAAGGTCACTGAATGCGGAGGAGAAGCTTTATGGCAGCACAAGCACTGAACTGATCGGCAGCCTTTCAAATCTCATTAATGCAAGCATAGAGCTTCAGGAATATGAGAGATCCATTACATACGGGAACAGGGCAATAGGGATAATTAATAAAACTGAAAATGAATCCAACGCATCAGAGCTTGCCGACCTTTATTATAATATAGGTGTCTGCCATATGCGGTTGTCCGATTATGCCAGGGCTATTCCATATCTTGAGAAAACTGAATCGTTTTATGATAAATGGAGACTGAAGAAGGATGACAGATTTATCAATCTGCTTAACAGTCTGGCAATAGCATATGATTATCTTGGTTATTCCGATAAATCTGATGATTACTACAAGAGAGGTGTCATTATCGCAGGGGAGTATACCTCAATAATTGCTAATAACATAATAAACAGCTATGCAATCAGGCTTGCTAAAGAGGGCAGGGCGGGAGAAGGAGAAATGCTTCTCGAAAGATTACTGGAGAAAGGGCTGAAAGTCTATGGGCCCGCATCAAGAAATTATATTGAGATAATCAAGAATTATGCTGAATATCTGCGGGTTTACAGCAAACAATACAGCAGGTCGCTCCCGTATTATTCCATCTGTATCGAATATTTGAATTCCCATAAGGAGGATCTCCTCCTGAGAGAACCTGTATTGCAGGGCTATTCTCTTGCACTCTCCTCAACCGGCGGGTCAATGGAGGCTCTGCACATTGTTCAGGAGATGCTTTATCCCGAAGCTGATGCCAGGCCGGGCAGCAACCTGGAAAATCCCACTCCGGGATCATTGAAGAATGACCAGCGCTCTCTCGACCTTCTCAGGACAAAGTATTTGATCTTATGGGATATTTTCGAAGAATCAGATGATCCGGAATACCTCCTTGCGGCTGCCGGTACTGCAGAACTCATCATTTCGGTCCTGGAGAGAGTCAGGATAAATCTGTCGGAGGAGGAGAGCAGGCTGATCCTTGGCGATCGTTACCGCGATTCATATCTTTTTGCGATCCGCGATTTTGGTCTCTGCTATCAGATTACTGGCAGAAAGAACTACCTTGAAAAGGCGTTTGAATACTCCGAGAGAAGCAAAGTGGCCGGGTTGCTCGCCGCAACACGGGAGCTGAAGGCAACTCAGTTTCATATCCCCTCCGGCATTGCTGATCTCGAAAGGGACCTTCAGCGGGAAATCAGCCATAATAACGCAAGAATTCTGGCTGAGAAATATAAGGATACTCCTGATGAATACCTTCTGAATGAATGGAACGACAACCTGCTCAGAGCTTCCCACGAAAGAGATTCCCTTATCCGCCTGTTCGAAAAACAGTATCCTGAATATTACCTCATTAAGTATAACACCCGTGTGACTGAATTGAACGACATTCCGAGAGTGGCAGGATCAAGAGGGAATTATCTCAGTTACATTGTTACCGACACCATGATCTACATTTTTGTTGTAAACCGGAAGCACCAGGAAATTCTCTCTCTCTCAACAGGCCCTGAATTCTTTGACAACCTGAAGGCTTACCGGGCTCTTCTTCTTGCTCCCGCAAGGTCTGCGAACGCCAGGGAGCAATTCGGGGAATTTCAGAGGCTTGGTATCTATTTATATAAAATTCTTCTGGAGCCCGCCAGAAAATACCTGATATCAGACAATCTGCTGATCTCACCCGACAATATTCTCTCATACCTTCCTTTCGAGACTCTGATCCCGGAGCAGTACCAGGGGACTGAGATTCTCTATCGTGAACTACGTTATTTAATGTACGACTTCAGAATATCCTATACCTACTCCCTGACATTTTTGTCAGAATCACAGAGCAAGAAGTACAGACCCGGCAATAAACTGGTTGCCTTCGCTCCGGTATACCCCGGAACGATCCATGCTGACTCGCTAACCCGTAACAGGCAAAATGACATGAGATTTCTTGCAGATATCCCCTTTGCAAGGCAGGAGGCTGAATATGTTGCGGCACTTTCCAGGGGCAGGCTTTATATCAATAACGGTGCACTTGAATCGGTTTTCAAGGCTGAATCGGGAAATTACGACATAATCCATCTTGCAATGCACACAGTACTCAACGACCGGTCACCCATGCATTCCACCATGGTATTCTATCCGGAGCGCAATGGACAGGAAGATGGTTTCCTGAACACATGGGAGGTATATGGTATTCCACTTAGAGCCAAAATGGTTGTACTGAGCTCCTGTAACACCGGAACGGGTCTCCTCAATTCAGGAGAGGGGGTACTGAGCCTGGCACGGGGATTCATCTATGCAGGCAGTCAGTCGGTGGTCATGTCACTATGGGAGATTGAAGACAGATCAGGAACAGAGATCATCAAACAATTCTACCATAATCTGAGGAAAGGAAAATCAAAAACAGATGCCCTTCAGAAAGCCAGGATAAAATACCTGAAAAAGGCCAGCCAGATCGGCTCCCATCCCTCTTTCTGGGCTGCCCTTGTTATTTATGGGAATAATTCGCCGCTCTGGTATCATAAACGCGTACTCATATCTGCCGCGGTTATCCTTCTCCTTGCAGCAATACCGGTATATTTCTATTTTCGCAGATCAAGGTAATCCCTGTATTCAGGGTCCTCTTTCATCAGGCTCATCAGCGATTCTTTGCTGAGATATTTTTTACGTCTGGCGTAGGTCTCGTTCTTAAGGTTCATCTTACCTGCAATTTCTTCATATGAGCATCCTTCTGAAAAAAGAACCAGTATTCTCTGCGCATCTGGTTTTAATTTGCTGAAAGCCCTGCTTATGATCTTTTCGAGAATTGCATCAGTTAACCCGTCGGTATAGCTTTCATCGGCGAAATCAGTGTTAAGTTCTGTATTTCTCCTTTTCAGCCGGAGCTGACTGCTCCATATGTTCCGGGCGATACCGAAAAAATAGCCCTTAAGATCGGTAGTCAGGTTGAGGGTATTTTCCGTTATCTGCCGGTAGAGTGTAATAATCGATTCCTGAAATACATCTGAAACATCTGCCTCAGATCCGCTGTTCTTGAGCACATGATGCCTGACTGTCTGCAGGAAATTATCGTACAGCCAGTTTAACGTCCTGTCATCCTGGCGGCGCACTCCTTCAATAATGGCTGTATCAGAAATTCTTCGGAACAAATCCTTTTGATTACCAATTGAATTGACAAATATACTATTTCCATTAAGGAAAAGTATTGATCTGTCATTGAAGGTAATGATTTTAAATAAATCGTGAGCTGTTTCTAAATAAAATATGAATATCTTTACTTCACATTATTCCCTGCAAGCAGAATGTCGTTCCCCTTTGTAAGACAACCCGATGCCATGGATTGCGGGCCAGCCTGCCTGAAAATGGTGGCAGCCTTCCACAGGAAGAATTTCACACTCGATACTCTTCGCAAAAAATGCCACATTACAAGAGAGGGTGTCTCATTCCTTGGACTCTCCGAGGCAGCTGACTCACTTGGCTTCAGAACTATAGGAGTGAAAATATCTTTTGAAATGCTTGCGGGAAATGTGCCCCTTCCCTGTATTGTCCACTGGAAGCAGAAGCACTTTGTTGTCGTATACAAGATAAGGAAGGATACCGTCTGGGTTGCTGATCCTGCCGTCGGCCTTGTGAAATATTCACGGGAAGAATTCATTGATAACTGGTCATCATCTTTGTCCGGAGGTAAACAGGTGGGACTTGTACTTATTATTGAACCTGCACCGGCATTGTATGATATTGACGACGAGCAGGAGAAAACCCAGGGATTCAGATTCCTTCTGAAATATTTCCGGCTTTACCGGAAATACACCTCACAGCTGATCCTCGGACTCCTTCTGGGCAGTATAATACAGCTGACAATTCCTTTCCTTACACAATCGATTATTGATATTGGGTTGAATAACAACGATATAGGCTTTATCTACCTTATTCTATTTGCCCAGCTGGCCCTTATTCTGGGCAGAACCTCTGTCGAATTTATCAGGGGATGGCTGCTCCTTCATATTGGTTCGAGGGTCAACGTGGCAATAATCTCCGGATTCCTTCATAAACTTATGGCATTGCCCATAGCTTTCTTTGACACAAAGTTAACCGGAGATATCCTTCAGAGAATTGATGATAACAACAGGATTGAGGAATTCCTGACTTCTGCCAGCCTGAGCATACTCTTTTCTTTCTTTAATCTGGTTGTCTTCGGAATAGTCCTGGCAATTTTCAGTATTAAAATCCTTGTAATTTTCATTTCAGGAACATTGCTCTATACAGTGTGGATCTCATTTTTTATCAAGCCCCGGGCCCGCCTCGATCATCAGCGCTTCAGAGAGATGTCCTCATCCAATTCCAAGCTGATAAGCATTATAAATGGTATGCAGGAGATCAAGCTTACTCAGAGCGAAATGAATATGCGATGGGACTGGGAAAACATCCAGGCATCTTTGTTCCGCCTTAAGGTTAAGGGCCTGGGCATTATTCAGTATCAGTCAGCCGGGGCAGTTTTTATCAACGAGGCCACAAATATCCTTATTACGATCATCGCTGCAACTGCTGTCATGAAGGGCTCCATGACACTGGGTATGATGCTTGCCGTTCAGTTTATTATAGGTCAGCTTAACGTACCGGTTAACCAGATCATTGGTTTTTTCAGGATCTCCCAGGATGCCAAAATGAGCCTCGACCGGCTGGCCGAGGTCCATTCTATGGATGACGAGGACAGCGAAGCTGCAATGAAACTGCAGGTACTGCCGGAAAGAAAGGATATTACCCTGAGCAATATCTCATACCAGTATGAGGGCCCCCGTTCTCCTTTTGCAGTAAAGGATATCAATCTTCACATTGAGAAGAACAGTATCACTGCGATTGCAGGCACCAGCGGCAGCGGAAAAACAACGTTGCTTAAAATGATCCTGGGGTTTTACCGGCCGGTTTCAGGGGAAATACTGATCGGAGATACACCCCTGGCAAACATTAACCTTAAAATGTGGAGGACAAAGGTGGGAGCCGTAATGCAGGATGGCTACATTTTCCCGGGGACAATAGCAAGGAATATTTCACCGGGTCCCGGCACAATAGACGAAGACAGGCTGATCATGTCAGCCGAAACAGCAAACATAAGGGAATTCATTGATTCACTTCCTCTTGGCTACAATACCAAAATCGGAGCAAACGGACACGGGCTGAGCGAAGGCCAGAAGCAACGCCTGCTGATCGCACGGGTGATCTACAAGGATCCTGATATTTTTATTCTGGACGAGGCGACAAACTCACTCGATGCCAATAACGAAAAAGCAATTGTCCGGAACCTGGCGGAATATTTTAAAGGTAAGACCGTGATAATTGTGGCGCACAGGCTGAGCACGGTAAAAAATGCAGACAAGATAGTGGTACTCGAAAAGGGACAGATCGTCGAGACCGGTACCCACTATACACTGATAGAAAACCAGGGTCCCTATTATAACCTTATTAAAAACCAGCTGGAACTGGGTAACTGAATGCACTGATGGAAGACCAGAAACCTGATCTGATATATTCCGATCCCGTAAGGGAGATCATGGGAAACCCACCCCGCAGAATTCTGAGGATCGGGACTTCGCTTCTGTTCGCAATTTTTCTTCTTTTTCTCATCTTCTCCTGGATAATCAGATATCCCGATACGATACCATCGCCGGTAGAGATCACCACGGTAAATCCTCCTGTACCTATTGTAAGCAAACTAACCGGACGGATCAAGAACCTTTATGTTTCAGAGAAGGAAGAGGTTAGTCAGGGCCAGCTCCTGGCTGTTATGGAGACAGCGGCATCAATAACTGAGGTCGGGATCCTCAAATCGTTAATCGATACCCTAAGCAACCCGGAACTGGTCGCTCCGGGCTCTCTGCCCCGTTTTTCAGAGCTGGGAGAAATTCAGAATTTCTGGGCATCTTTCGTAAAGAGCCTCTCTGATTTCAATAGCTACATAACCAACGATCTTTATGGAAGCAGGATAGAATCAGTGAAGGATGAAATCAGCAGTATTGAGGAGTACATAAGAAATGTCAGGGTTAAAGAGAGGCTTTTTAACGAGAACAGACTGCTTGAAGAGAAGAAATACAGGAGGGATTCATTGCTTTTCGCAGGAGGTGTGCTTTCTGAAAGTGAACTGGAGATTTCGCGCCAGTCGCTGATCAGAATAAATATTGAACTTCAGCAGGTCAGACTTGACCGCTCAGCAAAATCAATTGAACTGGCAGAGAAAAAACAACTTTTGCAGGATTACACCATACGCAGGCTCGAAGAGAGGGAGAAACTCTTTTATATACTCGATGAATCACTGCTTAACCTTAAGGCCCAGCTCAGGATCTGGGAAAACACATACCTGCTGGTATCTCCGATCGAGGGCAAAGTTACTTTTACCCGCTTCTGGAGCGAAAATCAGGCCGTTGTGAAGGACGAGCCCGTGATGAGTATTGTCCCGGCTGAAACTGGCGATTATATCGGAAGAATAAATCTCAGGATGCAAAGGTCGGGGAAGGTGGAGACTGGCCAGCCGGTAAATATAAAACTCAGCGGTTACCCATATCTTGAGTTTGGTATGGTCAGGGGTATTGTAAGGTCCAAGTCACTTGTTCCGTCCGGCGATGCTTACCTTATCGAGATAACTCTTCCTGACGGCCTGCTGACCCTCTATGGGATCAGGCTCGACTTTACCCAGAACATGCAGGGAACTGCGGAAATAATAACACGGGATGTAAGCCTGTTTCAGAAGATAATCAATCCTTTCCGCTACCTTATTACGTTAAACAAACGGTAGGCTAAACCTTCCTGCCCGAGTAGGGCTCATAATCATCATCTTTTGCCGGTGATTGAAATAAGCTGCTTCCGGATCCTTCCGGGCT
>DIKJ01000012.1 GCA_002424525.1 Bacteroidales bacterium UBA5621 | reverse complement strand
GGATCTGAAGGAAGCCGGAGGCTACGTATGGTTATATGGAAACAATGGAAACGGATCAGGACCAAGATGGCCAATCTCGTCAAGCTGGGCGTTAAGAAACAAATGGCTTATGAGTGGGCGAATACCCTGCCAATCTTATGATCCCGAATGAAATTCCTGACGTCAGGGCATGACATCAACCAGTCACCTGATCCCTTAGTTCCTGAATTTTTCTCATTTCCTTGCAGAATGTCTTAAATATGTTTTAATTTTGGTAGGGCTTTGTTGTTTTAAGATGTCTGTATAGTCACAACTTACCATTATCATGAAAAGGATTCTGCTCCTGGCCTTTATCCTGACGGGTACTACTTTCGCTCTGTTCCCGCAGGATCAAATCATCACCCGCAACAATGATACCATTGAGTGCAGGATCACAAGGGTGACCCGCAATGAAATTCTGTTCGAGATTGACACTAAAGGAGTCACCTCTTCGGGAAAAATACCATTCACGGAAATAGCGAGCTACTCGGTTACCAACCCTCCGACAGGCGGCAGTAGACCTGCCAGCCCTCCCGGGGCAATGAGACCTGCCAGCCCAACGGGTTCCATAAGACCTGTCCTCGCCGATACCGGCCCCTTATCCCGGCTGCGGCTGAGCCTGAACGGAGGTGCAGGGTATATTTTCAGCAGCTCTGAAAAAGCCGAAGAGAGCATGGTGGCCTGGGGAATAGCACAGGACAATGCGGAAGCATACTACAATGATCTTAAACTTGGCATATACGGTAGCGGTGACATTACGTTCATGGTGACACCGGGGATCGGCACAGGACTACGCTATAAATTTTTCTGCACAGATGCAGGTGTCAAAGGCTTCTTTGACCCTGACGACGGAATGTACCTGATATATGGCACGTACAGTGAACATATATATGTCAATTTTGCGGGTGTTTCCTTATTTTATACTGAATCGGTGGGCAGAAGCCGGAAATTGAGTCTCTACGCTTCATGGGCGGCAGGTTTGACCCTTTACAGAAACGAAACCGAAACGTTCCAGGGAAATTTTCTGATCGCCGGTAAATCTCTCGGGATGGATGGGACACTGGGTCTTGAATACCGCCTTACCCCCTCCATGGCTCTGGGTGCCGAACTGTCAGCCTTCAACTCCCTGCTCAGGAAGATTGAAATGACAGACGGAACAAACACTGAGACACTTGAGCTTGAAAAGGAAAACATTGAAAATCTCTCACGGTTCGAGCTTTCTTTGGGAATCAGATTTTACCTGTGGAACAGATGAAAAGAGCAGCAATTATCCTTGGCATCGGAACCTTCCTGTTTGCTGCCATGTCGTGCAGCAACAAGTTCCTGGAAGAAAATGAGGTCGATCTTTTTGGTATCGCGGATACCCTCTTCCTGACCAGCTATGATGAAACGGTTCAGACCACCCTTCAAACCTCACTGGGCAATCACGATTTCACGATTTACATGCAGCCGAAGTTCCTGTCATTCAATTCCATGCATGGGAAAATCAGCAACGGATCCATCTCCCTCGATATTACCGTGCTTCATGAAAACACAGATGCCTGGCAGCCGTTTTTCTACACCATGGTAGTGCTCGATGTAGAGGATGTGGGTCTTGTCGGTATAAACGTCGTTTATACCAATTACAGGAATGTCTCTATGTACTGTTCCCCGGCATCTCTTACCTTTACTTCTCCGGACTCACTGGAATTCATCCTGTCTAATAGCGGCTACGGCTTGCTGGCATGGCAGATAACCGCAATTCCTGAGTGGCTTGCTCTGTCCCGGTATGAAGGAACGATCCTGCCCGGCAGCTACCAGCCTGTTACAGTCAGTATCCTGACCCATATGGTGACGTCAGGGCAGGGCTACAGCGGTTCAATAAAGATAGGCAACAATTCAGGCTCCGGCTATTACACGCTGCCGGTCAATATAACAGAGTCAGCCATCCCTCCTGCTGATGCTGACCGGATAACCAGTCTGCTTACCGACGCCGAATATCACCACAATACGGGGATAATGGCCATCTGTACAAAATCGCCCAACCAGCTCATCCTGCTGAACACTGCCACTCAGCACTCAGACACGGTACCCCTTCAGAAGACTCCAAATTGTATCAGTTTCTCCGAAGACGGGCAGAAAGCCGTTATCGGGTATTCGGTGGCATCGGTTGGCTATTTTGATGTCGGCAGTCGGGTGATTACGGCAGAATACAATATTGACTGCATCCCGTATGATATCGTGCTCGGTGATAATGAGTGGTGCTATATCACACCCATGGAAGATCAGTGGGTGCAACTCCGCAGCCTTAACCTCAGCACCGGGGAGCTGTTCGTAAATACCACGGCATCACAGATCTATGAAAAGACCATTATTAAGAAGATACCAGGCAAACCGGTCATGGCAGGTACTCAAACACCTGTGTCTCCTTCCGGACTGCTACTCTTTGATCTCTCTTCCGGCAAGGCTTCTGAAGAAATTACACGTTACCATGAAACAATAGACCGTTTCTGGATTTCAAAAGACACCGCGCGGCTCTATGCAGCATACGGTAATGTCTACATATTACCCGAATACGACGGCGAGTTTCATTCCACTGCTCCTCCGGTGTATGGAAACATAGCCGCTGAACTGTATTCCATCAGTGCCCTGGATGATTGCCCGGTCACCAACAGTGTTTATGCCGGTACTGCCAACATTCATCATCAGACCGGCACCTCTGCCCAGATATATCAGTTCAACGCGACAAACCTCAATAAAACAGCTGCATACACCGTGAAGCCTGTATGGCTGAATATATCGGGCAACACAGCACTGTACTACACCTTCCCCCGCTTCCTTTTCGTCAACAACGCGGGTACCGTAATGTATGTGATTAAGAGCCCGAGGAACGAGTACGGCATTGAAGGATGGTTCATGCAGACCATAGATCTGTAAAATTCAGCGTATAAGAAAGGGGCACAGTCAGACACCAAAGCTGCAGGATCAGTTTTTCCAGTAGGACGAACCTGCCCTGCAGGCTCGCTCCCATCCATGATTGCCATGAAGACAAACAGATCTCGAGCCTTACACATATAACCAGTAAGATCTGCTTTTATAAGCTTGTGCAGCTCTTCCTAGGTCAGAGCCAATACCTCAGCCTCAGCATTGAGCATTGAATATTTCATCCAGCTCCAATCCATGTCAGGATAAGCGTTTTTCAAAAATGTCTTGAGGGTTTTGACATGCTTCAGGACCGTTGCATCCGCAAGCTTCTGATCCTTTATCATGTATTGGATTAACTGATTAAAAATCATATTATTGAAAGTTGATGCATCAAAGGTGTACCCACTCCATTTACAGAAGTATGTCATCACGTTATAGGTAATTCGCACCCTCTTTTGTGTACTTTCCCGGCAGACAAGCTGGTCAAGATATTTCCTGTATTTTACCCAGGTTGACTCCATATCGGCGTTTTCGAGTACGGATGCTGACCTTAACCGGCACTCATTCCTTACCAGGTCTGGCATCGGATCAATCCCTTTTTGCCGGATTGAAATGGATGCGTACAGCACCTGGTTCTGCACAGCATCAATCTGACTTTTCAGGAGATCATAATCCGGGCAATGCTTCTTTAATGAATTATTAGCCCAGTACTTATCGTCAACCTTCGCACCGGTGAATAATTTGAACTTATTGTTTCCATGACTGTAAATTACATACACGGAATTACTGTACTTTCTGATCTTAATCGTTGCCATAATTCAATACCAAGATTTGAACAAAACCAAGTACGGGAACTCAGCAAAAAATAGCCAAAATGACCCAAAGGGGTCAAAATGGTGATTTTAGTAAGTTGTAGGAATTGAATGTGTTAACCGCTTCTCACGTCTGATTTTGGTTCAGAAGAGTCGGGGTTCGAACCCCTGTGGGTCAACATGAGGCCGGCAGAAATGCCGGCTTTTTTTAGTCTACATAGGTTTCCTTCAGCACCGCTTTCAACTCCCTGATCTCAGCTCTTGACAGTTTTCCCAGATCCTTGATAATACGATGTTTATCAATTGTCCGTATCTGGTCAAGGATTATCCAACCGGCTTTGTTCTCATGCCTGATTTCAACCCGGGTAGGGTAGTTTTTGGAACTTGTTGTCATAGGAGCAATTACTACTGTTCTGAGGTGGTTATTCATCTCGTCCGGAGAGATTACCACACAGGGTCTGGTTTTTTTGATCTCGCTGCCGACGGCAGGTTCAATATTGACAAGGATAATCTGGTATTGCTTTATTTCCATTCTTCCGGTTCTTCATCTTCAAATATATCCGGCATGGTCAGTTTATCGTCACCGCTCGCATGCATTTCACTGAATGCCTTGTCCCATCCCTTCCTGGTTTGAGGCAGGGGTCTGATAATGATCTGACCATCTTCAAGTATCAGTTCTACATTATCCCTGATATTGTATCTCTCAATAATAGTTTTACTGAACCGTATACCCCTTGAATTTCCTATTTTAATAACAGACACTTCCATGATAAAATAATCATTATGTAATTACAAAGTTATCACATAATGTTAATATTCCAAATCTGAACTTGTCTTTGTTATTTCTGCAGGAAGTACGTTTTTTTTGATATACTCGCACATAATCAATATCATGATATTGCGGGAAAACCGTTGTTGAGTCCGGATTGCCGGGCGTTGATTGCTCCGGTCAAAAGAAAAAAGGCTGAAAACGTCAGGAAAAATGTTTTTGTTTTCATATTGCTAATTGTGAACATCGTATTCGATCCGCCCGATTTTTTCCCTGAAGTATTCATAGTCACCCTCGGGGAGATGCCAGACTGCCTTCATCTTTTCAGGTATTAAAATCGCTCTTTGTGTCTTGCCGCTTTCAATCACGGCAGAGAATCTTACTTTTTTATGTGCCCCTTTTCCATTCGAATAATAGCGGTCTCCGGTTTCCACACTGGTCAGTAGTCCCTCGTCATTGAACCGGAAGAGTGCCTCCACCTTCATTCTGTGCTCGGCAAGGGTACCCCGCACGGTTTTTGTATCAACCTGTTCTCATTTGACATTTTTTGACAGCAGGTAACCGGGGATCATCAGGAATTCACAGAAGGTGGTTATCAGTACAGATTGTGCCGTTGCCCTGCTGTTGTCAAGGATTAGCCTGAAAAGGCCGAGAAGTTTTCCCTTCATTTCACCGTAACCGTCTTTATATAAGTCTCTTCCGGCTACAGGCATTTTGATGAATTTCATATAAGCCACTCTTCCAATCGGGTCAACCGAGTTGAACTGAACTGTCTTCAGCCGGCCCCATTTCTTATCGGGAGTAAGTTTAATTGCACTCTCAGACCAGAAAATATCAGCATTCCGGGGCACGGGTGTATTCATATAACCGCATACCCTCAGGTATCTTTGCAGAGGCCCGGGCAATCCGCTTATAAGCCCGTCGGTGAACAACTGCTGATCATCCGGTTTGTTACCGGAGAGCAATCCTGCCCTGTCTTTCAAAAAAACTCTCTTCATTGTCAGCGATTATGTTGTTTGTCAGGCGGTATGATTGGGTTCTGTGCCTTCACGCGGGAAATATCTAAGATAAAATTACCCATATCATTGAAATAAACAATTCGCCACAAATTCTGTACCCTCAATTTGTCCGAACCAATTGGCATCCTGGGGGCATGCAATCCGGCATACTCATACAGGTCCCTGGACAGGCTGTAGCGCATAAGCCTTAATCAGATGCCTCGGCCAGCATCTCGAGATCCTCGGTGACCAGGTGTTTCGCGTACCTGATCTCATCACAGATCCTGCCGTTCTTTATTACGGCGTTCCGTAACACTGCCTCTCTCTCAAACCCGCACTTCTCAAGCACCCTCTGTGAGGCTGTGTTGAAAGAAAACACGCCTGAGTATATCTTGATTACACCCAGTTCGCGGAATCCGTAATCGCAGATCAGATTCACAGCCCTCGGAGTTATTCCCTTATGCCAGTACGCCTCACCGATGAAGTACCCCAGCTCGGCCGTTTTGCGGTAAACGTCATCCTGAGGGTGCAGCCCGATGTTACCCACATACTCACCGCCGTACTCAATGGCGAATACCTGGTATGGCTCCATCATGAAACACATTGATATGAATTTTTCAGCATGCTCCGGGGTGTAGGGAGAAGGGAATGAATCCCGAAGGTTTGCTGCCACCTTCTCGTTGTTGGCAATTTCCGCCATCCGGATTTTGTCGCTGCGCCGGAACTTGCGAATGGTTACTACTCCGTCTGTGAATGTCAGAGGTGATGTTTTCATTATTTGCGGGAATTAAATACGGAGCATAAAGGTATTAAATTGAGTAATATTGTGAGATGAGAAGGGCACTGTCGCTGATATTGATTCTCTTAAGCACTGCCGCGCTAACCCGGTCGCAGCCCTCGTTCCCTGACAACGGGCAGCTTTATGTTGACACGGTGGTGCCTGCAGTTTATATCTCAATTCACCCGGACACACTGGCCTGGATCTATGCCAACCCTGAGAGTGACAGGGAGTTCCGGGCGGTCTTTGTCTTTGATAACGGAGCGGTGCGCGATACCTTGGAGCAGGTAGGATTCAGGTTAAGGGGCAACACTTCGCGGACGTCGAAAAAGAAATCGTTCAAGGTCTCATTTAACACCTTCACCCCGGGCAGGAAATACTTCGGGGTGGAGAAGATGAACCTGAACGGCGAACACAATGATCCGTCGGTTATGCGTTCCAAAATCATGTGGGATATACTTCGAAAATGGAATATCCCCGCCCCGCGGGCAAACCATGTCAGGGTCCATATCAACGGAAATTACTTCGGGCTTTATATCAATGTGGAACATATCGACGAAGAGTTTGCCCTCTCGCGGTTCGGCAACAAGGACGGAAACCTCTATAAATGCCTCTACCCGGCAGACCTTGCATACCGGGGCCCTGATCCCGACAGCTACAAGTTATGGAACGGTATCAGGTGGACCTATGAGCTGAAAACCAACCTTGAGGCGAACGACTTCTCTGATCTTGGAGAGCTGATAGGCATACTGCATAATACAGAAGATCAGAACCTTGTCTGCGAACTTGACGGGGTGTTCAATGTCCAGGATTATCTGAAGATCATGGCTGCCCAGATCTTTTGCGGTGACTGGGACGGATATCTCTACAACAAAAACAACTTCTACCTCTATCACAATACTCAGACAGGCCGGTTTGAGTATATCCCGTATGATGTTGACAACACCTTCGGCATTGACTGGTTCGGGATCAACTGGGCCGAAAGAAATATCTACGGCTGGCAGCCGGGAGGAGACCAGGTGAGGCCGCTTTATGACCGCATCGTTAACAATCCGGTGTTGCGTGATCAGTTCAGCTTTTACGCCCGGGAGCTGATAGAAAACACCCTGGACATCGATTCCCTGATAGCGGCAGTCGAGGCCAGGAAGGAGTTAATATATCCCTTTATCGTCAACGATCCCTTTTATCCCCTGGACTACGGCTATGACCAGGCTGATTTCCTCAACTCCTATACCTCCGCAACAGGTGCTCATGTCAAGTGGGGTATTTTCCCGTACCTGGAGGCGAGGAGTGCTTCCATGGCATCACAGATCGAGGAGGTTGATGCCGCGCCTGTTAT
>DIKJ01000071.1 GCA_002424525.1 Bacteroidales bacterium UBA5621 | reverse complement strand
TGATATCACAGTTTTCTCTTCATCCTCCAGAATAACAGCTGTATAGCCTGATATTCCCTTAAATAAATCTTCAAGATCGGGAGATCCGTTAACGACCCCCAGTCTTCCTCTTGCCAGGAAGCAGTTATTCTGTATCTCCTCCTTCGATGTACCCGGCAGATACGAAGTCAGATCCAGTACCGGCTCCCTGATCTTGCCGGCTATTATTTTTCCTATCTCCAGTGAGGCATCCTCATCCTCCCTGGAGCCCCGTCCGTTAATTATGCTCACATAGTATGGTCCCTTGCAAATCTGAAGATGGTACCTTGTCTGGCATGTGAAATCTGAGACAGCAGGTCTCTGAGTACATCTGAATTTTGAGACCGAATAAATACCGAATGCTGCTTCCTCATCAGTCATCCTGTAAATTGCGGTTTTATAATTTCCGCCCCTGAAGTTTATTTCAGTCACCTGCGCTGCGATAAAACCATATTCAAGGTGGAGGTCGGCACCTCCGTTAATATACCCGTAGAGTGCAGTCCCGCTGAATGCTCTTGCAGTTGTGACACTGGCTTCAGGCAAATCGTTTTTATCAACAGAAGGGAAATTTTCAGCCGGTTGTGCGAAAAGAAGGCAGGACCGGAGGAGGAGTATGGAGATGTATAAGATAAGTCTGGACATGTTTGCTGGTTGCTTGTTGCTGGTTGCTTGTTGCTGGTTGCTTGTNNGCTTGTTGCTTGTTGCTTGTTGCTGCCCGCCTTCGCCAGGGCTTCGGACTTCGGCCGACGTAGTCCCGATATGTCGGGACGAAGTCGGCGGGTAAAAGTTGCTGGTTACTGATTACTGATAACTAACTTAAATCCAGTAGTTTCAAGTTTATACTGCTTATGTCGGAGATGCCAAGCCCCAGCTCTGAGGCCATGGAAAGGAAAGTGAGCACCTGTGGTGTCGGGGCTTTCTGCAAGCCCTCTTCAATCCTTTTGGCAGCAATGATATCATAAGCTACTCTGTCCATGGCAACAGGATCTGAAGCAACAAGTATTGAATTGTAGTTGCAGATAAATTCCGGGTTTGCGCCGGGTCCGCCATTAAAGCATCCCCTGAGACCGTCGCAGATATTCAGGACAACCTTATCCCGAAGAGGAGCGAATGCACACACTTCGGCGCATGTTTCATTCCAGAGAGCCGCGTGAAGCCTGCCGGTGTTCGTGACAGATCCATATGCAAGGTTTTTCATAGCATTGGTAATGGAGGCGCCCGCATTCTTAAGGATAGGGATATTGATGATTTTGTCGATCTCCTGAGTGACAATTCTGGTGAAATATGAATACTTGCCGCTGTTAACCATAAAAGGCATAGTTTCAGCATCATACTCTCCCTCAACATCTGCCCAGTAGTACCAGTCCCTGTCGATATTTTTCTCCCCATAGAGTTTGCCGTTGCTGTCATGATAACCGCCTGCCTCATCCTGCATCTCTGTTCCCATGATCCTGATACCGGGGTAGTTTTCAGCAGTGAAGCCGGTCTCCTTAAGCTGCATATCCCGTCTGTCCCAAATAATTATGTTCTTTTTACTTATACCGCTATCTGTCAGCTGTTTAACAACAGATCTGACTACAGCATGGCTGGTTGTCAGAAGTGTGCCGGCGACAGGGTTCACCTTCAGTCCTATTTTTTCCCCCGGACTGACGAACATCCTCCATGCCTTTTTCAGGTTTTTCTGTCCGGTAAGTTCAAGCATAGCTTTTTCGATCATCTTATATGCCTCTGCATCGATTGGTACATCTCCGGCCACGGAAGACACGTTTTTGACATGAACGACTTTACCCGGGAATATGCCGGGCATAGAGGAAGCTTTGCGGGGAATCTTTACTGCGTCGCTGACATTTGTTGCTGGTTTACCCTGAGTCTGATTAAAACCTGAGGCAATGACAGGGATCTGTTTAATGGCAAGTGCGGCGGTGCCGGCGCTGAGAAAATAGAAGAATTTACGGCGGGTGAAGGTGTGTCGTTTCATTAAGCTGGAGGTTTTGTATTTACGAAATTTGTAATGCAAATATATGAAGAATTTGGTGGAACACCTCCGGTGTTCTCATAACGATTTATGTACAGTGGTTAGCAATGATGGAACACCTCCGGTGTTCGGAACCGCGGTGCGGTTTCACTAATATGCCTGCCGTAATATTTCCTTTTTTGCAGAATCGGATAAGTTGATTAATTTTGCGGATGTTTAACCACCTTCGTCCTGATAAATTGGGACTTCGGCGGTCGAAGCGGGGTGTGGCGCAGTTGGCTAGCGNNGTTTATACTCTTTAAATAACTGATTTACTGTCGTATAAATAATTATAAGTATTTGCATGGGGTGCAAGGGGTCGTCTGTTCGAGTCAGATCACCCCGACTTGTGAAAATCAGGGAGTTAATGATTTATTAGCTCCCTTTTATTTTTATCATTTGCACACCATTTACACACAACTATACCAGATACAATACTCTGGATATAAAAATGGAGGTGGTTATTTATAGCGAATTTTCTTATTTAACGCCCGCCTGAGTTCAGATAACAACTCTACAGACTAATACGTAAGCCTTCGGCCTGATGCCTGTTTTATTTCTGAGAAATAGTTTGTGAAAGTCCGCTAGCAGGGTAAAAGTTCGTCGAGTTTTTGGATTGAGTGATCCTGGATTCTTTGGAGAACGTCCTTTAACCACCCCAATGGTTCGACATTGTTTATCTTGCAGGTTCCAAGGAATGAGTATATCATCGCTGCCTGCTGAGCTGCCTCGTGTGAACCGGCAAACAGGTAGTTCTTTCGACCCAGGGCCACCGGTCTGATACTGTTCTCAATGAGATTATTGTCTATCTCAACCTGACCATTTTGGGTATATCTGGTTAATCTGGGCCATAATCCCAGAGTGTATGCTATAGCCTGACCAATTGAACTCTTTGGAAGTACTTCCGGTAATTGTTCTTTCATCCACCTCTCCAACTCCTGCAATACTGGTATCGATTGTTCTGTCCGAAGCTCTTTTCTCTGATCAGATGATAAGTTATTCTCCTTCGCTTCACGCTCAATCATATACAACTTCCGCATTCGTTCAAGGACATATTCAGCTCTTCGGGGATCATTATCCTTTGAGTTCTCGAACTTCCGTCTTGAATGGGCCATGCATCCATATAAGGTTATGCCCTCTTTTTTCTCGTATATGTCGTATGCATTGTAACCATCAGTCTGAAGCATGCCCCGGAACGACTCAAGGAACTTCTGTGGACCGTCCCGTCCACGTCCTTTCCGGTAATCAAAGCAGACAAGTTTTTCCAGTGGTGCATAATAGACCCAATGGTACCCCTTATGAGTAGAACCTGGTTTGTCTTTGGTCTGGACCGGGATCGGCGTCTCGTCAGCCATCAGGTAACCGCTGCCTCGTATCCTTGCAACTAACCTTTCGTATAATGGTTCCAGCAGGCGGCACGAAGCTGTAAACCATCCGCTGATTGTCGATTCTGCTATGTCAATATCCTGCCGCTTGAACTGCTGTACCTGCCGGTAAAAAGGCAAATGATCAACAAACTTGCTGATTAGAAGATGTGCCAGCAGGCCAGGTCCTGCATTACCTCTTGGTATAGGAAACGATGGAAGCTCTCCGATAACAATTCTTTCCTCTTTGGGAAACACGTATTTTGGGCGAACATACTTCTCAACGTAAAACTTCTCCGGGGTGTATTCAAGAACCTCTGTTACAACTTCTCCGATCTTGCGGGCACCGGTAATATCTTCCTGCGGTTCAATGATATGTTCTTCACGGTGAAGGTGTGACGGTAAGGCAAGACGTATGGCTGAACCTTTTTTATTATCTGACTTACTGCGTGTATAGGTTATCTGTTCTGTTTCTCTTTCAGGTTGTTCAACTGTTTCAATATCCAGTCCCAAGTTTAATTGCGAGGGATCAGAACCGATATGCCTCTCACTCTTACTGCCAAAGATCATTCTCTTAAGCTGGGCAAGTTCCTGCTTATAATATAAAAGCTCTGCAGTAAGATTGGCAACCTTCTCTGACAACTCAGTGTTTTCCTTTTGGAGAAACAGGTATTCTTCCTCTGAGATTGGTCTGTTTACCTGATATGTTACCTGCCCGTTCTGCATATCGCAAAAATGACAAAAATAGATCTGTAACCCTAATATTTTCAGGGGTTTTTATTAAGACGCCGCAGGAAAATTGTTAATAAAATATCGACGTCTTTGCTTGTATTTTTCAATAGAAATACCCTCTACCATAAGCATCAACGACGACCAGCTGATCTGACATGTTTTGCCCTGGGAACTGACCCTTGGCAGCTCGAAAGTTCCACGCTCAAGCCGCTTATAATACAACACAAATCCACCTTGTTCCCAGTGAAGCATTTTTATCTTATCACGCTGAAGATTGACAAAGATGAATACCTCTCCGCTTACAGGCCGGCGACCCAGTTCAACATGTACAAGCCCGCACAAGCCATCGAAGCCTTTTCTCATGTCGGTAGCTGAATTATAGAAATAGTACCGGAAGGTGGAACTGAGTGAAAACATCTCTTCTTATCATCTCACAGAGTTAACAGCTGCTTTACTATGGAGAGTTTTGTGGCGGCCGGTAATTGTAAAATTATTCCTCCCGGGTAACGGATCTCAACATGTGATCCTGAACTAATCTCGACAGGAAGAAAGTTGCTTTCGTCAAGTTCCCGTCGATAACGCTTAAGCCAATAATAAAATGTTGTATAGGTTAGACCGTGTTCCTGACAAAATGCTTGTTGGGTTTTACCGCTTTCCTGTCACCTCCCGATAAGGGATAACATCTCTTCCTGGCGGCTGATCCGTTCCTGCTTTTTCATATGACCGGTTTTGGATCCAAAATTATTTTGCCAAATCAAAGAAAACAATATGCATCAGACCGAAGGGTTACGTCGGGTGCCCCGATGAATGTGTAGCTGCATATTTTGAAATATAGATAATCCGCATTTGTAATTAATTTATCTCTTGCACAGCCTGATTAAAAGATGTAAAAATGAAATTATTCTTTTTCAAGAAATCAATAAGCCAAAAAAAATATGCTTTATGAACAGGATAGCCATCTGAAAAGTAAAAGTCATGGAAGTTTATTACGAAATAAGGTATATCTTTCAATTTTGCAGATTCGATTCTGACCAAGGATTCTTTTTTAGCTTTTTCCAAATCTCTGGCAGTTGAACCTTGGATGACATCGACATCCATTATAGAAATCGGAATGGACCAAATATTTCCATACTTATATGGGAAATCTATTTTATTCTGAGATGAGTCATACTTATATCCTAGAGAAGACAATAATTCATAAGTGGAATTATCCATCCGTAAGTAATGCATTCTTATTCCAACCGGATCAAATCCTGCAATTTCATTGAACCTCCTTTTTTCATCAAGCATGACAGTTCTATCATTAAAAGCAATACCATGAAGACCTATCATAAATTTGATCTTTAATAGTTGTTCGATAAATGGTTTTGCTTTTATATTGGAGTAAGATAATTTTAATCCCTTGCGTGTACCAAAAAAAAATGTAGCTGGTATATTATTCAGGTTTAGGAAATCTATCAAACTCATAATATTATTGAGATTTTTACCAGGAAAAATCCTTTTCGCTGCAGTTGACAAACTAAGTTCACTTTTAAATACTTCTTTAACAGTTCTAAGAATAAGTCCAAGCCACCAAGTATCTAACAAATGGTCGTTCCAGTAAAGATGGTCAACATCATGAGAAATAATAATTTTCATCCTATTATTTTATCGCAAGTAGCATTTTTAAAGTTGCTTTTTATATTATCTCTTATAACCAATATATGATTTTAATTTAGGTTTTAACAACTCAAATAACTCTAATATTATGCTTTGTTTTCGAATTTGATAATAAACAATAGGAGTTCCACCGAATTGTTGGAAATAATTCTCTATTCCTTCAATCATAGATCCTTCAAAATCAAAAGATTTAGATACAGTTGATGCAAACCTAATTCCTTCCCATATTAGCAATGCATTAGCTCCAGTATTACTGTATTTCGGATCATTTCCAGGTAATAAATAATAACACACATTTTTATCAAAAATAAAAAGACACCCTGAAATAACATTCCCCTCCCTATTCAATGCATATAATAATCTGGATGATTGATTTTCTTTGGATGAAATATAAATATTACGAACTAAATCTTTAGATATTGGCAGCTTTCTATTTTGTTTGTTGAAAGTCTTCTCCAAAAGCTGTATTAGAAATTCTATATTATCTATAGTCTTTATGTCTACTTTTCTTCTTGCTGTATTAATATTCCTCTTAACATTTTTGCTAAATCTGTCATATATTTGTTCAAGGTCACTAAGATCTATAATCCTATAACTTATACAGGGCTGAATCACGAAATCATCCCAATACATTGGTAAGAAATAATTTACATTATGGTCTAATGTAACCTTAATGTTTTTATATTTATAGACTTGGTGCAATAGTAAATTAGTAATTCTTTTCCTTTCATATAGATATTTATCTGATTTAAGTACTTTATCATCAAGCCAAAAACCTAAAGTCTGTGTTAATTTAGGCATACCAATTCCCCACCCCATTTCGACTATTGGCCAACGGGCTATTATTCTACCTTCTTCTTTAACCAAAATCTCTTTCCATTTTTCGGGAGCAACTGTGTCTAACCACCAAGGTTGCTCGAACACACTATTTACATATTCAGAAAGCCCAGAACTCATTCTTTTGTTTATAATAAAGATTTGAAAACTGATTATAAATTATGTTTACTCCATTTCTACTTAGTCGATCCTTATTAATACCTGTTTTTTTATATTCTGCATCCTTGAATATTTGCCGGATACGAAATAAGTCTTTGGAAAATCCAGCATAAAATTAAGTTAAGGATTTCTTCCCTCTTTAACCTCATCCATTTCTTTATATTGTATGCGGTAGCAACCAATAATGTATTGATTTTGTCTCCTGCTGATCCGCTGAGATAATTTTTTATCATTCTGTAATCATATTTCAGGTGTGACATAAGTCCCTCTATTCCAGATCTAGAGCGACATCGCTCTTCTTTTTTCTTTTTAAGATAGTAGCTTTCATCTTTTAGATTTTCCGGCATTTCAATATCAATCCCCTGTATTCCTCCTTTTGCTTTGTAACCCTTATCAACAATCGCTTTTTTGATCTTGCCTCCTGTAAGTTCCTTTACCTGCTCAAGTTGTGGCTCTAATGTGTGTCCGTCATATACATTATCTTCAAGTGCATTCGCTCCAACTATAACCCCTGATTTTCTGGCATATGCAAAAGAACTCTTGTTCCCAAATTCATACTGCTTATGATCCTTCCCTTTGGAAATACATAGTGTTACCGGCTCATGTATGCTGTAGATCTTATTCTTGTCGTCTTTCTGTTGTGTAATCATCAGCCTAATTCAATTATTACTAATATAAACGCGTTGTGCGGTTTTTGCCACTATTGGTCGTACCCAATTTATCAACTGTTTGCTATATTTAAGAATAAGTTCTGCTTCTAATTCTTCTGCTTCGTCATCAGTTAAATTATCCTTGAGGATTTTAGCTTCATATTGACCGTTCAAGTGTTTATTAACATAATAAAACCAGATAGGATGCCTTGCACGAGTTGATTTTGCATAGGCTCTGCCGCCAACTCCTTTGCCAATGTAGAAACAATTACCATTCATATCAAAATGTCCATATACATATGAATCTCTTTTCATTGTCTCTAAATAATTTTTGTAGAGTTTAATTGCAAAATACCTTTAAAGGTAGTAATAATATCTTTCCACTGTTTTTAGATAACAATTATTTAATGGCCCGTCAAGTTCTAGCAGAAGTTCGAATGCTTACGTTTCAAGACATACAATTGCATAACACTGTCATTTTAAATTATAAATAGTATTGCATATCAAACAGTCAACTTGAGGGTTTCAACAATAAAATCGAGTCCTTTAAAATAGGTTTGTAAATGTATTGACTTTGATTTCTTTATTCTAAAAATTCATGTTCTGCATTTTATCTAGATAAAAATTATAAAGCTATGATTACTCTAAAGGCCCATAATTGAAAAACAGTTGGTTGAGGAATTTTAATTGCTATGATGACTGTAAATACAATTATAACTATTCCTATAGATAACAAAACAATTTCTAAGGTTTCCATTTAATTAGATTTTTAATATGAACATTCATAATCTGATGGCTGATTCCTTCTGAATGTTCGAGGAATTGCCCGGGAGATTTAGTAACTTTACCGGATAATCAAATCAGCAATGAAACATAAAATCATATTCCTTTTCTCAATAATGATGGTCACGGCAATCAGTATCAAAACTTATGCTCAGGACCTGACACTTGTTACAGGTGTTGTCACAACATTCAAATCCATACCGTTAAACAACGCAAAGGTATCAGCTGCCAGGTCGGGGCAAACGGTATTCACTGACTCAGCAGGCAATTTTGCCATCACAGCATATCCTAATGATGTCCTCAATATCTCTGCAGCGGGATTCAGGGATAAAAGGCTCAGATTGGGGAGAGACAATGTTTATATTGCTGACCTGGTCTATGTTGACAGAAAAAACAACTTTAACCTGGCAGTGCAGAACGGACATGTATCCGAGGAGGCACTGAGGAGAGCAACACAGCGGGGAGCAGGTTCGTCCGGCAAAGATTATTCAATATACAAATCGATATACGAGCTTATCAGCAGTGAGATATATAATGTAAGGGTTCAGGGAACCACCATTGTAAATACCAGGGTCCGATCATTTGATTCCAATCCCAGGGTCCTGCTGGTTGTTGACGAAAAGATCGTCAACGATATCTCCTATATTAACCCTGACTATGTGAAAAATATCGAGTTCATTGATGATGTCCGTTCATCATTATATGGGGCGCAGGGAGCTAACGGGGTGATCAAGATCACACTCAAATAAAATTAATCAGCATGAAATACAGAACAATTATTTTAAGGCTGGTGGTCAGCCTTCCGTTGTTTATTATTCTTTCTTCAGGAATCCTGGCCAGGGACGTTATCACTCTTCAGACAGGCTGGAAGTTTGCCAGGGGGAACTTCGACCGTGCATAACCAGTCAGTCGCCGCAGGAGATATTTTGTCCTCTGGCAGATAACCGTATTGATCTCTCAGTTAAAGGAGCAGGGAAAATTGCAGGTGTCGGAAATGGCGACCCGCAGTCGCTGGATCCCTTCCAGGCCGATTTTGTCAGGCTCTTCTATGGAAAGGCTCTGCTCATAGTACAATCAGGTTTCGAAAAAGGAGATGTGGAAATCACGGCCTCGTCAGGCGGGCTGATCGCGAAAACTACCCTGATCAGGGTGGAATAAAATAGTGTACGGGTTTAGACCCATGGCTGTTCAGGAAGTTGAAATCCTTTAACCGGCAGAGAACTGTTTTAACTGCCCGTTTCCTGCTATCCGTTAATTCAAACCTGCTATCCGTTGGTTTGCGCTTTTCTGTTTCCAGGGATAGCTTAAATTCGATATGAGTTTAAAGCTATAATCTTTGAGAAAATGGACAGTCAAAAAGATATATAGACAGTAAAAGCGATCTATACAATTATTAATTAATCTTTTATGCCATGAAAAGAATGTTTTTTGCCGCAGTGCTTGCTCTTATCTGTACTGCATCGTTTTCACAAAAATTTGTTGCTGAAGGAAAAACCTGGACAGCACTTGGAGACTACCGGATTGAGACCATGGAACAGCCTGTTGTCATTAACGGGAAAGAACTTGAAGGGTTCCGTGTCTCATATCAGAACACCGGCCTTAAGGCTACTATTGCAGTCGAAAAAACACCGAAATGCAAAAAGTACTACGTATTGTCTGACAACCTGTCGATCCAGTATGTATGCAACGACAAATACTTTGGCGTTGAACGGCTGGACAAGCAGCTCGAGAAGGAGGGCTACAAAACCTCCGCCGACAAGCTCAACAATGAGGAATACTTCCATCAAAGGCTCATTACATGCGACAAAATGAGCGACCGTGAGAATTCAAAACTCATCGCAGCTTATTACCCGTTTCTTTTAAAGGATCAGGAAGCCATTCTGGCTATAAAATAAAATCTTCTACATGCGGCTATCCGGCCGGTCCTGATTTTAGGTTTTAATTTAACTAAAAAGGGTGTCTCAAAAGGGCGCCCTTTTTAATTCAATGTATCAGCCCTTAAACCTCGACATATGTACAAGAAAAAGGTCTTTTCTTGTACGGGAAATGGGGATCTGTGAGCCGTCGAACATCTCGATATATCCTCCTTCACGGCGGATATATTTCCTGACGAATCGCAGATTTACGAGATGCGAATTATGTGCCCTGAAGAAATGCCGGTCACTCAGCAGATCCTGAAATTCCTTAAGGTGCTTTGACACAAGCACCTTCCTGTTGTTTGTAATGAAAACCCACGAATAGCTCCGGTCCGCTTCAATTCGTACTATGTCCTTCGGATTGATGTATTCCATACCATCGGCAGTCGGGATGGCCAGTCGTGATGGAAGTGCCGTTCGCAGATTCTCCATCAATACTTTGAAATTCTCCTGGCTCCGGTCCGATTTTTCTGATCGTTTGGTACAGACCCTGTTGACTGCTTCAATGAACTCGTTGATATTGATCGGCTTAAGTATATAATCAACAGCGCTGAATTTAATTGCCTTGATTGCATAATGATTAAATGCAGTAATGAAGATCACCTCAAAATCCTTCTCCGGGAACCGGGCAAGCAGATCAAACCCGGTACCATTGGGCATCTCCACATCGAGAAAGACCAGATCAGGTTTTTTCTCCGTTATCACCTGCTCCCCTTCGATCACGTTGTGGGCTTTGCCTGTAACCTCAAGTGCAGGACAATATTCACCAATGATTGAATTGATAAAATTTACCGCATCCGGTTCATCATCCACAATGATCGTTTTCAGCTTTCTGTTCATGTAAGTATTGGTATGTGAATCTCCACTCTCGTGCCTTCCGGCTCGCCCTTTTCATCTTTCAGATCGGTATAAATTGTTTTCAGACTTGTCCCATAAAGAGAATTAACCAGATCCAGCCGGGATGTAACGATCTGTGTACCCAGTGAGTTATGATTATTTTCACTTTTCTCCCTGATTTTCTGTGCTGCATCGCGACCTATACCGTTATCTTCAATTGTACAATTAATATAGCTTGAATTCAGTTTAAGGTCGATTTTCACGATTCCTTTCCCCTCACCGGGCATCAGTCCGTGACAGATAGAATTCTCAACATAAGGCTGGATAAGCATTGTCGGTACCTTATACATCAGTGCGTCTATTTCTTCGTCAACAGTTATTTCATAATCAAACTTATCCTTAAACCGTATGCGTTCAAGCTCAAGATAAAGATTAAGTGCTTCCAGCTCATCGTGGAGGGTCACTGAGGTATGGCGCGAGTTCTCAAGGACCTTGCGCATGAGACTCGAGAACTTCGTAAGGTAATTATTTGTTGCCAGCTTATCGTGCTGGTACATATAGTACTGAATCGAATTAAGGGTATTGAAAATGAAGTGCGGATTCATCTGCTGACGGAGGTTGGCCTGAGTGACCTCTGAGATCTTGCGGTTCATTTCGCTGATGCGGCGTCTGGCTTTCAGTTTCGATCCCCTGAACAGAAGGAGACCTATAGCAAGAGAGAGGACAAGGAATCCGCTAAATCCGTAAATCATGAGACGCTGGTTTTTTATTCTTAGAGACAGAAGTTCAACCTCTTTCTTGTGAGAATCGGTCTCATAACGGAGTTTGGCATCCGACAATCCCTTGATATTTGTTGTTATTTTCAGGGAATCGCTGAACTCCTTATGAAGGACAAAATTGTTATAAGCCCGGGTTGTATCCCCGCGTTTAAGATAAATATTGGTAAGGTCAAAGTATATCCAATCAAGAGAATACCAGTCCCTTACCTTTTTTGCCATTTCAATTGCCTTGTTGTAGTAACTGACCGACCAGTTGATATATCCCTGATCACGATAAATTGTAGCGATATTTCCCAATGCATTTGCAGCAGTAGAGTAATTATTGTTGAGAATGGAGTATTTCAGAGCTTTTTCGTAGCAATAAAGCGATGAATCATACATGGATTCCCCATAGAAATTCCATCCCATATTTGCCAGGGAGCCGGCCATTAATCCTGTGTCTTTTCGTATCGATGCCAGCTTATAGCTCTTTTTAAGCAGTGAATCGGCCAGTTTGAAATTTTTCCAGGGTCTGAGTGTATCTGCATGCCTGCTGCCGAGAAAATAATATCCAAGGTTCAGGTTCATTGTATCCTCTTCAGCAATTGATTCAGCGATAAGATTCTGAAGGCCCGGTATGTATTTTTCCCATTGCCTCATGAGATAATATACCTCCCTTGCCTGTATATAGTAACTTTTTGGTATAACTCCCTTTATCCGGTTTTTCTTTGAAAAAGCAATAGCTTTCTCCAGGTATTCAAGGCTTTCATTGAAATAACCTGTACGTGCATAGTATTTGCCAAGAAAGTAGAGAGCTCTTGCATGAACATCTTTATCGCCCCTGCTTTCAGTTTGCTGTAAAGCCTTTTCCGCATACACCAGAGCGTTTCTTGAGTCACCCGTGACAAAAGAGTGCTCTGCCATCAGAAGAGTCAGGCGTGGCGGGACCTCCATTCTTCTTTCCTTGCAGATTGCAAGCGCTGTGTCAATGCATGCTTTTCCCTTATCAAAATAATCCATGTGAGAAAGATACTTATACCCGGCATCAATAAGCCGGTTGATTCTTTCAGTATCTTCTGCTGATACTTTTGAGAATTTAATTCTCACTGATTTCGCAGCATCCTGTGCAGTGCCTGTTGCCGGTATGATCCACCCTGCAAGACAGATTAACACCAGAATAAGCTTAAAGCTTTTCATATTCACATCCTCTCAAAATTACCCCAACATAAAAATAAGAATACCGGAAGTAGTTTCCAGGAATAATTTTCTTACATAATGGTATACGATCCGATCCTAAATTGTCCTGAAATTAATTTATCAGCCTAAAATCTGAAAGTTCTGGTCAACAGACGGTGGTTTTGAGTTAACGGATGACAGGAAATAATTCATTACAGTAATTAATGACCCGTACAATATGCTCCCTGTTATCGAACCTGATCCTGTTCTTTTTAATAAATTGTTTAAGCTCACCGGACTGTCCGGGAAAGATTTTCAGGAACTGTCGCTTGTTGATGAAGCTTTGCATCTGGTAATCCATCCTGACCCAGTAAGTCGGATTGACATTCACCTTATAGTCTGATGGCAGTTTGAGGTTATAGAATCCTCCTGCGGTATTGATGCCCGAGTAACTGGTGATGCTTGAAGTCTGTGAAGTCCCGCCGTAACCTGCCGGCTTGCCCGGTGGTATCAAAGTCCCCTGGTGCTGGATAAAAAGTGTTACAGGTCCTGTCAATACCACCTCATGAAAAACTTTGCCGAAGGGTACGAAACTATACCCCCGGATAAAGATAGTATCAATTGTCTCCAGTCCAATAAGATCATAAAGCTTCCCGTCCTGCTCATATACCATGCTTTCTGTAACTATGTTATAGTTCAGGCTAAGGGTACGTGTCTGTCCATTCTTAAGTCTGACAACACTTTCTGAATAATCAGGATACAGAAACTGGGGAGATGCATCCTCCGGACCGGTCTGGGCCGTTAAAAATCCGGTCAAGTCCGATAAAATCAGTATCCCCAGAATTAAAGTTATATAAACCTGGCAACTAGTCTTTTTCATACTCTCGTTTCTTTGAAGTATCATTCAACATAAGAATTCAGGTTTTCCCACCGGACATTCCATTTCCCGTTGCGGGGAAACTGATCCGAAACACACATCTTTGCAACAGCTGTCAGGATACCGCCGTTTCCGGGAAGGTATATTGAGAGCCGTGCATCCTGATAGTTATGGCCATTAAGTAAATACCTGTTCTTGGGAGCATCCATAAGAAGAAAATCGATGGCATCCTCTCCTCTTCCAATCGATGCAGCCGACATTGCCAGCATCGGAAAATCCCAGCCCCAGGTCGATTGCCAGTTCCATTTTCTTTTTATCGTATCCAGAGTATTGCTTAAGATTTCAGTGTCAACAAGCCTTGTCCGGGGAATAACACCGGAAATGCCTGACACGATCGGATGATCGCTCATGTAGCGCGGGTTCTCCCAGGAGTCCCTGGTATCCTCCGAACAAAGATAAACACCATCCAGTACAGGCAATACAGAAATCTTTTCGATTATATCGGTCCACAGGGGATCTGGTTCAAGACCGAGTCTGATTTTCCAATCCCGGGCTGTCTTCAGTCCCCAGTACCAGTAGGCCAGTTCGAAAACAGGATTTATGGTCGTTTCAAGCCGCAGGCTCTCCTGTGCCGGAATGAGCACCGGTCCAAGAATATACCTTCCGGAAACAGTATCAAACCATACATAGGATGCCATGAAGTCAGCGGTAGCAAAAACCAGCCCGCTGTATTTATCCAGTATCGCCTTTTTGTCTTCAGAATTTTTATACAACAGTTCCGGATAAAAGATCACATGAGGTTGCTGCCAGATTAGATAAGTTCCGATGGTACTCGGACTCTCCCTGCCGTCAGGCCCCACCATTTTTGGCCATCTGACTCCATTATATCCCTGATGATCTGCTGTTTTTCGTGCATTTTCAAAAATTGCCGTATAGTATTCCATCTGCTTTTCAAGTATCTTTCCTCTCTGCCACAGAGCAAAATGGACAGCGTGCCACCAGTGCATCTCGAGATGAAATTTGCCATACCAGCTATTGAAGGTAAGTCCCGTTTCGGCAGGAGGGAGTGAACCACTGCATTGTATTTTCGTAAGATATTGTGAAAGGATTATGCGTCTTTCCAGTTCAAAGGCCCGGGGATCGGTGCACCCGGAGAAATCGACTGCTCCTCCAGTGGTCCAGAATAGTTTCCATGCCGCCCCACTCTCCTTTCCGGCCGTTTTGAAATC
>DIKJ01000181.1 GCA_002424525.1 Bacteroidales bacterium UBA5621 | reverse complement strand
ACAAGCGACTGGGGTTATGGATGGAGCCCTTCAAGAATAACTGTCAGTACGATCGGTCTGTCAGAAGGAATAAGGGAATTCCTGGAAAAAAGCCGTTGTCATCTGGCTGTCAGCCTCCACTCTCCCTTTGACGAGGAAAGGAAGAAGCTTATCCCCGTGCAGAAAACAAATGAACTCAGTGAGGTGCTTGAGATAATAAGGGCCTTCGATCTGAACAGACAGCGACGTATCTCCTTCGAGTATATACTTTTCAAAGGCATGAACGATACTCCGAGGCACATTAAGGAGATGGCAAGGATTCTCAACAGGATAAGATGCCGGGTAAATCTGATCCGCTATCACAACATCCCGGGATCGCAGCTTGAGAGCCCGGATATGAGTTCCATCGTCAATTTCAGGGATAGCCTGAACGCGAAGGGCATTCCGGCCACCATCAGGACCAGCAGAGGTGAGGATATACAAGCGGCTTGCGGACTTTTATCGACTCTTGAACAAAACAGGATGATATGATAAAAGGGAGATTTCTGGTTTTCCTCTTCGTCGCATCAGTGTGGCCCCCGGGCTGGTCACAGGATACGGCTCTCGGGGCATTCCTCTCCGACCCGGCAATGACCCATGCATCCATGTCTTTATGCATCAGGGATGCAGTGAGCGGGATGCCCGTGCTGGATTACGGTTCTCAGAAACGCATGAATCCCGCTTCGGTCCTGAAACTTATTACCTCAGCTGCAGCACTGGAGCTTCTGGGAGCAGACTACACCTTCACCACCGGGGTTGGCTATACCGGAAAGTTTAACAGAAAATCGGGAATACTCAAAGGGGATATTGTGATCAGAGGAGGAGGGGATCCCGCACTTGGGTCCGGCCGTTTAGCGGATCATTATGGTGATTTCATGAGCAGATGGGCGGATGCCCTGTCGGGTATGGGTATCAGAAAAATAAAAGGCAGGGTAATAACAGATGATAGTTACTATGATTACCTCCCGGTTCCTGCCAAATGGCTGTGGGAAGATATCGGAAACTATTACGGGGCAGGAGCCTTCGGATTGTCTGTCTTTGACAATACCTATGAGATCCATTTAAGAACAACCTCAGTCTCAGCAACACCCATAATAACAGGCATTTTTCCGGAGGAGTGCCGTCGCCTGCTTGATAACCGGCTGGTGGCAGAGGGGAACACTGATAAAGGATATGTTTTCGCGGCACCTTACATTGGAAATGGGTGGCTGGCAGGGAGTGTACCGGAGGACAGAGATGATTTTGTCCTCAAAGCTTCTATTCCGGATCCCCCCCAACTGGTAGCTGAAATAACCGACAAAAAACTAAGGGAAAAGGGAATACGTATCGCTGGCACCCCGACAACCACCAGAGAGCTGGTTGTTTTTAAGGGCGGCGAATTAACTCCTGTGGCCTCTGTAGTCTCGCCAACTCTGAGTGAGATTGTCGAAATACTTAATCACGAGAGTGTAAACTTGTATGCTGAGCATCTTCTTAAAGAACTGGGGAAGGTTTTCATGGACACCGGAACCACGGCTGCCGGTATTGAAGTGGTAAGGCAATTCCTGACCGGTTCTGGTGTAATTACCGATGGCATGTTCATAGAGGACGGAAGCGGGCTCTCCCCGCTCAACGCCATCAGTAGTGAAGAAATGGCTAACCTGCTGATCCATATGAGGACCAGAGGCAAATACTTCAGGGAGTTTTACTCTTCATTCCCTGAAGCCGGTCAGAAAGGTACTATTGCAAAGTACTTCCAGGATCCGGTTTTTAACTCAAACCTGAGGGCAAAAAGCGGTTCGATGACGAGAGTAAGAAGCTACGCGGGATACTTTACCACTCATTCAGGAAAAGAGATGACTTTTTGCGTCATGGTAAACAATTTCACAGGACCGTCGCACAGGATTGTTACCTTAATCGAATCTCTCCTGAAACAGATAATTCTGAACAGTTAACAAACACAAAATCGGGTAATCGGGATATATATTTATGAATAAGAAGGTAGTTGCTAGAAAATGTCCGGAGTACGACCCGGATATTCTATTTAACATTATTTCTGATATTTACAGAGCTTGTGAGGCTCCTCCGGTTACGGGCAAAAAGGTTTTGCTGAAGCCAAACCTGCTGTCGGATAACGATCCGGACAAATGTATAACCACGCACCCTGCGGTTGTTGAAGCCATGATCAGGTTCCTGCAGGCAGAAGGAGCCACAGTTTTTGTTGGAGATTCCCCGGCGGTCCATATAAGAAGTTTCAAACCTGTAAAGTCAGGCATGTATGATGTTTGTGAAAGAACAGGGGCGGTATGGACCGATTTTTTAAGGAGTCCTTTCCAGACAAGGTTAAGGAAAGGCACAATAAGGACCGCTTCCATTGTGAAGGAGGTAGACCTGATCATCTCCATTCCCAAGCTGAAGAATCACGAACTTGTCTATTTCACCGGGGCCATCAAGAATACTCTGGGCCTTGTACCCGGATTCGTCAAAGCGAAACAGCATGCCCTTTACCAGGACCGGAACAGGTTCAGTGAATTTCTTGTTGATCTCAACGAAGCCATACCGCAACATTTTTTCCTTATCGATGGTATTATGGGAATGGAAGGGAGAGGTCCCGCGCAGGGAACTCCGGTAAGGACAGAAGTGTTAATCGGGTCTGTCAATCCACTTGCGCTCGACATAATTACATGTTCTATAATAGGTTATGATCCACTGGCCATCCCGACAAACCTGATAGCCTTATCAAGAGGGAAATGGCTCCGGTCTCCGGATGAGATAATTTATGAAGGCCCAATCCTTGAGACTATTACCAGGGAAGATTTCAGAAGGATACCCATATCGCCTTTCAGGAACATTGCGCTAAAGTTTCTGAGGAACAGGCTGTTTACTGTAAGAAGGCTTCAGAGAAGGCCTGTTTTTCTTCATGAAAAGTGTATCGGCTGTCTCGATTGCATAAAGATTTGTCCGACAAACGCTATAGCCATGCATCCGGCAATACAGAATCATGTAGTGCTGACCGACAGGAAGTGCATCAGGTGTTTCTGCTGCAGCGAAGTGTGCCAGAGCAATGCCGTGGAAGTGAGAAGAAAGGTGTTTGGCGATTAGTTTCAGATCACCCGGGAAAGGCGATTCTCACACATCAATCCTTGCATATTTCGCATGCGATTCGATGAACTCACGGCGTGGAGGAACCTCATCTCCCATAAGCATTGAAAAGATATGGTCGGCTTCAGCGGCACTCTCTATGGTAACCTGCCGCAGGGTCCTTGTCTCAGGGTTCATTGTCGTCTCCCATAGCTGCTCTGCGTTCATCTCGCCCAGACCCTTGTATCTCTGTAAAGTCACTGATGAGTCTTTCCCCTGCCCCATCTCGGCCACGGCTGATTCTCTCTCCTCCTCTGACCAGCAATAACGTTCCGACTTGCCCTTCCTGACAAGATAGAGAGGAGGAGTAGCAATAAAAATATTGCCTCCCCTTATCAGATCCTGCATATACCGGAAGAAGAAGGTCATAATAAGGGTAGTAATGTGTGATCCGTCAACATCCGCATCAGTCATTATGATGATCTTGTGATAGCGCAGTCCGGTGGTATTGAGGGCCTTGCTGTCCTCCTCGGTGCCGATGTTCACTCCCAGTGCCGTAAAGATATTTTTGATCTCTTCACTTTCATATATCCTGTGGTGCATCGCTTTCTCGACATTCAGGATTTTTCCCCTTAGCGGCAGTATAGCCTGGAATTTTCTGTCGCGCCCCTGCTTGGCGGTCCCTCCGGCAGAGTCTCCCTCAACAAGATAGATCTCGCATTTTGCCGGATCCCTGTCAGCGCAGTCGGCAAGTTTGCCCGGCAGACCTGATCCCGAGAATTCGTTCTTGCGCTGTACCATCTCCCTTGCTTTCCGGGCAGCGTGTCTGGCAGTTGCGGCCAGGATAACTTTCTGGACAATGATTCTTGCGTCTTTCGGGTTCTCCTCGAGGTAATTTGAGAGCATCATGCTTACCGCCTGGTCAACTGCACCCATTACTTCGGTATTACCGAGTTTTGTTTTGGTCTGGCCCTCAAACTGAGGCTCATTGACCTTTACGGAGATAATGGCGGTAAGTCCTTCCCGAAAATCATCCCCGTTAATGTCGAACTTGAGTTTGGCGGTAGCACCGGAATCTTCAGCGTACTTTTTAAGGGTACGGGTCAATCCCCTCCTGAATCCTGCGAGATGCGTGCCTCCCTCAATCGTATTGATATTGTTCACATAGGAGTGTACATTTTCAGAGAATGAACTGTTGTATTGAAGTGCAATCTCGACAGGGATGTCTGTCTTGTCGTAGGAAATATGGATTGTATTCTCAATTATCCTTTCCCTGTTGGCGTCCAGATAATCTACGAACTCCTTCAATCCCTGTTCGGAGACAAACTCCTCATAGCGGGGTTTCCCTCCGTTTCCATTCTCAACAAGTTCCCTCTGATCCTTTATCGTCAGCAATATTCCCTTGTTAAGGAATGCAAGTTCTCTCAGTCGTGCAGCGAGTATTTCAAAGTTGTATTCAGTCGTCTGAAATATTGTCGGGTCCGCCTTGAATGTTATCTGAGTTCCTGAACTGTCCGCTTTCCCGATAGTATCAACCCCTGTCACCGGCTTGCCCCTCTCATATATCTGTCTGAACACCTTGCCTTCCCTCATGACAACAGCTTCAAGGCGTTCTGACAGGGCATTCACACAAGAAACTCCGACTCCGTGAAGACCTCCTGAAACCTTGTAAGAATCCTTATCAAATTTACCGCCTGCATGAAGTACCGTCATTACTACCTCAAGTGCTGATTTTTTTTCCTTCTCATGCATTCCCGTCGGGATACCTCGTCCGTCATCTGTTACTGTAACAGAGCCGTCTTCGTTGATTACAAGGTCAATCCTTGTGCAAAAACCCACCAGGGCTTCATCTATTGAGTTGTCAATAACTTCATAAACAAGATGATGCAATCCTTTCATTCCCGTATCCCCGATATACATTGCAGGCCTTTTCCTGACAGCCTCAAGACCTTCGAGTACCTGAATTCTTTCAGCAGAGTACTCATTGCTATCCTGCAATCTTTTTTCATTTCCGCTCATTCCACAATTTTTTTAATTTTATCTTTTCATTAAAAATTTCACTGCTTTAAACCAGTTGTAATTCACTGATTTTTCGTGTTTTATTTCCCCGCACAAATATACTGATAATAAATGACTTCCGGATAGTCCTGACATACAAATAATGCACAATTTGAAACAAGAAATTAACAACTGAAACTCTTCTCCTGTTGTTCAACCGGAACAGCCGCGGATTATTACAGGCTGTAGGTAAAACCTGCCATTATAAGGAATCTCTGAGCAGGGTAGTATGACCACTCGAGATACCTGTTCCAGGAGACGTTGTTGATCCTGGCCCAGAAAGAGAGTATTTTGGTATAACGGTATTCTGCACTCAGGTTAAGATTGACGTGAGCAGGCATCTCCATTATTGACGGAGCGAGTGTCTGCCAGCCGGTCGGGCTCTCGCTTACCATCAGTTTTCGCCTGCCCAGGGCTGTTATTTCCGCTCCTGCAATTATTTTGTTCCTTAGATTATAGTTCACTCCGATTTTGGCGTCCCATGGCGGTTTGTTCCAGGGGTGACTGCTGGCAGAAAGAGTGTATTTATTATAGTTTCCTGAGGCATGAAAAGAGACCTTGCTTGTAATGGCTCCATTGATCTCACCGTGAATATTCAGTATTTCGGCCTCGTCTGTGACCGGGATGAAGTAATTGCCTCTCTCTGTTCTCATGGCAGTGTCGGGAAAGACAATGTTGGAAAAGGTGAGCATATCATTCAGCATCGAATAGGAGGCTGATATGACATAATTTCCTCCTATCCCGTTGTTTCCCCTGAGCCCTGCAAAAACAACGATTGCATGGTCGGTATTGGGAAGCAGGAAGAGGCTCCCGTCAGGCACAAGAAATGGGTTCTCTGTTATAACGCGCTCTGGCAAATTCCTTTCAAGCTTGCCTCCCAACCCGGTAAAGAACCTTATATAATCAGGCACTACGCTGAAGCCGAAATTAACATCCGGATATAAATGAACCCGGGTAGAATACTCTGCATCCCGTTCAAGCATGATCTCTGCTCCCACCTTGAAATTCCATTGTTCCTTATTCTTGCTTACAAAGGGTGTTGCTGAAAAAATGAACCTGGGTTTATCGAGCAGTGCGGACGGGAGTTTGTAATGATCATAGCTTATTCCCGATCCTATGTAGAAGCCTCTGAACAGCTTTGCCATCTCTCCCTTAAGACCACCGTGATGCTGGATGAAATCTTTCGTTGTCCTGAACATATTCCAGCCGATTTCAAAATCATAGGAGAATTCCGTCGAATCAAGGTTAAGAGATGCAAATGACAAATTTGCACCTATGTTATTGTAAACAAGTTTATTCTCTTTCTTTGACGGATCGTACCCGATAATTTCGGGCTTGTATCCGTAGGCATATCTTGTATTCTGCATAAAGTCGGCGGACCCTTTAATATAACTGTCCCGGAAGAATTTCTTTCCGAAAATTGCAGCTTCATTATCCATCAGACCCGCAAAGACCCTTTCATTATTCTGCAGAAGAACCTTTCCCTGGGATGAGTAGTGTCTCGCATAGAGTCCCACTGCTCCGGATTTTGATCTCTCGTTGGTAATACTTAGCTCAGCCAGAGGGGTAGTATAGGTTCCTATTCCGATATTAACGTAGCCTTTGTAAAGTTTTGGCAGAGGGTCAGGAAGAAGGGCGGCCGGCTTGATCGGGGTTAAGGAATAGACCGGTGAATACTTGTTTGGTCTGATGTCGTAACTGACTGAAAGATTAATCTTTGAAGTGTCATTCATATCAGGCAGAAAACTCTTTTTTCTTACATCCGGCAGGGATGGCTTGTATGGATTGTAGAGGGTTATCTCCCTTTTGAGTTCTGAATCCTGTTTCCCGACCTGTGATTTGACAGGCAGGAGAATGAGTAACAATATTGCAGCTGATATCAGTCTTTTCATTGTCATACGATTTCCTTGTTCAGTATATTAATTTGCTCCATCCAGTAAAGCGAGCTTAGCTCTGACTTCGTCGCGGATACCATCATTATCTGTAGTGTAATATTCATTCAGGCTCTGGAGTGTGGCCCTGGCCTGCAGGGTATCACCCTTGCTTATGCTGATGTCTGCCAGCAGGAGAAAGATCCTTGCCATCCAGTACTGATGCGGAGTGTTCTGATCGATGAATTCGGTAATAACTCTTTCAGATTCACTTACCGTTCCCCTCTTATAGAGCAGTTCTGCAACCCTGTATTTCGACTCCGCTCCTTCAGTGGTGGTAACCTCGGTTGCAACCCTGCGAAAATCAGTGAGTGCTTCCTCAAACTCATTTAGACTGTATCGCGCCTTGGCTCTCATGAAAAGAGCTTCCCTGGTCAGTTCGTCCGGGACGTTGCCAGCCTGGGTTATCTTGTTTGCGGTTCTGATTGTTGTCTGAGCGTCTCCGGCCTGATAGGCGGACCGTAGCTGTCCCTTGAGTGCTGTAAGCCTGTTTGCCGGGTTGGCAGAAATGCTCTCGAGACGCTCATAAAGGCTGGATGCCTGGAGGTATTCCTCCCTGTCGTACAGAATTGATGCGGCAGTTATCAGGGATTGTTCCAGAAACTGAGTGTTGGGCACTGTGATGATCTCCTGGTAGAGCTTAAGTGCTTCATTCACATTTCCTGAAGAGTAGAGGCACTCCGCGAGGTAGAACTGGGCATTGATCCTGAAGCTGCCGGTCCGGAATTCGCTAAGGTAATTTCTGAAGACTTCCGTGGCTCTGTCGCATCTTCCTGCCATATAAAGGTTTTCTCCGGATGTGTAGAGGAGTGAGTCCTTTTCGGCAAGGTTAACATCCCCGTATCCTCCAAGCGATTTAACATAAGTAAAATAAGATTCAACATCGTTCAGGTCGACATATGCGTTTCTGAGACCGGTCATTGCACTGCGTGCTTCAGGTGTTGACCGGAAATTCTCTATAACTTTCTTGAATTGCGCAACTGCCCGCTGGTTATCTCCCTGATTATAATAGAGGAGACCGAGCTGGACAATTGCCCTCGGGACAAAGGGGCTTGCAGGATAGTTTGAAATGACAGTATTGAAATCTGCCTCTCCCCTTTTGAAATCCTCCATTACTACATAAGCTCTGCCTCTTTCAAAGACGGCAATTGGCACATATGCAGATCCCGGGAATCTTGACACGAGGGAGGTAAGGACATCTGTCTTCCCCCTGTTGTTATTCATTAGACCCAGAGAAAAGGCTTTCTGAAACATTGCGTAATCCGCATCAGTCTTCCCGTAATCGATTACCTTGTCATAATAGGTTATTGCATCGGGATATCTTGTGGTTATATAGTAGCAATCAGCTATTCTGCACCGGGTGTCGGTAATAACATCGGCACCGGCACGGGTGGTTCCCCCCTCAAAATTTCTGAAATGGGTGAGGGCATTTGTATAATCTCCCATATTGAAATAGGCATAGCCCAGGTTATATCTGACAAGGTTGTTCTCACTAAGGCTTCCAGATCCCGGGATACCTATAAAAGCCTCATAATCATCCCTGGCCAGGTCAAACCGGCTCGACCGGTACCTGGCTTCTCCGCGCCAGTATAATGATCTTGCCCTGATGTCCCTGCTATATTTCTGGAACTCAAGCGATTTGTCGAGATGAGCTATTGAAGCCTCAAGCTCCATATTCCTGAAAAGTTCCAGTCCCCTGAAGAATGCGACCTTCTGATAAGCTTCCTCAAGCCTGTCATTCTTGACCCTGATTTTGTCAAGGGCCGCCAAGGCGGATCTGTAGTTTCTGACCTCCATGAAGGTAGCCACGAGGTAGTTGTAGGCTTCTTCGATCTTGTCGGAACCAGGGTAAAGGTCGATGTACTGCTGGAAAGCGTTGATGGCCTCACCGAACGGCGAATAGGAGGTCTCATAGGTCAGTCTGGCATAATTGAACAGGGATTCTTCCTTCAGTTTTTGGTCGTAGTCCATCTTCGAAGCTTCTCCGAAGGCAAACTGGGCCCTTTTCTTGTCGCCCGTTTTGAGATAGCAGTCACCAAGCAGAAACCAGATATTCTGACTCAGTATATCGTTCCTTGCTCCGGCTTCGAGAAGGATCTTGATAGCTTTATCGATCTGATCGGTCTTATAGTAACAGAATCCAAGCTGGTACTTGTCCTCCCTTGCGCTTGCCTTTGCACCGGCAGCATAGTTCTCGAGATAAGGAATTGCTTCCCGGAACATCTCCTTATTGTAATATGCGTCGCCGATGAAACGGTAAAGTTCCACGGTTCTCTCTTTGGGTGATGATTCAAGGAGATCGGGTGCAATAGCAAGGATACCTTCGTAATCCTTGTTGAGGTATAGTATCTGAGCAATATAGAACGGCACTACGGAACCAAAGGTCTCATCGTACCGAAGCCTTGTAAACCCATCAAGTGCCGTCTGGTAATTGTTTTGCTCGTATGCAATGTGTGAAAAGTAATATACAGCCGGAGCAGTGTACTCAGTATCGATATCCTTGATTTCCGAGAACATCAGGAGGGCCCGCGGTCTGTCGCCCGTAGCATAGAGAGAGTATCCATGACGGAAGAAGTATTCCGCAAGTTTTTCGCCTGTAAGCTCCTGTCTGTTGACCGTTTCATAATAGAAGGCAGCCCTCCTGTAGTTCCTGTTCTGATAGAAGTAATCTGCAAGCGCAAGTCTTGCTTCATTGATCCTGGGACTTCCGGGGTTTGTCTGTATGTATTTGATCATACGGTATTCAGCATCGGGATTGAAGACCATCAGGGAGGAGATTGCTGCAAAATATTCAGCATCGCTCCGCAGGATTATGTCATTTCCCCTGTTGTCCTCCAGGTATGAATCAAAAAGCCTGATCGCCGCAGGATACTTCTCCTTGCTGAAAAGCTCCATACCCCTGTTAAACCGGGAATTCAGCTGTTCCCCGGAAAAAGAGACCTGGCTGAATGCATGTGAAAGACACAATAAAATGAAGCCCGCTATCGATAAAAGTCTTTTGCTGTTCATAAGTTAATTCATTTTGTCTGACAACAGGTACAAAAATTACATTCGATAAAATCAGATCTATATTATATTCTGCTAGTAATTAAACAGATAGACATGATTCCATTCCTGCTGGCAAAAAGTAAAATTACTACTTATAAACGCCGTCAGAAGGCCTTTATTACTGATTTTATCAACATATAAATGTTAATTATCAATTCTTTCATTAATTTGCGAAGCAAATAGAAAATAATGCAGGAAAACCTTCCGCTGGATGCCATAATTGAGTTAAAGAACTGCAATATCTGGCAACAGGATCATCTGGTGCTGACGGATGTTAATCTCACCGTGCACAAGAGTGAATTCATGTATCTTGTGGGGAGGGTAGGAAGCGGAAAGACGAGTCTTATCAAGACCATCAATTCACAGCTTCCGCTGAAGGAGGGAGATGGGCTTGTTGCAGGGTTCAACCTGTCAAAGATCAGTGCCAGGGAGATCCCTTTTCTCAGAAGGAAGCTTGGGATAGTCTTTCAGGATTTTCAGCTTCTCACCGACAGGACCGTGTATGATAATCTTGAGTTTGTGCTTAAAGCTACAGGATGGAAGAACAAGAATGAAACGGATGCCCGTATCGGAGAGGTTCTTGAGAAAGTGGGGCTCGGACTGAAGGGCTACAAGATGCCGCACCAGCTATCCGGCGGAGAACAGCAGAGGGTTGTTATTGGAAGGGCTCTGCTTAACGATCCCGATATTGTCCTGGCTGACGAGCCCACGGGAAACCTCGATCCCGAAACATCAGAGGGCATTATCAGGCTACTGAGGGATATCAGCAATACGGGAAGAGCGGTCGTTATTGCCACCCATAACTATACAATCCTCAAGAAATTCCCCGCGAGAACGGTGAAATGCGAAAACGGAAGGCTTATGGAGGTCAGGGACGATGAAGAGATAGATTTCGAAAAGCTATAGTCTGATCGGCCGGCAATCAGGTCAGGAGGATCGCGTTAGTGTATATTCAAAAACATCTCTCCATTTTCTGCAATCAGGATTGTCAAGAAGCGACGTATTGTGCCATATGCTAACGAATGTCCCTCCCGTATCCTTTACCTCCTTTATTATCTTACTGATCAGTATCTTTGCACTCTCCGAATCCAGTCCCTTATTTTCGGAAAGTGTGCAGTCCATAACCTGGAAAGGTATTATCCTGAGGGGTGTCACCTCATCTTTGATAATATTATAAAAAAAGAAGGGTCGTGCAATACCTGCCCTGAAACCGGGTTCATCGGGATAGCCCATCGAATAATCCTCTGTTATGCCTGTGTCATCCAGAGAGCTGTACGATCGCGGAAATGCAATCCTTAAATAGTGGAACCTGTTCCGGGTAATTTCACTGCCGAGCAGACTCTTAAGCCTGCCGGTTTCTGTGATCATGACAGAGGAGTTTTCAGCTGAATGGTAGGATGGGTGAATACCTGTCGGGTATTTTCCGGAAATTCTCAGGATAAGTTCACGGTATGCTTCATTTCTGTATGACGGATTTTTATCATATTCTGAAGGATCACCAACCGGGAAGAAGAATATGGAATCAGCTCCGAACCTCTCAAGTGTCTCATCAATATAGTCAAAGACATCATAGGGATCTTTCTCACCTTGCAAAGTGCGTTTATGCTTCCTGCCGGATAATCCTGTCTTTTGGGCAATGTCCCTGAAAAATCCGCCCAGGCTTCCGAAGTGGCCTCTGCCGGGATAAGCAAAGGGTTCGTCTGCATCTATTGTCACCAGCGCGCTGAAATCATTCCGCCTGAATGCGATGGTCTGAAACTTCTTCAGAAGGGTTCTGGCAAACTCTTTTGTCCACAGGTCGATCACGGGTCTGCCGAGGAACCCGTTCCTGAAGGCCAGCGAGTCTGAAGCCCTGAACCGTCCATGTTCATCCGGCTGAAAATCAAGATACTCCTCATAACGGCTGAGAAGGAAGAAAGATGCCGCAAAAATATCAAACGGCAGGTCCGATCCGTTGGTTGCCTGAAAAAAAACCGGCATATCATGCCATTCTGTCACGCTGATTTCCCTTGGAGATATACCTGTTTCAAAAAGAAGGGGATCCGGAACAATTTTAAATGCACCGCTAATGTTCATTCCGGAGTAATTAATCACCCTGTGTTTTCCAAGCCTGCGCCTGTCGGTAATCAATTCCCATTCCAGCCCGAGGATATCTTCAAGTATTATTCCGGCAATATACCTGAGACGGGGGGCGTTAACGGATGCAAATATTTTAATGGTTCCCGCTTCCATTATTACAAATGTAACCAATAAAAACTGACAGGCCAACCACGTTTGGGTAATAATGTGAATCAGCGACTCAGAAAATCATCATAAAGGACCTGAAGATAGGCTTTGCCAAATTTTTCAGCGATTTCAGGATCAGATCCCTGGCTGATTACCGGTTTCCCAAGCTTATGATCGTATATCAGTCTGGAGCTGTCGGTAATAAACGCAAATCCTTCATTGAAGGTGTAGAAGGCAAATGAATTTGATTTTTCAGACAGAAGATCCTTTGCGAACGGGAAGTGATACTCTGTCTCCATCTGGTTTAGAAGGGTAAGTGGGATATCAACCTGGCTCCCGAATTTGTCAACCTCAACCCCTGCCACACCGAGGGCACCTCCCAGCCAGAGCATCGGTATCCTGAATATCTCCTCGGAATAAACGAGTACGTCGGGAGAGTTTCGTCTGCAATGATCAGCAAGGAGGATGACCAGTGTATTCTCCCACCACTCCGTCCCCTTTGCCCATTCAATAAACTCCCCTACCGTACTGTCAGTATAATGAACTGAATTCCTGAATTTTGTCAGGTCATCCTTACCTTCGAAAACAGGCGGTACAGGTATCTCGAACGGTTCATGGCTCGACAGGGTAAGCACAACCTTCAGGAAAGGTTCTATCGCCCTGTTCATCGATTCTCTGAAAGCATCAAACAGCACATGGTCATGAACTCCCCATTTCGAGTTGTAATTAACAGGGTCGAAGTCATGCATGGTAACGATCTCCTGAAATCCGGAACTGATAACGAACGAATTGAAATTGGCGAAATTGATTTCACCCCCGTACCAGAAGGAGGTGTTGTAACCCTTGTTGCCAAGTATTCCAACAATACCCTGCAGTGACTGTGTTTTTTTCGGCTCTTTTATTATTGAGACGGCCGGCTGTGCCGGATAACCGTTAAGGATTGCAGGCATAGCCTTATCGGTGCGGTTGCCTGAGGCATAAAAATTTGTGAACAACAACCCCTCCTTAGCCAGTCTGTTAAGGCATGGTGTTGTAAGGGTATCCCCTCCCAGGGGCCCTACAAGAACATTTCCGAAACTCTCGAGAATTATGAAGAGCACATTTGGCCTGTTCTGCCTCAGCACTTTTTGCACATCACCGCCAGGACGGGTCAGAGAATCTCTGAGAGCCAGAGCAAGTTCAGGGTCCTCAAACACATAAGGGTTCTTCGTCGGCTTCGCATTAAAGAGAGAGCTTCCTACGTTCCATACCACATTGATGGCTGTATGGTTGACAAACAGGTTAGTGTTGAAATAGACTGTACCGGCGTTTATTGGTGCTATTCCCACTCCTCCCCTGATCGGAATTATGAGGGCTCCCCAAAAAAGCAGGAAAAACAGGGCTGCTGCCGGCCATAGCCTGACCCTTTCCAAACCGCTGAACCACTTATCGATGAACTTATTGTACAAAAAAATGAACAGGGCAGTGATCGCCACAACAGCAAATAGGACCAGTATCATGGTCAAAGCAGATACCGATGCCGCAGCCTCTTTCGGGGTCTTAAGGTACAAAAGCGGAGTATAATCCATTCGGAATCCCCAGTATTTGTAAAGCACCGAATCGGAAACCACAATGGATGCAGAAATGAGTATGCAGAGCCATGTGTACCACCGCATAAAATAACGGTACCACTCCCCGCTGAACCAGACTCCCGGGATCAGCAGAAGAACGGGAAAAATAAAAATATAGGCTGTAGCAGAGATATCCAGCCTGATCCCATGTGTAAATGTAGCTAAGAGGGTTCCGGCACCGAACTCAAAAGCTTCATGGAAGTGTGTAAGAATAAAGTATGCTCTGGCTGTGAAGAAAAACAAAAGCCAGAAAATGGCATAAAGGAATAAAGCTGTCAGTCTTCTTTTCATAACCCGGAAGATAGAATATTGGTTTTCTGATGTTTATGGTTCCGTGTAAAGAACAATACAAGCGAAAAAGTAATAATAAACATTCCAGCCACAGTAAGCCAGTCGGGTTTCTCTCCGGGTACAAGCACCCAGCTCAGGATGGCGCCTACAACAGGAATTATGAATTTCCAGAGATTCAGTTCCGAAACCTTTACACCGGGTCGCTGGAGCAGTTTAAACCAAAGTGAGAATGCAAAGGCAGCCATAAAGGCCAGCCATAGCAGAACCAGCCAGTATTCGGCCGGTAATGGTCCGTGCTTTACGCCCTCGGCAGGGATTGCTATCAGGTATAAAATCAACCCTCCCACCGACAAAGAGGTGGAGCTCAGCACAAGAGGATTCATTCCTCTGCTTTTTAAAGAGACCAGTACGTTGCTTGTTGCTGTGGCAATATTTGCACCCAGGATCATAATCACGCCAAGCATCTCCGCTATTGTTCCAAGTTTAAAGGCCTGCCGGCCGGCGCTGATCATTACCACACCGGTAATACCAAAAATTATGGTAGCGATCTTTCCCCTTGTAAGGGTATCTTCACGTTGCATCATAGCTGCCACGACTGCCGTGACAAGAGGCTGAGAACCAACAATAACAGCTCCAAGGGCTCCGGGTACGAGGTCCATCCCCAGGTAGAACAGGGAATAATTGATCAGGGTCTGAAGCACCATTGTCGAAATGACGAGCTTCCAGTGGTCCCTTACCATCCTGATAAATGCCGAAGGTTTTATGGTAAATGGCAGGATCATAAGGCCTGATATCATGAATCTCAGGCCTGCAAAATGCAAAGGCGTGTCATACTGCAGTCCTATTTTGATGGCTGCATAAGCCGTTGACCAGAGAAGACAAGCAATAACTGCCCAAAAAATGGTGTTCTCTTTGCTGTTCAAGGAGAATATTTTTGGCGCCAAAGATCAGAAAAAAAATTATTTTTCCACCATGTTCCAGTCAGGAGGATTCAGTCCAAGAAGGTGTTTCACAAAAAAATCACGTCTTTTCCTCTCGCCATAAGGCCCGCCACTTGTATGCCCTGCGCCCGGCAGGAATACATATTCAAATTCCTTGTTTGCTTTTATGAGAGCATTGACAACCTGCATTGTTGAAGTCGGATCGACATTATTATCCATTTCCCCGTTAAGAAGAAGAAGCTTGCCTTTGAGTCTCCAGGCATTATCAACATTGGATGAATGTGCATATTCCTCACCAACTGGCCATCCCATCCATTGCTCATTCCACCACATCTTGTCCATCCGGTTATCGTGGCAGCCGCACGATGCAACAGCGACCTTGTAGAAGTCGGGGTGGAACAGGACTGCTCCGGCAGCATTCTGACCGCCGGCTGAAGTACCGTATACCCCTACCCTTTCAACATCCATATAAGGATATTTTTCTGCGGCGGCCCTGATCCAGAGGATCCTGTCAGGGAACCCGGCATCCTTCAGGTTCTTCCAGCATACGTCATGGAAAGCTTTCGACCGGTTCGACGTACCCATGCCATCTATCTTCACCACGATAAATCCCAGTTCGGCAAGCTGATGCATACCGCCAACCATAGGCCTGAAGCTTTTCGGAACAAAACTGCTGTGAGGGCCCGCGTAAATATCTTCAATCACCGGATATTTTTTTGCAGGGTCAAAATCTGTCGGTCTGACTATTATCCCCCATATGTCCGTTATTCCGTCCCTCCCTTTGGCGACAAAAACTTCAGGCAGTCTGATACCGGTAGCAAGCAGGCCGGTAATGTCAGCTTTTTCAAGGAACATGACCTGCGTACCGTCTTCCGTCCTCCTTAAAACCGACACCGGAGGGGAATCGACCCTCGACCAGGTGTCAACAAAGAACTTCTTGTCGGGAGAAAAGCTGGCTTCATGATTTCCCTCACCCTCAGTAATTCGTATCAGTCCGGTGCCATCAAAATTGATCCTGTAATAATGAATAAAATATGGATCTCCCGGCTCCATGCCGCTTGCCTCAAATACAACCTGCCTGTTTTTCTCATCGGCAAAGCTTACACCCCGCACAACCCAGTTACCCTTTGTTATCTGATTTTTTACATTCCCGCCAAGTGCGTCGTACAGATACAAATGATTCCATCCGTCCCTTTCCGAAGCCCATATTATTTCGCCTGATTCTGAAGCATCGTATCTGTATTTCTTCCCGCTATAGTCGATAAAGGTAAGTGAGGTTTCATTGATTATAATGTTATAACTCCCTGTCACTGCATCTACTCTGATAACCTGATAAACCTGATGCCCTCTTCTGTTATACTCAAACGTAAAAGCGCTGTTGTCTTTGGCCCATTCTATGAAATTTATGGCATACTGGTTAGGCACCTGTGAATCGTCAACTTTTATGTGGCTCATGGTTTCCACATCAAACAGCTGAGGGTATTTCTGAGGGATAGCATCCCCGGGCTTCTGATATTCGTAGGCGTGATGCCTCGGTTGAAGCTGATCTTCCGGGGATGATTCGATATAGTATATCATCCGTTTTTCAGCCGGTTTGACCCTGTAGGCAACCAGTTTCTTTGAATCCGGCGACCACCTCATCTGTGTTGAGTAATACTCTCCCAACGCTCCGTCATAACTCAGCTTGTACTCCTTTTTGTCAGCTTCAGATCTGACATAAACGTTATAATTCTTAATAAATGCTGTCCACTGCTTGTCCGGAGAGGCGACCGGATCGCCGGTTGTCTCATCGCGAAATCCCCATGCCCATCCCTGTCCCCTGGTTCGTTCGGGGGAAGCCATGTCTCTTTTTACAATGCTGTAGTCCCGCAGGTTGCAGATCCAGTTATATCCATCATAAACAAATGCAAAGCTTATCTGTCTCTCTGAGAAGGTTATGTTTCGGATCGGCAATTTACCAGGCTCTGCCTTCTGACCGGTAGCTTTTTCAAACGCAACGGCAAAACGCTTCTGATCGAAGGCCTGCCTCCTGGTCTGTCTCAAAGGATTGACAATTATGTATTCAGTACCTTGCTGAGAAAAGTTCTCGTAGAAAAAGCTTCCGGCGGTGCCTATCCACACAGGTCTTACATTTCCTCCATATACCTTGTCGGATATAAGGCGCCCCAGACTATCAGCCCTGGTGTATCTTTCAGGTGCAAGAGAACCCTGCGACCATGATAATCCGGTATCAATAAGAATTAAAAGTATTAAAGTCAGAGTGAATATTACTTTTCTTACCATTCTTTCAGAAATTATCTTTGATTATGATCCGGCTAAAATTAATAGAAATAAACGCCTGTCTGCTCAGTTTTAATAATATTTAACAATGTGTCCTTTCCTATTTTCCATCCTTAAAGTGAGCGGGAAGCTAAGTTATTTAATAGATTTGTTATTATAAAAACCACTTTATGACACTTGCAGAATATATTGCAGATCAGCTCTATAAATCAGGCGTAAGATATATTTTCGGAATCCCGGGAGGCGCATCGGTCCCTTACCTGAAGGCTTTCAGGTCAGCCGGCATTGAATTTATACTGACATCGGGAGAAGCTGCAGCAGCCATAATGGCAGATGTCTCCGCCCGTCTGACGGGGATCCCGGGTGTCTGTCACGCCACAATGGGTCCCGGTGCCGTTAACCTGGCTTCAGGTCTTGGCGGAGCACTCCTTGACCGGTCGCCTGTAATCGCCTTTACCAATGAGCCTGACGAGAGTATGATCAACCGTACCTCCCAGATGAATATTGATCAGCAGGTCCTTTTCAGGCCGGTCACAAAAGCCTCATTGAGAGCAGGTACCGGCAGCGCAGAAGAGATCCTGTCAAGGGCATTCGGCTTGTGCCGGGAGGAGTATCCCGGGCCTGTTCATATAAGTCTTCCGGCAGGCATTGCTGATACAGGTGCGGATGGTCTGCATGACATCTCATGGGAAAATAGTACAAGCTCTTCTTCAGACGATACGGGAAGGATAATATCCCTGCTCCGTGAATCGAGAAGACCCCTGATTGCCGCCGGGCTCACCGCCTTCAGGCACGGGGCGGGAAAAAAACTCATGAATTTCCTTGAGCAGTATAAGGTTCCGGTAATCGTCACCCCGATGGCTAAGGGGCTGATCCCTGAGGAACATCCATCCTTCGCCGGTGTTTTATTTCACTCATTAAGCGATTATCTTAAGGAAATATATTCACGGACCGACCTTGTGATCGGTCTGGGTTATGACCAGGTGGAGTATAATTACGAATCATGGATCCCTGATGTTCCCCTTGTCCATTTCGACACAAGAGAGACTGACCTTCCGGAGAAGGGTATTGTCGAACGCTTTACCGGAACTCCGGACGAATGGTTCAGTATCATGCACAATCTGAATCCCGGGGCACTTATCTTTGAGAAGACGGTGGTTGGAGGGATACGGAACGAGATGGCGGCAGTATTTAATGGTTTCAAAAATCATTTCGGCCCGGTAACGGCCCAGGGTATTCTGATGGAGGAGCTTCCTTCTGACACTATCGTTACGGTTGATGTAGGATCTCATCTGCACCTGGCCGGTCAGTACTGGAAGATACGCGGGAAAGGGAAGCTGCTGATGACTAACGGATGGTCGGGGATGGGATTCGGCATTCCTGCAGCGATTGCATCGCAGATTCATAATCCGGAAAGCAGGGTGGTCTGCATCACCGGCGACGGAGGGTTCCTGATGATGGCAGGGGAATTAATGGTTGCCAGGAGATTAAACCTTCCGGTCATTATCATTATTTTTTCCGACGGGGAGCTCAATCTTATCAGATTAAGGCAGACCAGGCTGGGCCTTGCGCCCGACGGTACTCTACTGTACTCAGGTGATCTTTTCGACTCAGATATCTTTCTGGGGATAAAGGTGATACATGCCGGTTCAAGCGACGAAATGACAAGGGCTGTCAGAGAGGCACTTAAGCTGAATGAGCCCGTGATCATCAACGCGGCGATCGATCCTGAGGATTACGGATGGCTTGTTGAGTAGTGAGCAGTGAGTAGTAAGTGGTGAGTGGTTACACTCTTTTACTCCTTCTCTTTTTTAGTCTTTGCTGTTTTCGCGGGAGCTTTCTTTGTTGCTGATGCAGGTTCTTTCACCACTTTACCGGAGCTGGCAGGTTTTGCCTCTTTTTTTGCTTTTGGGGCCGGGACAGTTTTTGCACCGGGGGCCTCTTTATCTGCCTTTTCAGGCTGAACATCCTTTACCTCCTGTATCTCAGCAGTTTCCTTTACTTCCTTTACAACCTTTACTTCCTGAACTTCGGCCACTTCCCTGATCTCTTTTATCGCCTCTGCTCCCCTGGGTTCCTTCCTGCTCTTTGGAGCCCTTTTATCTTTCATTTCTTTTTCCTGAGCAATTTCAGGCGGTGAGACAACAGGCTTACCGGCTTGTTTTCTGCGGCGTCTGACTCCGTAAGTCCCAAGTATAATTTTCCCTCGTCTGGATTTTTTATCTCCTTTTCCCATAATAACTGGTTTTGATTAGTTTAATTTCACCTCTTCCAGAGATGAGAGGCAAAGGTAATAATATTCTTTATTCTAAATAAAATGATGAAATAGTTATTCAGGCGCATTTGTGAAATTACTGAATTTCCGGCGTGTAATCAGCATCATTTGCTTGCGCCGGTAACAACGGCAAAATTTTTATTGATCATTCTGGTCATTGTTTATGTCAATCCATTTAAAAGTCTCCCTGACGCCCGCCCTGAAAGATATAATATCATATCCGAGATGTTCTTTCGCCTTGTCACTTGACATTATCCAGTTTTTGAGGTACTTGTCAAGCCACTCCCTGGTCAGAAGCGGCTGAAGGCCGGTAATGTCAGCAAATAATTTTGAAGTTCTCAGGGTTGCCTTAAGAAGCAGAAGCGGGAGTCTGACAAGATTTCTTACCCTGCCTGCTTCTTCTCCGACAATTCTGAAAAGATCTGTATATGAAAGATTTTCCCCCCCGAGAATATACCGTTCACCGCTCAATCCCTTACTGGCGGCCAGTATATGGCCACTAACCACATTATCAATATATACATAGTTGCCCACGGCGTTCCCGGTACCCGGCAAAATCCTCCAGAGCCCTTTCCTGTACAACTTGATTATTCTTGTCAGGGAGTTGCTCTTTGTCAACTCACCCGGACCGTAAACCCTTGTTGGATTAACAATTACCACGTCCAGACCCTTGCGGGAATAATCGACACAAATCTTCTCTGCTTCTGCCTTGGTCCTCTCGTATGAAGTATGAAACTCAGGGTTTGGGTTAGTCGACTCATTTACCGGTTTTCCATCGTGTGAGAAGCTCATTGTTCCGGCCGTAGAGGTCACAACAACTTTGGGAACACCAGTCATGACGGCTGTTTCCAGGATATTCAGTGTGCCGGTAACATTTATCTTATAAGGAATTTCCGGATCCTTTGACCATGGCCTGGTATATGCTGCCAGGTGAAACACCAGATCGCAGTTCCTCATACCCTCAATCAGGGCAGGCTTGTTCAGTATATCACCTTTAACGACCTGGCATCCGGCATACATCAGTTTACGGGCTCTATCAGGATCTCTGAGAAGAAGGATCACTTCATTGTTCCCTGCAAGAAGCTTTTCTGCAAGTCTCTGGCCGATAAAACCCGATCCTCCTGTGATAAAAACCCTCATCTGATACTTTTTTTGTCAGTTACTGCAAACCGGAATTCCGGGTTATGAAAAGCCGCTGAGAGTTCAGTGGTTACAGCCATAGAGGCATGAATGAGAAAAGCGGTCAGGAACGAACCGGTCAGAAAACTCATACAAGACGGTAAGCAATGGCAGCAAAACCGGGAAATACCAGTACCTGAATGTCCTGCCCCAGGCAAGCCCCAGCTTGTCCGGATCGATACCGAGTACAATAATGAAGATCACAAATGGTATCACACCAGTCATAAAAAACGTCTGAAATTCAGCCCGGGAAGATACCAGCTAACGGACTAACA
>DIKJ01000215.1:13950-16592 GCA_002424525.1 Bacteroidales bacterium UBA5621 | reverse complement strand
ATAACAACATCACACCTTCGTTTTGGTGATGAGCCGATCCGCTCGCCATATCTTGTCAATACTCCCGATTTCGTAGCCTGCCATGTTCCCTCATATCTCGATAAATATGATATGCTCAAGGGACTCAAGCCCGGCGGAACATTTCTGCTTAACTCCATATGGGACAATGAAGAGACGAAAAACCGCCTTCCCGACCATATGAAGAAATACATGGCTGAGAATAAGATCAACTTCTATATTATAAATGCTACTGTGATAGCCGAGGAGCTTGGTCTGGGTACTCGCACCAACACCATCATGCAGGCCTCTTTCTTCAAGGTTGCCAACGTGATACCTTACGAAAAGGCCGAAAGCGAGATGAAGACGGCTATCAGCAAGACCTACGGGCGCAAGGGCGAAGAGGTTGTCAGTATGAACTACGCAGCCATTGACAAGGGAAGTGAAGTACATAGAGTTGAAGTTCCGGCTGAATGGGCAAATATCAGGGTCGAAAAAGTAAAAGATACGCGCGATATACCCGAATTCATTCGTGAGGTGGTTGAGCCTATCAACAGGATGAAAGGGGACGACCTTCCTGTAAGCGCATTCAGGGGCAGGGAGGACGGGACATTCCCGGCCGGCACCACAGCTTATGAAAAGCGTGGTATTGCAGTCAATGTTCCGGAATGGCAGCCCTCCGAGTGTATCCAGTGTAATCAGTGCTCATATGTGTGCCCCCATGCCTCGATAAGGCCGTTCCTTCTCACAGAGGAAGAGCTTGCCGCTGCTCCTGAAGAGACACAAGTCATCCAGGGAATACCGGGAGCCCTCAAAGCATATAAGTTCAGGATTCAGCTGAGCGTTTACGACTGCACTGGCTGCGGCAACTGCGCCGATGTGTGCCCCTCAAAGAACAAAGCCCTCATAATGAAGCCGTTCGAGACTCAGCTCGCTGAAGCAGAACGCTGGACATACATGCACGAAAAGGTCGGGTATAAAGATACGGTTGTTGATAAATTCGTAAATGTAAAGAACAGTCAGTTTGCACAGCCGCTCTTTGAATTCTCGGGAGCCTGCGCAGGATGCGGTGAGACATCATACATCAAGGCCATCACGCAATTGTACGGCGACAGGATGATCGTATCTAATGCCACAGGCTGTTCATCTATTTACGGAGGCTCAGCGCCCTCCACACCTTACACCTCCAATAAGGATGGACATGGTCCGGCATGGGCCAATTCACTTTTTGAAGATAATGCCGAATTTGGTTATGGTCTTATGCTGGGTGCCAACAAGATGAGAGAGCGTATTGCTCTCCGGATGAAAGATGTCCTGAATAACGGATCAGTATCCTCCGAAACAAAAGCCACCTTCGAAGAGTGGCTTGACGCGAAAGATAAGGCTGAACCGTCAAGGATCGCCTCGGCAAAAGTCATTGAGGCATGTGAGAAGGAGAAATCTGAAACAGCAAAAGAGATCCTCAGCCTGAAACAATATCTGGTCAAGAAATCTCACTGGATATTCGGTGGCGACGGTTGGGCATATGATATAGGTTACGGGGGTCTCGACCACGTTATCGCTTCAGGAGAAGATGTAAATATCCTGGTACTCGATACGGAGGTTTATTCAAACACCGGAGGACAGGCATCAAAATCAACGCCTGCCGGCGCTGTGGCAAAATTTGCCGCTTCAGGTAAGAAAATACGCAAGAAAGACCTTGGCCTGATGGCAATGAGCTATGGATATGTTTACGTTGCATCGGTTGCCATGGGCGCCAGCAACGCACAGTATCTAAAGGCAATAAAGGAGGCTGAAGCCTATAACGGACCGTCACTCATCATAGCCTACTCACCATGTATAAATCATGGCTTGAGGGAAGGAATGGGCAGGACACAGGCTCAGATGAAAGATGCTGTCACAGCAGGTTACTGGCAACTTTACAGGTATAATCCGCTTCTCGAACTCGAGGGAAAGAATCCTTTTATCCTCGATTCGAAGGAACCGGACTGGAGCAAATTCCAGGATTTCCTCCATTCTGAAGTGAGATACACTTCTCTTATCAATTCGTTCCCCGGCGAGGCTGAAATACTATTCAAAGCAGCTGAGGAGAATGCGAAATGGAGATATAGATCTTACCAGCGCCTGGCCGCAATGGAGTATCAACCGGAAAACAAATAAAAACATTTTCGGGAAGACTTGCTGGATTATAAATGGGGAGGATAATTGGAATAGATTACGGGCGAAAACGCATCGGACTGGCGGTTACTGACCCCTTCCATATTTTTGCATCCCCCCTGGCAACAGTAAATGCTCATGAATTTGATGAATTCATTAATGACTATCTGAAAAAAGAGGAAGTGGAGGCTTTTGTCGTTGGTTATCCCGTTAATTTGAACAACCAACCGAGTGAATCTGTTAAATACATTGATCCATTTATCAGGAGGCTTGAAAGATCATTTCCGGGTAAGCCAGTTCATCTCACTGATGAAAGGTTTACATCGCAGATGGCACTCAGGACAATGATCGACGGTGGCGTGAAAAAGAAAGGGAGACGGGAGAAGGAGATGATCGACAGGATAAGCGCATCAATAATACTCCAGTCGTTCCTCGACCGGCGGTCGGCCGGAAAGTTAAGAACAGAATAGAATGACATATCCCATTGT
>DIKJ01000215.1:6919-13900 GCA_002424525.1 Bacteroidales bacterium UBA5621 | reverse complement strand
GACCTCTTTGAGACAATGTATAATTCTGAAGGGGTGGGACTGGCAGCACCGCAGATTGGCAAATCAATCAGAATATTTGTTATCGATTGCGAGCCGCTGGCAGAAGATGAGCCGGACCTTGCTGATTTCAAAAAAGTGTTCATCAATGCTCATATAACTGAAAAATCCGGCGATCTGAAACCAATGTCCGAAGGATGCCTTAGCATCCCGAATCTTCGCGAGGAAGTTAACCGTGAGGGGTTTATCCGCATTCAGTATTACGATGAGAACTGGCAGTTCCATGATGAGACTTATGCCGGTTTCGCTGCGCGGGTTATACAACATGAGTATGATCATCTCGACGGCGTTCTCTTTACCGACAGGGTGAGCCCACTGAGAAGACGGCTCCTGAAAAGCAGACTGAACGCAATCAGCAAAGGCAAATTTGAGGTTGATTACAAAACGATTCTTCCCGGTCAGAAGGTCAGAATCACATAAATTTCATATCTTTATACAGTCTCAATAGCTGCGGACTGTGCCACTCAAAGAGATTCCGTTTCTTCGTATCGGCCTGCCTCTGTGTTTGGGGATAATATCAGGTCAGTGGATCAGACCGGATTTCATTTTCCTTCTGGTCATCGTTGCAGTTATTCTGGTCGGGCTAATTACAAGCCAGTATTTCAATAAATTACAAACAAATCATGTTTACGGAGTCTCACTGACTGTGGCACTTTTTGCTTCCGGACTGATCCTTTACCATAATGAAAAAGAGAGACTCTCTGTTCTGCCCCAGGAACCATCCACTCTGGTTTGTACCGTGTCTGAATACCCTGAGGAAAAAGAGAACAGCTTCAGGATCAAAGTTAAACTGAATCAGAAGATTGAAGGTTCTGAAAGCATCCCGCTGTGCGGATCGATGATCTTATATAACAGGAAAGATTCCACGAACAGTGGCTTCCTGCCGGGTGACCGGCTGATTGTCAATTGTACTCCTCTCCCGATAGAAAACAGAGGAAACCCATATGAATTCGATTACAGGTTCTATATGGAGAATAATGGCATCAGGTATTTTGCTTTTACTGAAAACCGTGCAATCGTCAGCCATACTACTCCTGAACGTATAAACCTGATTCACAGGGCACAGATAATAAGGGAAAGCATAATCGGCCTCTACAGGAAACGCGGTATCGAAGGCGAACAGCTTGCCATTGTGGCAGCCATCACTCTCGGGCAGAAAACCCTGCTCGAGCCCGATCAGAAAGAAAACTTCATCAGGGCAGGTGTTGTTCATATAATGGCGGTATCGGGACTTCATGCTATGATCCTGAGCCTTTTCGTTTTCTATATACTCTTCTTCATGAAGAGGAAACTCAATACTCTCCGGGTTATCCTGACAATACTGGTCCTCTGGTCATTTGCGTTTATTACCGGGCTTGCACCCTCTGTCCAGAGAGCCTCGCTGATGTTCACTTTCCTTCAGGCAGGCCACCTGATCCACAGGCGCGTAAATCCAATTAATTCGGTTCTGGCGTCAGCATTTGTCCTTATCCTGATCAGGCCATCCGTAATCTTCGGAACAGGTTTCCTCCTTTCCTATTCGGCGGTGATCTTTATAATTTGTTTTTTTCAGGATCTGTATCTGAAAATTCAGCCCCGAAACCGGGTATCTGATTTCTTGTGGAAGTCTGCTGTTGTTACACTTGTGGCACAGGCAGGCACCCTCCCTCTGACCATAGCACTGTTCAACAGGTTTCCAGCTTTTTTTATTCTGACAAATATCATCATCGTACCTCTCGCATCAGCAATAATTGTTATGGGTTCCATGGTCCTGCTGACTTTTCCGGCAACTTTCATATCAAAAACTCTCGCTTATATTCTTGTGAAGCTCACAGGCCTGGCAGGTTCAATAACAGAAACAGTCGCTTCAATCCCCTTCTCATCCATTGAAAGAATAGGGATGACATCCATTCAGTGCCTGCTGCTCTTCATCTTCATTTTTCTCTTCATGTGGTTCCTGCTGAAAAAGGATTCCATTCCGGTGATTTATCCCCTTGTGGCTCTTCTTCTTCTGGTTTCTGCAGCGACAGCAAGGAATATAATGACACAGATAACAGATGAACTTATTGTTTACAACACGGCAGGATCCTCCACTATCGGAATAAGAGCAGGCAAAACCCTTTTTCTTTTTTCAGACACCAGCTTCACCAGTCCGGAAGTGACAAGACACTGTGCAACACTGGGGCTGAGATTGAAGGGAACATCAGATATTGGGAATGATTATTATCTGAAAGCAGGACAAAAGAATATACTTGTATGCAACTCTCTTGATAACAGTTTGTTAAGTAATTACAAACCGGATATAGTGATTCTTAAAGGTTCTTACCACAGCATCGGGAAGGGAGTTGATCTTTCTTCCGGCCCCGGTACGGTTATCATAACATCCGAAGCGTCATCCGGTTACAATCTTCGGGGCATTTTGAACATCGAAAAGGTTGATACACTCCACTATGTCAGGAAATCCGGTGCATTCACCATGAGATTGTAAGGTGTTCAAATAAATCTTCTGAAAAACTTGAGTATTACCCTATTTATACCTTATTTTGTCATGTTTTTGGATTAAGGTTTTATGAGAATAGTTATTGCCGGTGCCGGTGAAGTAGGAACACATCTCGCGAAGATGCTGGCCAACGAGGATCATGAGATTATTCTGATCGATACGGAAGATACCCGCCTGAAACCCATCGATGCAACTCTCGATGTCCTGACATATCATGGTTCTGCAACATCTGTGAAGATACTGCAGGAGATAATGAAGAAGAAAACGGACCTTTTCATTGCTGTCACGCACGGGGAGGACACCAACATCACCTCCGCAGTACTGGCAAAAAGGTTTGGTGCGCTGAAAACCATAGCACGAATTGACAATCTTGAGTACCTCGAGAATGACACACTTGAGTTTTTCAAGACCCTTGGTGTGGATTCACTCATTTATCCCGAGCTTATTGCAGCCCGTGAGGTGCTGAGCCTTCTGCATGAGACAGGAACCACGGAATTCATGGAGTTTTCCGGAGGCAAGCTTGCCATGTACGTTCAGAAACTCGACGAAAAAGCCCCGATAATTGATAAGACCCTGGCCGAGATTTCAGAAAGTAACAAGACCGACAAATACAGGGCCGTTGCGATAAAACGCAACGACAAAACCATTATCCCGAGAGGAAACGAGAAGTTCCTGCTTGGAGATCTTGTTTTTGTCATCTCCACCCATGAAGGGATTGACGAAATGATGATCACTTCGGGAAAAGAGAACTTCGAGGCTAAAAGCATCATGATTCTGGGTGGAAGCCGGATCGGAAAACATGTGGCTTTATACATGCAGAAAACTTCCGAAGTCAAGCTGATCGATTCAGATCCCGAACGGTGCGAAGTGCTGGCCGAGATCCTCGACAATACCCTGATTATCAATGGCGACTGCCGGGATATTGAACTTCTCGAGCGGGAAGGCATAGGCCAGATGGACGCTTTTGTTGCAGTTACGGGAACTTCGGAGACAAACATTCTTTCATGCCTGATGGCAAAAAAAATGGGCGTGAAAAGGACTATCGCCGAAGTCGAGAACATGGAGTATATCAATCTGGCTGAAAACTCGGGCATCGATACTATAATAAACAAGAAAATTTCTGCGGCAAGCAGGATCTTCCGTCACACAACAAACCCGAATGTAACCCAGGTCAAATATATGACGGGCACCGATGCGGAAGTTCTTGAGTTCAACGTACCTCCCAACGCCAGGATTACAAGGGGTGCACTGAGGGGGATCGAGTTCCCGAAAGATGCCATTATTGGCGGAGGCACCCGCGACGGCGTTCCGTTCATTGCAACCGGCGACACCATCATCAAGGCTCACGATATGGTGGTTGTATTCACTCTTCCTTCCGCTTACGAGAGGCTGTCAAAATTCTTTACCTGACAGGGTATTAATGGTTAATTTCAGGATTATAGCAAGAGCCTTCAGCCAGATCCTTATTGTCGAAGGTCTGTTCATGCTGATCACAGCCGGTGTTTCCATCCTGCTTAAAGAACCAGCATCTCCATTCTTTTATTCCGCAATCATTACACTCGTTACCGGGATACTGGTTTTCACACCTCTCAGGAACGAGGAACGGGTTTACAGTCCGAGGGAAGGATATATAATAGTTACCGGATTATGGTTGATTTTCGCCCTCTTCAGCACTCTGCCTTTTCTTCTGAGTGGTGCAGCAAACAGCTTTACTGATGCATTTTTTGAATCAATGGCCGGGTATACTACCACAAATGCCACTATTTTTACTGATATCGGAGCCCTGCCCTATAGTGTATTGTTCTGGAGAAGCCTTATACAGTGGCTTGGAGGAATCGGGTTGATAATAATCTCCCTTTCTGTATTGCCTGTGGTGAAAACGATTAACATTCAGCTTTCCACTACCGAGTTTACCGGCCAGCCCGGAGGTAAGATACACCCGAAGATCCTGGGCACTGCCAAGAGGCTGATAATGATTTATGTAATCATTACCGTAGCTGAGGTCTTGCTGTTGCTTTTGGGGGGGATGACAATCTTTGATGCTGTATGTCATTCATTTTCAACAATTTCTACTGGAGGATTCTCTGTAAGGACCGAAGGAATTGCTGCGTTCACGTCTCCTTTCATCAGAGTGGTTATTACCTTCTTCATGTTCATCGCCGGGACAAATATGACAATGATCTATTTTGCCTTCAAACGCAATTTCAGGAAGATAACCGACAGCAACGAGTTTTTCTTTTATCTGGTTATCAGCATAATATTCTCAGTAATTGTCATCCTCCTGCTTGTCGGCCAATCGGGACAGCCAGCCGGTAGAGCAATTATCGACGGAACATTTCACGTCATTTCATATATATCAACAACAGGTTTCTACACTCAGGATTTCCACCTCTGGGGAAGTTCACTTATCCTTATCACCCTTATATTGATGTTCGTCGGAGGAATGTCAGGATCCACAACCGGAGGCATCAAAATCCTCAAGTTCCTGATTATTGCCAAAAACAGCCGCCATGAGTTCAAGAGGCTTATCCATCCTAATGCGGTTATCCCGGTGCGTATCGGCAAAAAGCCTGTGCCTGAAGGAATTGTCTATAACCTTCTGGTTTTCTTTGTTCTATATCTATTAGTGATATGCGTGGGTTCCCTGTTTGTTTCGCTGATGGGGTATGATCTGATCACATCGTTCAGTACATCGGCCTCGATGCTGGGAAACATCGGACCGGCAATCGGGGAGTTCGGTCCCTTTTCAAACTACGCTGACGTGCCGTCTGCAGGGAAATGGTTCTTTTCAGCATTTATGCTTATCGGCCGGCTGGAACTGCTGGCTGTCATTATCCTGTTTACCAGGAGCTTCTATAAACGATGATGGTTTTGGTTTTTTCACCGGATACGATTATAGGATGGTACGGGCGTAGCATGCTACGCCCCCTACCGTTCCAGGATTCCCAGCCCCTGTCGGACGATGAGAATCTCATCACCCGTGCAATCGACTACGGTCGATGCTTCATTTTTGCCATAACCGCCATTTATTACAATATCGGCAAAATCATGGTATTTTTCGAAAATTAACTCAGGATCGGTAGTATATTCTATAACCTCATCCTGGTCGTGGATGGATGTAGTAATTATCGGACGTCCCAGTTCCTTTACCAGTTCAATAATTATCGGGCTGGCGGGGATCCTGATTCCGACAGTCTTCTTTTTATTCTTGAAAAGCCTGGGGATCTGGTTATTTGCCTGCACTATGAACGTGAACGGTCCCGGCAGGTTTCTCTTCAGCAGTTTAAAGATGGCGTTGTCGCGGATAACCGTATATTCAGAAAGCTGGCTCATATCATGGAAAATGATGGAGAGATCGGGATTATCAGGATTAAGCCCCTTCAGCCTGGCTATTTTCTCTATTGATCTGTTGGCCTTAATATCGCAACCCATAGCGTATACCGTATCGGTGGGATAAATTATGATCCCTCCGGCCTCCAGGACATCCGCCACCTTCCTGATCCTCTCCTGGCTCGGATATTCGTTATAGATCCTTAACAGCATGATTGTGTTCACTTAAAAAGGGGTAAGCTACTTATATCGCACCGCTACAACTGCCTACCCTTGCTACCTTCCGATCCTGGGGGAGTTCAGCAGGAGCTGGTCGTATAAGACTTACCCCGTGCAAAAATACAAAATTCCCCGATGCATGCAAATAATTATTCAGACTGGCAGGAGCACTCTTTGCATAATTATCTATATTTGTTTGTTAATCATTGAACCTTGAACCTTGAACCTTGAACAATCAATAATCACAAAAACCATGGAACAAAAAGTCAGTGTCTGGAAAGCCAACCTCAACAGCGGTCTCATACTGGGGTTGGTCGGTATAGTGTACTCATTACTTATGTATTTTCTTGATCTTTCGTTTAACAAAGTGCAGGGTTATATATTCCTGCTGGTGCAGGTCGCCCTGCTTTTCTATCTTGTAAAATCATACCGCGACAACTACCTTAATGGCTATATCACTTATGGTCAGGCCCTTGGAGCTGGAGTTATTATATGCCTCTACAGTGCACTGTTAATGGCAGTGTTTACCTATATCCTTTACGCTTTTATCGACCCCGGGCTGGCTGAAAAACAGCTTGCATTCACCGAAGAAATGATGCTAAACAGAGGAACGCCTCAGGTTCAGATTGATGCCGGCATGGCTGTCCAGAAAAAAATAATGGTACCTCCGGTAATAGCTATTATTAGTATATTTGGGAGTATGCTCTATGGAACAATAATGTCGCTCCTGATCGGCATATTCGTCCGCAAGGAGGGTAATCCCCTTATCGATTCTCCCGAAAATTAATACCGGATCTCCGCCGAATGGATCTTTCTGTTGTCATACCGGTGTATAATGAAGAAGAGTCACTGCCAGAACTTACTGAATGGATAGAAAAGGTTTGTGCAGGTGCCGG
>DIKJ01000215.1:0-6887 GCA_002424525.1 Bacteroidales bacterium UBA5621 | reverse complement strand
CATTGCGGATCTGGCTGAAAGGAAAGGATTCGTAAAAGGATTCCGGTTCAGAAGGAATTACGGAAAAGCTGCTGCTCTGCATACAGGCTTTTCTGAAGCTTCAGGAGATGTGGTTATTACGATGGACTCGGACCTTCAGGACAGTCCGGATGAGATACCCGGTCTGGTAAGGATGGTAAAGGAGGAAGGGCTCGATATTGTATCGGGCTGGAAGAAAAAGAGATACGATCCTTTTTTCAAGCGATGCACCAGCAGGATCTATAATGGCACAGCAAGGATTGCTTCAGGCATAAAACTACACGATTTCAATTGCGGCCTGAAGGCCTACCGCAACGAGGTAGTCAAGGGTATTGAGGTGTTCGGGGAGATGCACAGGTATATCCCCCTGCTGGCCAAAAAGGCGGGATTCGGAAAGATCGGGGAGAAGGTCGTTGCCCACAGCCCGAGAAAATACGGCATATCCAAATACGGGCTCGACCGCTTTATTAAAGGATACCTCGATCTCCTTACTATTGGATTCATAACACGGTTCGGCAAAAGCCCAATGCATCTCTTCGGATCCCTGGGGACGTTAATGTTCCTTATAGGTATTGCAATGGTTCTCTACCTTGGCATTAAGAAGCTTGTGTACGTTCACCAGAACCTGCGCGCACCACTTGTGACCGACAGCCCCTTTTTCTATATTGCTTTAACTGCGATGATTATCGGTACCCTGCTTTTCCTGACGGGGTTCCTCGGAGAACTGATCAACAGGAATTCTCCTGAAAGAAATACGTATATGATCAAGGAAAAGGTAAACGTATAAGCGTTTACTTTCCCATCGATTTTATGATCTGACCCAACAGGGTTTTGAGGAATACTTCGGTAATGGCAGCGGTCATGTTGTGCCACGAGAATCTCTCTTTTCCTTCCCTTACTCCCTTTGTAAAATTCTCTTTCCTGTTATTGTCAAAAAAGTCATTCAGGGCGCTGGCGATATCATCCGGATCAGGATTGACCACGTAACCGCTTCCCATGTCCGTTACTATTTCCCGCAATCCACCAACATCAGTAACCAGCATCGGCACTTCATAATGCCAGGCTATCTGGGTAACCCCGCTCTGCGTTGCGCTTCTGTATGGCTGGACGACCAGGTCGGCTGCACTGAAAAACACCGGCACCTCGTGGTTGCCGACAAAACGGTCAAAAATTATGACATTGTTCCCGATATTGTATTTCCTGATTAATTCAGTGTAGGAAGCTTTGTCGTCATAAAATTCGCCTGCAACGATAAGCTTAAGTTTCCTGCTCCTAAGCCTCTCATCTGAAAGAGCTTCAAGAAGGAGATCCAGGCCTTTGTAAGCTCTTATAAATCCGAAGAATAACAGGTAAGAATACCCCGGGTCGAGGTTAAGTTGTTTCAGAGCATCATCTTTTTTGATTTTCTCCCCGTAATTGTCAAAGAGGGGATGAGGATTAAGCACGACCGGAAAATCTTTCCGGAAATAATCCAGTTCGTCGGATACCGTTTGCGACATTACTACGGCGCCGTCGATGCTTCTGACAAAATACCGTGTAAAGAGCTGATCACCTGCTCTCTTTTCATGTGGGATCACGTTGTCGAAAATGCAGATAACCTTAGTGAACTGGTACCTGTTCCTTTTGGCTATGCGGGCGATAGTTCCAAGACAGGGTGCCATGAATGGAAGCCAGTACCTGATCAGCAGAATGTCCGGACGTTCTCTTCTGATCCTGAATCCTGTGATGATCCAGTTAAAAGGATTTACGGAATTAACTAATCTTCTGATCCTTAAGTTTTTCGGGGGAGCAGAGTCGGTGTACTGGGTCTTTCCCGGAAACAAAAAGCGGGGATATTGAAGCTTAAAGGTGCAGATATCGACATTGTGGTCCTCCCCGGTTAACTGCAGGGCGAGTCTGTTGCTGAACTCAGCAATTCCGCCGCGATAAGGGTGTGCAGGACCGAGGAGCGTGATTTTCATCAGTTTATTAGAATAATCGGTAAAAATATAAAATTATTGTATTAAACTTAAACTGTGACAGATAAATTACTCCCCCTGCTTCAAATCTGTTACTGGCCCCAACCCGTCAGTGCGAATCTGAGTTAAATTACTCTATCAAATACTCCCTGAGATATCCAAATGCTCCCATAAGCCTCCCCCCTGCCGTAATAGTGGCGCGATAAATCACCTGACTTCCCTTACCGTTAAACAAATCGCTCAGCACATTCTGCATTAACTGTCTGCCGAAGTCCTGCGAAGCATCACGGGGTAATTCACCAGGGAGATTATCGATAGACATTACAGTGATGTTGCCCGGCCGTATAAAGGCAGGTTCTTCCTTTCCGGTATTCGGATTATATCCGTAAAAGGGATCGGCAATAGTGGTTGCTCTAAGGGTAGAAGGAATGGGGCCGTTTATATCACAGCTTATATCGGCGATGACCGAGATCCGGAAGCCGGGCTTTTTCATGTCCTCCTTCGTAATGAAAACAGGCGACCGGGGATCCCAGTAGTGACCGGTGATCAGAATATCTGTAACTTTTGTAAAGGGAAGGAATGACGATTCGAAGTTTTCCGGATGAGTAACAAATTCTTCAAAATCAAAAGGCAACCCTTTTTTATGTTTTACATAATGCTCAGGGCCGATCTGGCACACAACAGGAACATCAAATTCCCTGGTAAGAAATTCTTCGGGAGTAACTTTTACGAGGCTGCAAATACTGAGAGTCTCCATCGCACCACCCGATACGCGTCCTTTTCCGGTTACCAGGATCTTTAATCCCGGTTTGAGTTTTATTAGTCTCAATCCTGCCCACATCTCATCGAGATCATGGCAATTATGAGCAGGTTTGAGTTTGAACCGGTTTGTCTTGATCCCCCTGGCCCTTAAGCCGTTGTATGCTCCGACTATGCCGGCGTAACGGCCGAAAGCGACTATTCTTTCACCGGTATCAGTCGTAAGGTACTCATAATCAATAAGTCTGATTTTCTTCTCAATGATCTTTCTGAACATCTCCCGGTTAAAAGGTTGTTGTTTTCCGACATGAGCAAAGAAAAGATAAGTCTTTCCGGGAATAAGAGTCTGTTTGTCAACCTCTTTTACCCCCATTAGTATATCGCAGGCGCTAAGATCCTCCCTGAGAGGTATGTCAAGGTATTCGTACTCTTCGTCAGTATAGCATCTGATGTCGCTTGGCTGGACAAAGAATTCCACGTCGTGGTAGAGTTCCCTTAAACCAGTGATCTGGGGGGGTGTAAGCGGGACTCTCCTGTCGGGAGGATTTTTTGTTTCCCGGAGTATTCCAACTTTAATTTTTTTAGCCATAGGTAGAATCAATAATTTAATGAAAGGTCTTCAGTCTTCAGTTCTGACCGAGCACCGATTACCGATTACCGATTACCGATTACCCGGTAAATTTACCCATTTGATCCAAATTCTTCATATCCTTAAGCATCTTTGGAACAATATTTGTATCTTTGCAGTGCATACATCATATGGGGCTGACATGGATTTGACAGCATGAGAGGAGGTATGTAAGCATGCAGTGTGTGGTGGCGCGTCACTTAAACAGTGTCACAAAACAACAAAAGGCGAAACAAATTACGCTCTCGCCGCGTAAGCGAATAACAGTAGCTTATGCTTTCCCGGCACAGGTGCCGGGACGAGACGTCTCCCGGGCGGTTCTGCCCTGATCCAACCCGACAGTGAGGCGCTCGCAATTCAGGGATAGTCTGAAGGATGTTCCATCCCGATGGCGAAAACAACAGGAACTAAGGGCCGGTTAGGTTGTTCTGCAGCTGACTGGTCACGAAAAACAAGCAGGACTAAGCATGTAGAAAGCTTATTGCCATTATGACTGGACCGGGGTTCGATCCCCCGCAGCTCCACCTCCGCCCTCCGAAGCTTTAGCGAAGGAGGGCTTTTCTTTCATAACTAGTTTTCCGGCGCTAAACCTTCTCCGGGCTACGGTGGACACAGTCCACTGTAGTCTGAGTCCGAAGTCCCGATTTATCGGGACGAAGGAGGGCTTTTTTGCCCCTACACCTCTACACCCTTACGTCTCTACGCCACAACGCCATTATTCCGGATATATCCTCTGCGGTCTGAAATACCTGAATGTGTTTTTCCTGTAAGAGATACCAAGTTTGAAGTTTATATATGTCACTCGCGTGAATGATGATCTGGACTGAATCATAAATCCGGCTGAAAGGTTGATTTCAAGTTTTGGAGTTACTGTCCGGCTTATCCCTGCACCCGGATTAATGAATATTTTCGATTCATCATAAAAATCAGTCGGATCTATCAGTGCTCCCCCGTCAGTGTACAGGAATGGAGTAATGCCCCTTAAATACATAATATATTTATACTCAAGGAATACCGGAACAAGAAGAGAGTTCTCATAAATAAAGCATCCGATTCCGGCTCCGCCAAAAAAATTCCTGTTTATCTGGTAACCGAAAACATTGGTCAGCCCGAAGTAATATTTCGCGTTTCCCGTTATTGAATCCTCTGTTCCTATTGCTGCGTTTAATTCCGATACATTAACAAAACCCGGACTGGCAACATACTTATAGGAAGGATTAATAGCAGATGTATTATACTGACTGTAAGATAGTACTGAGGAGAGAATAACCAAAAAACCTGTCAGAAGAAATTTTTTCACTAACTTAATATTGATCATAATTGTAACTCTAAAATTAGCGAAAAATCCTGCAAAAGCAAGAAGGTCCCGGTCAACAGTATTATTTTTTTCGCTATGATACGTTGTCAAATAAGTTATGTAAGTTTGCACTTAGGATGAATTCCAAATGGAATCAGATCTACATATAAAAATCAATGGTATGCTCTGGGATTTGCCAGAGGGCAGAAAACATGAATTGACCAAACTACTTCTGGATAATCCGGTAGCTGTCTTCCATGAAAATGAACAGGTTTTTCTTGAAGCTCTTAACAGTCTGAGATGGCATGAATTAATCAAGTTTGTAGGAAAACAGGAATTACTTTCCCTGCTTACAGATACAACTATCAGGAAACTATTTCCTCCCAAAAGGCGAACATACTATATCAATGCGCGCAGATTACTTTCAAAATACTGTTTACCCGCTTCAGGACAAGGTGCTTAAAATTGTGGGGGCTCTGCCAGTAGATTTTTACCTTACTGGTGGAACTGCTCTCGCAAGGGCATATTTGCACCATCGGCATTCTGATGATCTTGATTTCTTTATTAACGCATCAAAGAATTTCAAACGTCAGGTTGAGGCAATTATTGATTATTTCAATGCTTCAGAAGTCAGATTTGATCCGGCTGCTGCTGACGACAGTTATGCCAGGATTTTTGTTTATGAGGGGGAAGACATTTTAAAACTTGACTTTGTTAATGATGTACCATTCCGTAAAGGATTACCGGTTATAACAAACATTTTTCCAAGAACAGATAATATTCTCAATATTTTGTCGAATAAATTGGCTGCTCTAAGCCGGTATGCTGCAAAGGATGTTGCAGACATTGTCTTTATCAGTCAGTCCATTCCCTTCAATTGGGAAGAAATGTTTATGGATGCATCCGAAAAAGATCTGTGGGCAAATCCGGTTAATGCTGCTGAAATTCTGGAAAAATTCCCCCTCGAAAAGTTAAATGAGATTGCCTGGGTTGATGAAATCCCTGATTATGAATGGTTTGCATCTAAAATCAATCAAATAATCCCGGAAATGCTGGAAGGAAGTGATAATTCACTATTTATAACGAGGTAATTTTTTACAATCCTAAAGTTTGAATGCCCGATGCTGGTTTTTGGTGAGGTAGCGGAAGCTGGCGCGGACCAGCTTACACATTGTGTAGCCGGACCCGCGCCTTTTCCCGCTCGAAAAACTCCATTCGCACGAAGAAATGCTACAACTGCGGTAGTTGTTGCGAGATGAATGCAATATAAAATGTTACACTCCGATTTTTTCGGAGTGAAGAATTATTTTTTACTTTTTCGTCAAAATTTTCCATAATAATGTAACACGCTGATCTTCTGATCATTTAAAATCATAAATGATTGTACTTGAGGATAGAGGCTGCTGCTGCTGCGGAATCTCCGTGAAATTTGTCCCGCAGTTCGCGACGATACGATCTCCAATTATACATTATTCAACGCACCTCTAATCCTCAATGCCTTTATGCCTCTGCGCCGTTACGCCATAAAGCCACTGCGTCTTTTGAAAATAATAATAATCCCCTATCTTCGTTATAACCAAATCAGGAGAGACTCATACTCATTTAAAAATCAGAATATGGACCGTTCAGGAATAAGACTTTTACTGATAGCTGCACTGTTGATCCTCGGAACTTCACTGGTAAAAAGCCAGGTAACAATGCCGGAAGAGCTTGAAAAAGGAACCTTTGTGGATCAGTTTGGGTTTATTGAAGAGCGCACAAGGATATACGATAATTTCCGTGCCATACGCGAAGATATATTCCAGAAGCTTAAAAAAAATGCTGTTGACACTCTGAGAAAGGTAAAGAACGAGGTCACAGGTTATGTGAGACTTACCTCCGGACTGAACCACAGAATTGATTCACTTAAAACCGCTCTGGTGAACACGAAAGATGAACTTTTTGAGATTAATCGTACAAAAAACAGCATCGGACTCTTTGGGATTCAGGTAAATAAGGTAACATATAACCTGATAATGTGGCTGGTGGTGGCCGGACTGACTTCTGTCCTTCTGTTTGGACTGCTTGCATTCAAACGGAACCTGTCAGCAACCCGAAATACTAAAAAGGAGCTCAGGGATTTGCGTCAGGAATTCGAGGAGTACAGACAAAAAACCCGTCTCGAACGGGAGAAAATGAGTATGGATCACTTCAACGAACTAAGGAAATACAGGGGAGCCTGAACCTC
>DIKJ01000084.1:11080-11554 GCA_002424525.1 Bacteroidales bacterium UBA5621 | reverse complement strand
AAGTTTGTGAATTAATCAGGCTAAATGTTCCGGTTTTGTTCAAATTGTGTTGATAAATACTGCATTTACCTGATTATCTGAAACATAAGGCATTTTACAGACAAGAATAGTGAAAAAACAAAAAAAGATTATCTTTGCGGCGGAGAAATGGCAGAGTGGTCGATTGCGGCGGTCTTGAAAACCGTTGTCCGGGCGACTGGACCGGGGGTTCGAATCCCTCTTTCTCCGCCAAAGCTTAAATTAATCCCGCGCCAGCGGGATTGTTTATTTTACTGAATCCCCGAAATAAGCTCGCTTATTGAAGGGGATGAAAGTAAAATGAACAAAAACCCGAAGGGTTAATTTAAGCTTTGAAGCTCCCCCCCAAGGGATCACCGACGAACGAAGAGAGGAGGTAATCCTGCAAGGGATCACCGACGAACGAAGAGAGGAGGTAATCCCCCTTAGTACCCTAACCCCAAAGATCAAGATTTA
>DIKJ01000084.1:2620-10939 GCA_002424525.1 Bacteroidales bacterium UBA5621 | reverse complement strand
GAGAAAAAGATCAATAGCCTGTTAGTTCTTCCTATTTGAGGGATCCTCTTTCCTTTGCCGGCTTTCTTCATTAAACTCTCTCATTAACTCCAATGGCGTTTTGTTCTTAATCCTGGACATGAAGACAAGAAAGGCTTTTACCGATGGACTTAATCTTTTAACTTTCTGGTTTATGATGCTTTGTAGTCTCTGATATTAAATTTTCCGGCTTTTCAGAATCGTTTGGGTTTTGTTGACTTTCTCGTTTATTCTTTAATCCCCTTAGGATTACCATGAAGTTCAGCATGGTCAGCCTCTCCGGTTTCTCTTTTTCTATACCTTCTTTTGGTCTTCCTGGTATTTCTCTGAGTTGTCTATTGTTATTTGGAATGTTTCTGCATAGAGATAAAATTGTGAGTATCTTTCTTGCTGTGCATCTGAAGTTTATCTAATTTTTAATGCAATCAATAGAAAAACCCCATTCCTTTCCAAAAAGTTCCCTGTATAAATACACCATTGGGTAGATTAATTCTTCACTGAAAGGATCCATGCATCAGAGGTAATATTTTTTCTAATACTTCTTATTATGGCCTCAGCTTCTTCAAGTGAAGAATATTTTCCACAGCTGATTCTGTAATTACCTTCGGTTGAAAGAAATAAATTGAAATTTAAATTAAAATCATTTTTAAATTTTTCTGCTTTCCCCTGAGCCAGTGTGAGATTTCTAAAACTTGCAACAATTATATGGTACTCAACCTGCAACCTGTCATCAGCATCTGTTTCAGTTTCAGTTTTAGTATCTGAACTATGAAATAGAGTGGTTTCCTGCAAAGTAGGTTCTTTTGGGTTTGTATGTGGAGGATTTACTGGAGCATTGTACTCAAAAGAGATGTCCTTAGCCGGCGAAATGTCCTGTAAAGTAAATTCCTCGTTCTTTTCCCCCATAACTATCATCATCTTTACGCACAATAGAAATAAAAAAGCAATTATTGCAGTAATTGTGCCAGCTAATATATTACTAGTTATGCAAGAAGACCACCTCATGGGAATGTTCTTTAATCCTTACTATAGATAATATCTGGGAGATTTGGCAATTATTAATTGTTTGAATATCCAAAAAAATCTCTAAGAGATTTCAAATGTAAAATGATTTTTCAAATTTACACTTTGCCTAAGCCAAAGTCAAATTTATTTTAAAGATGTACCACATTAATGGACAATACAATACCTGAACCAATGATAATCCCGAAAGATGTTGTCCGGAATGAATCATCGCAGGCGGCAGGATGAATTACCAGAATATTGCAGAGTAAAGGGACAAGCTATACGCGCGAGGGATGAAGAATACAGATCAGGAATGAGGCTGTAACCAGCAGATTACTTTAACAGGACGTCTTAAGCCCTCACTGGCGGAAGGCTCTGCGGAACTGTATCGGTTCACTCCTTGTCTCCCATTCATTCTTCAGAGCATCCCCTGCCCTGCCAGCCATTTCTTCACCCTTTCATGCTCTGCCTGGTATTTTGCCTGATAGTCTTCCAGAATCTTTTTAAACCGCTCTTCGTTCCGGATGCTGTTCAGGGGCGGGTCATGTTTTAAATAATAAATCCATCTTGCCTGACAGGTATTTCCTTTAGTAAGTTCATCCAGATACTGGTATGCTTTTTCTTTGTTACATGTAAATGCATAAGTTAGAGCCAGGTCATAATAAGCAGCCTTCCAATGAGCGATATCCCTTCCACGTTTTATACTTTCTTCACAATAAATTATTTGCTGATCCAGGTATTTTTGTGCCTCTTCAACCTTCCCTGCTCTCCACAAGGCAAAGCCAATTCGATGTGACTTCTGAAGGTTTAGTTTCCCTGATTCCTGATAATAATCAATTAATCTTGTTGCAATGGCGTATGCTTCATCCTTATCAAGAAAATCAATAAAACCATCTGGGATATAGGTTGAATCAATCTCCTGGTACTTCTTCTCAATTTCCATTGCCTCGCTCATTTTTCCCTCCACACCAGCCAGTATTCCTAATTGGGTAAAATGAGCTGCCATATTGCTATCAAGTGTGAAGGCTTCATTATAATAATATCGTGCTTTTTCAAAGAAACCTATGTCCTTGTATGCAAATCCCAGGGCACGTAATAATGATGAACGTCCTTTTCCACTTATCCGGGTCAGTGCTTTATGGTAGTTATCTATCCCGGTAACGTAATCATTTTTTATCGATGTCAGTATCCATCCTCTTCGCTCGTAGGCCGTATAATAATTTGGATTTATTTGCAACGCCCTGTCATAATTCTCCAATGCCTCTTCAATCTGTCCGTTCCCCTCACAATATATGCCCTTAATATAGTATGCTTCTTCAAGTTGATCGTCAAGAGAAAGAGCCATATCTGCCAGTACCAGCATAGAATCTAAATAGTTATCTCTGAAATAGGTTTCCCATTGATACCTGTTATAATATGCGCCTGCCAACCCGGTGTAAGCTCTTGCATAGGCAGAGTCCATATCAAGTGCAGATTTATAAAGATTGATAGCTGTATAATAAGAACTTAAATCGCGGGTTTCTATATATTTATTCTTGAAATCATTTGCCTTCAGATATAAAAAGTACGCTGTAATATCAGCTGTAGGGACTTTTTCTATCAAATTCTTTTCCTCAAGGGTGATTTTTGCCTATTTCAGAAATAGCGTTTTTTGGATTTCTGAACTGTTCAGCTGAAGTGCGTGCACTAACCCTGAGCTCTTGTATTTTAGTCAGACTGTTATAAATTTCCTCCATAATACCGTCGTAAACATACTGGTCAGTAATATCTTCACCCAGGTTATTAAAAGGAAGGACAGCTAAAGATTTTTGCCGGAGATCCGGCGAGACGGATGAATCATGAGATGGATCAATTAAAAAGATCCTGTAAATCAGATAAGCCAGAACTGTAACTATCATGATGCCCGATGAGATAAAGATAATAGCACTCCTGAAATTCCTTTTTTGCTTATGTCTGTCATGGACAGGATCTGTCTCTTCGCTTTTGATAAAATCCCCTTTCCTTACTGCCCCGGGGGGGAAACCGAAAAGGTCATGAAAACATTTATTGAAATAAGCCGGACTGCCGAATCCTGTATTGTAAGCAACGTCAGATACAGTTACTTCTTCATTCCTGAGCATCTCCAGGGCTCTTTGAAGACGTACTTCACGGATAAACTGTTTGATCGTTTTATTTGTAATTGCCTGAAGGCGCCGGTTAAGGCTGTAATGGCTTATGCCTGCTTCATGTACAAGCTCATTAACACTAAAACTCTCATTCCCCAGGTTTTCCAGGATTATACCGGTAAGCTTGCTGATGAAGATCTGATCCTTAACTGGATGCTCGAATATTAATGAGTCATTACTGCAACCAGATTATTTATTATCAAATTTCCGAAATAATATATTCCGGTGCAAATTTTTTATTGGCTGCCATCACAGGCAGGATTTGAAAAAAATCGTCTGATAATCTGACAATTATTGGAATAATTGAACTTTTTGAACCAATAATTGCTATGTATGGCTCCCTTTTATGTCCTAACTTTCATTGAGAAATACAACATGTTTTATTGTTTAACCAATAATTGTCAATCATGAAAACACTAAAGGTTCTTTTCGTGTTGAGTATTATACTTGGATTTGCTGTACCAGCACAATCACAGGGTAAGGGTAACCAGGTCGAAAGACCGATGAAAGGTACATTTTATGCTGTAGATGTTCCACCATATGGTAACCCTCAGGAGCTTGCCCTTAGCGGGAATGCATCCCATCTGGGCAATTTTACGGGCAATATGGATTTTTATAAACCACCTACCTATCAATTTTATAATGTGGGAACTATCATAGCCGCTAATGGAGATGAGATCTTTTTCTGGTCCTATCCGATCCTTGGAATAACCGGCATGGCACCTTATCCTTATGGTACGCTTTCCGGCATAGTTAATATTTACGGTGGTACGGGAAGGTTCAAAGATTGCGAAGGATGGCTTACAATTTCAGGTGTTTTTGATATGAATGCCAATTGTGCATCCTGGACAGCCGACGGGTGGATAAAGTACTAGTAATTTGCTCTTTCATCGCTCATCACTCCTCGCTCATCACTAACTTCTCATAAGTGTCGGGCAGTTTATGATTGTTATACTATTATCATCTGTTTATGATCTTCAGCGCGTTATCCCTGTAAAGCTTCTTCAGTGTTTTATCGGTCAGATAGAGCCCATAAAGAGGCCAGTGATATCCGAACATATCGGTCTCATAAAAATGCTCATCGGTATTTTCAGGTACCCTTTTTTTCTATCCATTTTTTTAATATTCCGATCACTTCTGCTATCTGATCATCGGTATGGCTTGCATTGACCGTAATCCTGATCATATGTAACCCCTGCGCTGAAGGATAGGTAATATAAGGTACAATAATTCTGTTCTCACTGAGGAACAGGGAGAGGTTTTTTGCCCTCTCCATTGATGAGAACATTACGGGTATTATAGGAGTGCCGTAACCGGAAGTCCGGAAGCCAAGCCCGGCGATCTCTTCTCTCATTTTTCCGGTTTTCTCAAGTAGGCGTATCCGCAGGCCGGGATCTTCCATGATTATTTTCAATGAGGCCATTCCTGCCGCCACTACCGGGGGCGGAAGTGCCGTTGATGCCTGGTATGTTGCTGATCTTTTTCTGATCAGTTCCGTAAGTTTTTTACTTCCTGAAATAAATCCACCGTAGCCTCCGAGCGCCTTGCTCATTGTTTCGGTCTGGTAAATTTCATCTCCGGGGAGATTAAAATGCTCCTGTGTTCCTCTGCCGTTTTTTCCAAGTACTCCTGTAGAATGTGCGTCATCAGCAACAAGGGTACCGTTGTATTTCTTAACAACAGGATAAATTCTGTCAAGCGGCGCAATTTCGCCTGTCAGCGCAAATACACCATCGGTGATTATCAGCGGGGTGTTTATTCTGTTCTGTGCAAGCAGGTACTCCAGGTGATCGGTATCGCAGTGATTATAAGTCATTATCTTTACATCCCGTGGAATTCCCCCAAGAATACTGGCATGTGCATACTGATCTGTTAAAACCGTCGAATAACTGCCTTTCAGGATCTCCAGCAAAATCCCGTTCCCCTGGTAACCTGATGCAAAGACAACAGTGTCCTGTTTCCCCTTAAAATCTGAAAGTTGTTTTTCGAGCTCGAGATGAATATCGAATGTTCCCGTCGTGCAACGTGAGGCTGAGAAGTTAACGCCATATTTCTGAACGGCCCTGATGACTGCTTCTTTTACCTCAGGATGACTTGCCAGTCCCAGGTAATCATTACCTCCGAAATATGAATACTTCTTGCCTTTGCTGAAAATATAGTTACCGATTTCGCTATCCGGAACGATCATGGTGATTCATTTAAAGATCATAATCACCTGCAGCTTCCGGCTGATATATTATTTCATCAATTCTGATTTTTGTAAGACCTGCTGGTACTATCCATTCTATTTCATCTTTTACTTTGTATCCTATCAGGGCTGTGGCAATCGGAGAAAAGATGGATATCTTATTCTCTTTAATGTTGGACTGGGAAGGGTAAACTATCTGAAATTGGACCTGTTTATTATTGTTCAGGAAACTCAGTTTAACTATTGAGTTCATTGTAACCACATTAGCAGGTACGGATTCAGGCTCAACGATTTTTGCAGAATCCAGTTCATTCATCAGTTTTTCAGCCTCTGAATCACTGATTGATTTAAATTGTTTTGCATCATTAATGCACTTCTTTATACGTGCATAGTCCAGCCTGTTTATTATCAGTTTACTCATGTTTAAAGGATAAAATATTATCTACGACAATAAAGATCAAGGTTGAAAACAAAGTTACAATTTAGTGAGTTATTTTGAAATATTAAGCACCTTGGCAGCTTATTACCGAGGGAGGGTTTTACTCACTACTCACCACTCACGCCTCACGCCTCATTCCTCATCACTGTCCTGCAACAGCCTTCTTCGCTGCCTCGAGATGGAGAAAAGCCTCATGATTATATACGGCTACCTCTCTTCTCAAGTCCCAGCTTCTCTGAAGAATCTCAAGGGCTTCCCAGTATTTACCCTGCTTATACAGGCCCAAACCTTTTGTGTGCAAATTATTATAATGATCAGGATTTATCTGAAGCGCTTTTTCAACAAGTTCCAGGCCTTCAGGTATATTTCTATCAATATCGATCAGGAAATAGGCAAGGGTATTCAACCTGGCAAGACTTTCCGGTTCAAGTGAAAGGGCTTCCCTGTAGTATACCTCTGCTTCATCCAGAGATCCTGCATCTTCAAGTGCGCTTGCAAAGGCTGCCGCAATGTCCGCATCTTTCATTGAATTACTTTTAAAAAAGGTAAGGGCTTTTTCAGTATACATGTTTACCTCAGCAGTGTCACCGGCAGACTCTGATGAAATAAACTGGTTACGTATAATTAAAATATCCCCCGGAAAATCTTCCTCTGCCTTAGCATACAACTTCTTTTCCTTTTTGAACTGGCCGGTTTTATGATAAGCTGTTCCGAGATAGGTGTAATTCAAGGCCCAGAATGGTTTTATCCCCCAGTCTTTGTAAACCTTAAGGGATTTCTCATACTCAGGAACAGCTTCATCATACCGGCGCAATTTGACGAAGGCAGTTCCTAAATTAAAGTAGGAGACCGGGTCCTGATCGTCAAACTCCAGCAGTTGTCTTAGGTATGTGATCTCCTGCGAAGGTGTTTCAAAATAGATTGCATGTATCCTGTTTGTATTGATTTTCTGCTGTGACGACATCTGGTCTCTTTTCCCGTACGATTTCAGGCTCCATTTTTTCGCCTGCTCCCAGTTGAACTGATTTCCGTATGACAGTGCAAGAACGTTGATTGCATGAACAAAGTTTGTGTCGATCGATAATGCTTTCATCAGATAATTCCTTGCAGCAGGGTAATCCCGTTTATTAAACTCGTTTCTCCCGTTAATGAATGCCTTATATGCTTCTGGGGAGCTTGTGGATGCCTGTTGCCTGTCGTGGAGGTTCACCGTCCTTCCAAGCTCGGAAATTATAAGGAAATTCCTGACCATTACCGAAAGGGAATCGACTATGTTAAAAATGATCTCCTCGTCTGAAGGTGCTTCAATCTGGAATGACTTGTAAACCTCTTCCGTTTCTGAATCAATCAGCTGAGCATATAGCCGCAGTTTATTCCCTGCCTGTTTGATGTTCCCGTAAACAAAAACATCAGCAGCCAGCTTCTTTGAGAATGATCCAGCCAGCGAAGGAGTTAAAGAAGCATAATTAGCATACCCCATGCCATGTATCAGACTGTTTACTGATTCTGTCTGCCTTACCTTCAATTCCTCTGATAAGGAATTGATCAGGATATCCTGTATCCCGTCCTGCCAGACGTCCCAGCCCGGATCACTGGTCATGTTCTGGAACGGCATCACCACCACGGATATCTTTTCACCCGACGACCTGAGCTTTTCAAGCATGCTCTTCCCGAAGAACCTGGGGTACAGAAGGATTGCCGCAAGTATAAGGATGACGGCTGATAGAATGATCGAAAACATATTCCTGGGCTTCGGCTTATCCGCCATTGATACCCTGGTAATCTTCTCACCTTCCGGTGGTGACTCCTGCTCAATATCTGAAGTGACTCTCTCCTTTCTGACCTGCCCTGATACTGCTGACAGCCCTCCGATTATCTCCCTGATTGAATTCGCGGCCTTGTTTATCTGATCCCTGTAATAAGTCTTGTTCAGGTTGTCTTGCGGATGATCCTCGGCGGCTCGCAGGGGTCTGTTGACCCCGGGTGACTTATAAATAAAATCGACCCCCCTGAGCATACCTCCCAGCACCGATTCGCAGAGTTTGATGTCAGGTGAATCCAAATCGTATATTTTAACAGGCAATACCCTGCTGGCCACATTTCCATTCGGCAGTTTAACCTTCAATCCAAACTGATCATGTGACGCCAGGTCAACAAATGCCATGAACTCATGTTCCCAGGCAAAGGACTTTGGATCACAATATGTACGGGAAATGACGGGGATGAAGATCAGACACTTCAGTTTATTTTTCAGGGATGCATCAACATCGTGTGTCTCAAGAAGCCCGTCGTGAGGGTTGATATCAAAATAAACACTGATTTCCTCTTTAAAAGTCGACTCCAGTTCCCCTTTAAGGTTTTCAACAAACTCAGTTACCCAGCCATCGTGCCTGTTGTCCTTCTGGCGGTAGCTGATAAAGATGTCGTAATTATATCCTTCAATGATGCCCGGCATCTGAGGATTATTTATTTCACAATCAAATTTAAATTAAAGATCCGTCATA
>DIKJ01000084.1:0-2600 GCA_002424525.1 Bacteroidales bacterium UBA5621 | reverse complement strand
ACAACATTTCTGATCATTCTTATAAGGTTTATTTATTACAGATACACAAAGAGGGAGAAGTTCCTGTTTACCTTTTTCATGATGGGTATTACGGTTTTCTTCATTACCTCCATGCTGAAATCTGTTTTCATTGAATTTGGAATGGCAGTGGGTCTGTTTGCCATTTTCGCCATACTCAGGTTCAGAACAAGGAACTTCAGCCTCAAGGATATGTCCTATATTTTTACGACTATCGGGATCTCCGTAATCAATTCCCTTAAACTGGTCGGATTCCCTGTCCTCGGGGTTATCATTTTCAACCTGATGATCGTTGTAGCGGCGATTATCCTCGAAGAGTTCACCCTTAAAAACAATACGGTAACGTACACTATTGTCTATGAAGACCTGGATTTGCTCAAATCCGGCAAGAAACAGAAGATCGTCAGGGAAATATCATGTCTCACAGGAAAAGATATCCTGAGGTACAGAATTCGGAAGATCGATTATAAAAGCAAAGTTGCGCTCATAGATATTTCCTTCAGGGATAACAACGGTACTTCCTGAAGAATTACCCTGTCTTTATTTCCGGATGGCCGGACCGTTTGTGCAGGAAGCAGGGACCACCCGCACTACTCCCTCCACTTAGACCGGTCAGGAGGAGCCGGAACCTCCACTTTTTTTACGGGATTCTCTTTCAGCTCCTTAAGCAAAACCTCAACAGCCTTCTCAATGCATGCATCGATGCCTGCGGCAAGCTGTTCGGGGCGCTCAACAACTTCAATATCAGGATATACTCCTTCACCCTCAATGATCCATCCGTCATCCTTATCGAAAATACCGAACCGGGGAACTGATATATATCCGCCGTCAACGAGGCCTGCATTACCTGATATTCCAACAAGTCCTCCCCATGTGCGGGTTCCTATCAACTTGCCCAGCCCCATCTTTTTGAAGAAATAGGGAAATGCATCACCACCTGAAGAGGAATAACCGTTAATCAGCATCACCTTGGGTCCGTCGTGCGCTATGGCAGGCGATTTTGTGGGGATAAGTCCGTTCCTGTGCCAGTAGACCAGGGTGGTGCGGTCAAGCAGGTCAGCCATACGGTCAGGAATAAATCCACCACCATTGTAACGCTCGTCTATAATAAGTGCCTCTTTGTTGGAATATGTGTACATCCCATGAAACAATTCACGGTTACCGCCTGTGGACGTGTTAGGGACATGGATATAACCGATCCTGCCACCCGAGAGTCTGTCAACCATCTCCCTCCTTTCGTTCACCCAGTTGTAATAGAGCAGCTCAAGCTCGCTGGCAAGAGGTTTGATGCTGGAAGTACGGGCCCCTCCAGTGTTTGGTTTGGAGTTAACCGTAATCTCAACTGTCTTGCCTGCTTTATTCTCAAGGAAAAAGTACGGATTTGTCTCAATGGTAACATCTTTCCCATCAATGCTTATAAGGTAATCACCCTCCTTCACGTCAACCCCCTGCTCGGTGAGAGGAGAACGCCGTGCGGTATTCCAGCTCTCTCCCTGGTAAATTTTTGCTATCCGGTAACGGCCGGAGGCTTCATCCGCTTCTAACACAGCTCCGGGTAATCCGTTGTCAATCCTTTTTACTCTTTCAAAATCACCCCAGTCAACGTAGGCATGCCCCGCATTGGTCTCCGATACTATCTCGTTCAGGATATAATCAAGATCAGCCCGATGGCTGACCGAGGGAAGAAGCTGGCTGTACCGCTGCTTCAGCCCTGCCCAGTCAACGCCGTGAAGGTTATCCACATAGAAATAGTCCCGGAAAATCCGCCAGGCATCAGCGTATACCTGATTCCATTCCTTTTGGGGATCGATCCTCATCTGCAGATCACCCAGATCGAGCTTTCCTGTACCCGGCTTCTGTCCGGGACTCAGTTTTACTATGCCGTAGTCACTGCCCGACCTGTACATAGCCATCTTTCCGTCTGATGTCAGGACAGCTGTCATAACCTGGTCCATGATCTCCTCGTTCTTCTCATCAGCCAGATTGAATCTCATGAGCTTTGACCCTGTAAGATAGATCAGTCCTGCCTCATCGCTCCCAATGATACGGTAACTGCCCGCCGCGCCCGGCAGAACGGTTATCCTGTCATTTATTCTGTTGAAGTCAATGTTAACCTTTTTATCTTTTTTTGGCTCAACGGAGGGTTCAGGTACAGATTTCTTACCCCTGGCATCCTTTACAGCGGTCTGTGAAGATTCCGGAGCTTTCTCTTCTTTGACCGGCTCGGTGTCGTTCTTGTCCTTAAAGATCTTAGGGCTTTCCTGTGTAAGCGAAATTGCATAGATTCTTGTGGGATTATCATAAATATAATCAAACTCAAAGCCGGAGAAAGAAAGATTATAATCCCTGTCGGAAGTGAAGAAAATATAATTGCCGCAGTTACTGAATACAGGGCTGTTGTCGGAATAATTGTCGTCGGTAACCTGGAATTTTCTGCCCGTGGAAATCTCGTAAACCCATACAGCTGATTTTCCGTTGCCCGACTCTTTATTATAGGTTACCCAGCGCGAATCAGGAGAAAATCCATAGCTCCTGATCTCACTGAAAGCAGCCTCGTCAATATCTGTTATCTTTCCTGTTGC
>DIKJ01000025.1 GCA_002424525.1 Bacteroidales bacterium UBA5621 | reverse complement strand
TCGATCAGCAGTTCTTTTTGTCCAAGCTGTACAAGGGCATCACCTATTGAGGCATCACCATGAGGGTGGAACTGCATGGTGTGGCCGATTATATTTGCTACCTTGTTGAAACGGCCATCATCCATTCTTTTCATTGAATGGAGTATTCTTCTCTGCACAGGTTTCAGCCCGTCATTGAGGTGCGGTACGGCTCGCTCGAGAATAACATATGAGGCATAGTCCAGGAACCAGTCCTGATACATGCCTGACAAGGCTGTTACTGAATGAAGGGCTTCTGATCCGTCAGATGATTCCTCGCCGCCTTCCTGTCTGTCTTTCTCCAAATCCTGCTCTTCCATACGCTATACTCCTGTCCCCTGCGCCATTTACTTTGCCTCCTCGATAATATCTTCCTCAATCCTCAGATTCTCAATAATAAAATCCTGTCTGTCGGGGGTGTTCTTTCCCATATAGAATTCAAGATAACCGTTCACAGCATCGTTCCTTTTCATACGGACAGGCTCCAGACGCATATCTTTCCCGATAAAATGCCTGAACTCGTCGGGAGATATCTCGCCAAGTCCCTTGAAGCGGGTTATTTCCGGATTCGGACCAAGGGCGGATATTGCCTTTGCTTTCTCCTCCGGGGTGTAACAATACCTTGTTTCCTTCTTATTCCTTACCCTGAACAGGGGCGTCTGAAGGATATAGACATGTCCTTTTCTGACCAGTTCGGGAAAAAACTGAAGAAAGAAAGTAAGCAGAAGCAGTCGTATGTGCATTCCGTCAACATCGGCATCGGTGGCTATAACGACATTATTGTAGCGGAGGTTCTCTATTCCGTCTTCAATATTGAGGGCCGCCTGCAGGAGATTGAATTCCTCGTTCTCGTAAACGATCTTCTTTGTGAGGCCAAACGAATTGAGCGGTTTGCCCCGCAGGCTGAACACCGCCTGCGTCTCAACATCCCTCGATTTAGTTATTGATCCGCTTGCCGAATCACCCTCGGTTATGAAAATCGTTGAATCGAGCTTTTTTGCATCATTGCTGCTGTAATGTATCCGGCAATCCCTCAGTTTCTTGTTATGGAGACTTACCTTTTTGGCTCTCTCCCTCGCAAGCTTCTGAATCGACGAGATTGCTTTTCTTTCCTTTTCCGAATCAAGTATTTTCTTGAGTAATATTCTTGATGTCTCAGGGTTTTTGTGAAGATAGTCGTCCAGATGCTTCTTAATGAACTCGCTTATGAAATACCTGATCGACTGGCCTCCCGGCGCCATATCTTTTGAGCCCAGCTTGGTCTTGGTCTGCGATTCAAAGATCGGCTCCTCAACCTTGATGCTGACCGCTGCGAATATAGATGACCTGATGTCGGAAGGATCATAATCTTTTTTGTAAAAATCTCTGATGGTTTTAACGATAGCCTCCCTGAATGCGATAAGATGTGTCCCCCCCTGTGTGGTGTGCTGTCCGTTGACAAACGAATAATAATCCTCTCCGTACTGCAATCCGTGAGTAAAGGCTACTTCAATATCGCCGTTCCTGAGATGTATTATCGGGTAAAGGCCCTCCTTGCTCATGTTTTCCGTCAGGAGATCGGCCAGCCCGTTTTTAGAGACAAATTTCGTTCCGTTAAAGGTTATTACCAGCCCCGCATTCAGATAGACGTAGCTTTTAAGCATCGATTCCACGTACTCGGAAATGTAAAAATAGCTTCCGAACAACTCCTCGTCAGGCTGGAAGATCACCTCAACGCCATTCTCTTCTTCAGTAGGTGCAAGAGGATGATCCTTCACGGCAATACCATGCCCGAATTCGCTTACCTTCAACTGGCCGTCACGAATCGAACGGATAATGAACCGGCCCGACAACGCATTTACTGCCTTGACGCCAACTCCGTTCAATCCTACAGATTTCTTGAATGCCCGGGAATCGTACTTGGCACCGGTATTCATTTTGGAAACGGCATCGTTTACCTTTCCCAGAGGGATCCCTCTTCCATAATCACGAACTCTTACCTCCTTACCTGCGATCGTTACATCTATCTTTTTGCCGAAGCCCATCATGTATTCATCAACGGCATTGTCCATCACCTCTTTCAGAAGAACATAGATGCCGTCATCATGCGACGACCCGTCACCAAGCTTGCCGATATACATACCGGGTCTCAACCTGATATGCTCTCTCCACTCCAGGGTCTTAATATGTTCTTCGGAATAACCAACAACTGTCATTTCCAGTAATTTTTGCGCAAATATAGTTAATTGCATGGGGAGCCCACCGTCAATTTTTCAACAATCATCGCAAATTTTCACCATACCGGCATTTCATGCATGTTCAAAGGGTTAAAATATTTATTTGACTGAGTGGTGGTTGCCTTTTGAGTACTGCTGTTGAAAAAGAGATTTCAGATAAGCAGTGCCACAACCCTGAAATCCGACCTTCTTGTATAATAATCTGATCTGGTATTTTCAAAGTGCCAGATCCATTCCTCACGGTATCCTGCCTCCGGCAGATCAACTATCAACGAAGGTTCTTCAGTAAGATTTCCTGATCTGTCCTTTATAATCTCCACTGTATCAGTTATAAGGACCGATCTGTGCTTTTTCAGGAAATCAATATGCCTTTTCTGGACCTCCTGCCGGAACCGGAAGAAGCTCTCCTCATCAATTACAGACTTCTTTTTAATGAACATCAGCGGAAGCGTTTCGAGCTGAGTCAGAATATTAAGCGAGAGAACCAGGCCCGGATCGTCCATTGTGTGATACTCAGGCACCCTGACATTATCAAGGGAACGCAGTCTGTTGAAAACTGACCTTCTCCCGGCCTTTGTCCATACCTCCTGTATGAGACCACCAGTAATATCCTCCTCTGCCAGGCTGACATGTTCAAGGGCACCCGCCTGTTCCCTCACCTCCGGAGGATGGACGATATCGATCAGCCGGATCTCCTCTGCATATTCCGTGATCTCTTTCAGTGGCAGATCCAGGAGCCAGCCGCTTCCAAGTACAGTGATTTTCCGGGGTTTCTCGAGGCTGACGGCCTTCAGGATGAAATTTCTGCAGTTCTGCAGATGGCTGTTCCACCCTCCTTCCTGCTTGAGATGCCTGAATATCAGCCCCTGCTGGTAATTATAATACCCCATTTTCTGAAGGATCCTCCTGTATGCGGCGTTGTGTGTCATTATCAGGTTTATCCGTTGCGCAGGTCCCGGAGAGCAGACTTCATAGAGTTACTGAATTTCAGAGCAAGTTCATCGGGATTATCTGTTCCGAACGAGTCAGGGCCGACAGGGTCAAGGACCCTGATCCTTATCCTGTTCCCCCCTCTGAAAACAAATCCGTGCTTCGGAAGCACACCTCCCGTCCCGTCGATTATTACCGGCAGGATCGTCCTCCCTGATTGGATTGCCAGCTGAAACGCACCTCTTTTGAAAAAGCCGGTTTCGTTATTCAGCGACCGCGTACCTTCGGGGAAGATCATAATTGATATCCCGGATGAAAGACATTCAAGCGACTTCTCAATCATAACCGCCTTGCTCTCATCGTTTCCCCTGTCGACAGTTATGTAGCCGGCCATCCTGAGGTACCAGCCCAGAACCGGTACTTTTTCGTTTTCTATCTTGGATATCCATTTATAACGGTAACGCAGGCAATTTAAAAGCAGAATGTCGAGTATCGACTGATGGTTTGAGATTATGACATAAGTTGCTTTTGTGTCGGCTTTATCTCTTCCTTCTATTCTTATTGTCCAGACCGGCATCAGCCTGGTGAGTATAAGTCCCTGGTAAACCAGCATCCAGTGTGTAACAGTTCTGTTGCGGTCGAAGGGCAGTGTAATGAGCCAGACAAAAAACGTCAAAGGGAACATTATTATCATATACGTTATTCCGACAAACCAGACAATTATCGATTTAACTATATCCATTCAGAAGAAATTATAAATATCCATGTTATCCAGTAAGATGCGATTTTCGTGAAAAGCCTTTCCCAGGTCATCAACCATGTGCCTGCAACCTGCCAGTTTGCCTGCGGCATCTGACATAACCTCTGAACCTTCGATTTCAGATTCCTCTATGACCCCATTCCTGACAAAGAGCCGGCAGGTATGAGGTATCCCTTT
>DIKJ01000174.1 GCA_002424525.1 Bacteroidales bacterium UBA5621 | reverse complement strand
CTTATCGCCCTGCTTGCCGGATGGCTCTATACAAGTATTAAAACTGAAAAGTCCCGTTTTGTGACCGGTCTTATCCTTATCCCGTTAACCTGGTGGCTTGCAGGAGGCTCATATCTTATGTTGCTGACAGTGATGCTTGTTTATGAACTTATTAACTACCTCAGATCACGAAGGGAATTAACAAGCGGAGGGAGCACCAGTGAAAAGCTGAAGACTGCAGGTGAGCTTAAAGCATGGTATTACGTATTATATCTCATCCCTGCCCTCGCACTCCCGCTATTTGTCAGGCAATATCTTATACATCAACCCGTAATGCCTGCTTTTATGAGCGAGTACTATTACAATGTCCTTATTATTATTCCGAAGGCAATCCCGGTTTTATTCAGCATCCCTGCAATACTGATGATGATTGTTTACATGGTGCCGCTAAGAGAAAAGTATCTTAAACCTTTTCTGGCGACACAAGCTGCCGGCCTGATCATTTTCGCCTGGGTCGGATTCAGGATCTGGACCAATTTCGGCGCCGAGGTAATCATGAAATATGATTATCTGGTAAGGACCGGGCAATGGAACGAGGTGATTAAGCTCGCGGAAGATAAACCTCCCCGGAACTTTCTCTCCCTTGCAATGCTGAACCTCTCACTGGCTAAAACAGGCCAGATGGGAGACAGGATGTTCAATTACAATCAGCGGGGTACCAATAGTCTTTTTCTGCCATTCAACAGGGAGTATGTTGCCCCGATGATGGGGAACGAGATCTTTTATCATCTGGCCCTGACCAATGCTTCGCAGGAGTATGCATTTGAAAGCATGGAGACGATCCCGAACCATAACAAATCATCCAGAATGATCAAACGGCTCGCCGAAACCAATCTTATCAACGGTAACTATGCTGTTTCCGGAAAATATCTGACGATTCTTGAGAAAACTATTTTTTACAGAAAATGGGCCCGCGATACGCGAAGATTTCTCTACAATGAGGAAATGATTGATATGCATCCCGACTGGGGAGAGAAACGAAAATTCAAGGTAAGGAATGATTACTTTTTCCATGTGCAGAACATGGAGGCTGCCCTTAACAGGATGGTCAAGGAAAATCCGGGGAATAAGATGGCTTTCGAATATCTTATGGCCTTTTATATGATTAACAAGGACCTCCGTAATTTCACGAATTGCATACCATTGCTGGAAAAGATGGATTACCGGGAGATACCGGTATCATACCAGGAGGCGATGCTCTATATCATCGGCTTGTCAACAAGGGATCCCTTCTCCCGGGCACCTTCATATATAAGTTCAGATGTAAGGAACAGGATGAGGGAATACGTGGAAATATACACTAAATATGATGATGCGGAAGAGAGGCTGTGGAATGATCATTCAGGATCATACTGGTATTATCTCCATTTCGCTCAGATTGAAAAGCCTGAACCTGAAAAATAAAACCTGTTGAAAAGATCAAGTGATATGATCAATAAATATTACCCGCTGTTTGTGTTTTTGATGATCCTTACGGGCTCGTGCAAAGGACCTCCTTCAGGGTTTGAGGAAAGAGCCGGCATGCCGGATATATTTCCTGATTATAAGGAAGTGGTTATCCCTGTAAACATTGCTCCACTGAATTTCAGATCAGAAGAGAGCCCGGGGAGGATGAGGGTGATCATCGGGGGAAGCAGTGACGGAAGCAGTGACGGAAGCATAAAAGTAAAAGGCAGGAAGAAGATCAGGATCCCCCGGGGGAAATGGAACAGGCTTCTTGAAAGGAATGCAGGAAGCAGCATCACGGTAACCGTTTTTTTGCGCCACGACAGGAAATGGAGCCGGTATATGCCATTTCAGGTTCATATAAAGAGTGATCCTGTCGATCCGTATATCGTTTACAGACGAATCGCACCGGGATACGAGACCTGGAGCAGGATGGGGATCTATCAGCGTAACATCACGTCGTTTTCGGTAAAAACAATAATCGACAATAGGTTGCTTCCGGGCAACTGCATGAATTGCCATGCGTTCAACCGGAACGATCCGGATCAGATGCTGTTCCACCTCCGCGGCAACGTTACCGGGACGATGCTGGTCAGGGGAGGGGAAGCGGTTAAACTTAATACAAGGGTTGAGGAGACCGTCTCGCATGGAGTCTATCCGTACTGGCATCCTTCAGGCAATTATATTGCATTCTCGGTGAATGAGATCTCTCAGGTATTTCATTCACGGAAAGATAAAAGGATTGAAGTAATGGATTCGAGATCCGATGTGGTTGTTTATGATATCGAAAATAGCAAACTTTTAGCCAGTCCTCTTTTGTCTGCCGGGGAAAGCCTTGAGACTTTTCCGGCATTTTCCCCCGACGGCAGGATTCTTGTTTTCTGCAGTGCTGAAAAGGGTGTGGTTCCCGACGATTATGATAAAATAAAATACAGTTTGTGTAAAATCGCATTCGATCCTTCATCCGGGACTTTCGGGAACAGGATCGATACACTCGTGAGTTCGGCCCGCACGGGCAGAAGTGTCTCTTACCCGAGAATTTCCCCTGACGGGAAATACCTTATATTCACATTATCTGATTATGGTAATTTTTCTATATGGCATAAGGAAGCCGACCTGTATCAGCTCGATCTTGCCACGGGTGATTTCCGGCCTGCTGATCCCATTAACAGCGATGATACTGAAAGCTACCATTCGTGGTCATCGGATTCACGCTGGCTGGTTTTCAGCAGCCGCAGGTCAGACGGACTCTATACTCAACCCTATATAGCTTTTTTCGATGACGACGGGAACTTCAGCAAGCCTTTCCTTCTGCCGCAGAAAGATCCCGATTATTACGATTTTTCCCTTCTGTCGTTCAACGTACCGGAGTTTGTCACAGGCAAAATAAGGACGAATGGCCGTAAGATGCTCCGCGCCATTGGTTCTTCAGGCAAAAATGTTATTTTTGAACTCAAAGAATGAAACCTGTATGCTAAAGAAATATTTTATTTTCCTGCCCGCTGTTCAGGGTAGCTTCGGGGAAGAGTGGGAACAGTGCCTGAGGCAGATTGAGAAAACTATCGGAATGGGTAACAGAATGCTGAAGCTCAATATTTTCTGCGACCTTCCCGATTATGCTCAATATCTTGAAAAGAAAGACCTAATCTATAAAGAAGTAACCGGACTTTTTCGTGACAGATCACCTGCAATAAATCTTACCGTCCATCCGCCGGAGAAACCCTGGAAAGTAATTGTTGAGGCCGTTGGGCTGGTTTCCGGCCCGGGGGATGTTCTGACCCGGTTCCACGACGGCCGGCCTTATGTGGTGATCAATACCTCATCAGGCAGGGAAGTCTGGGGAGCCGGCTTTGGAGCCGGCCTGTTCCCGAAAGATACCAGGATGGCCGCTGAGGCAGCCTTCCGGCAGGTGATTGAAGTTCTCGACAGGGAAGGAATGTCACTGAATAATATTGTAAGACAATGGAATTATATCGGTAATATCCTGAATATAAGGGAAGGTTTTCAGAATTATCAGATCTTCAATGAAGTAAGAAGCGAATACTATCACAAACACCGGACGATCCACGGATTTCCGGCGGCAACCGGAGTAGGCATGGGCCTTGGAGGAGTAATACTCGATTTCTGTGCCGTTAGTACAGGAGAGTCACTGAAGATAAATCCTGTAAGCAATCCCAACCAGGTTGATGCATACGATTATGGACAGAAGGTTCTGAAAGGGTTGCCCGGCAAGGGGAAAGCCGTGAAACACCCCCCGCAGTTCGAGCGGGCACTGCTGGTGTCCAACGGCTTGTGCTCCACCCTCTATATATCCGGCACAGCCTCAATTATCGGACAACAGACGATCGGGAAGAACGATGTGGCAGAACAGACACTTGTAACTATTGAGAATGTTAAGAAACTTTCTGACATAGAAAGGCTTGGTCAGATACTTGGGGAGCCTGATCTCTGTCCCGGAAAGTATATCCTTTTGCGGGTATATATCAAGCGACAGGAGGATTTCGGGATAGTGAAAGAGATCTGTAATGGTCATTTCCCGGATGTGCCGGCGGTTTTTATTGAGGCAGATATTTGTCGCGACGATTTACTTACAGAGATTGAGGCTGAGCTGATACTGAAACCCTGATTTGATTTTTCATTGTAAATATTATAACCTGTCCGATGAAAAAAGCGTTTCTCTTTGCGGCCCTTTTTTCTCTTTTCTTTAACGGGTGCATATTACCACGATGGGAGAAGGTTGCAGACGGGGTAGTCGTAAATCTGAAGGGAAAAACAGGGCAGGATGCCAGAAAACTGAAGATTGAGGTCTTCAGCGATGGTATAATTCATGTTATCGCTTCACCTGTTAAAGGCTTCTCAAAGGAAAAGAGCCTGATAGTGCTTCCAACTGCAGGAGAGGTTCCTCCGTTTGATGTGCAGGAGTTCGGGGACAGCATTGTAGTATCGACTTCCCTTTTAAAGACAACGGTTTCGCTCACCACGGGGAAGGTCGCCTTTTACGATAAAGAGTTTGGAAGGCTTCTTAAAGAACCGGAAGGCGGAGGAAAATCATTCAGGCAATATTCTGTTGGTGGCGCAGACGGCTACTCGATGACTCAGATATTTGAATCTCCTGATGATGAAGCGTTTTACGGCCTTGGTCAGCATCAGTCGGATGAATTCAATTATAAGGGATTGAATGAAAGCCTGTACCAGTATAATACCAAGGTGTCGGTACCCTTCATTGTCTCAGATAAAAATTATGGTTTACTCTGGGACAACTATTCCCTGACAAAATTCGGGGATCCGCGCGATTATTCAGAAATAGATCTGTTCAGATTATACGATGATAACGGGGAGGAGGGAGCCCTTACTGCAACTTACCGCGATTCATCTGATCCCGACAGGATCTGGCTGACACGCAGGGAGAACAGGCTCGATTATGAAAATCTTGAGACAGTTAAGAATTTCCCTGAGGAAGTACCACCCGGAAGATCGGTTGTTACATGGTCGGGCCGGATTGAACCGCAGGAGAGCGGGCTGTTCCATTTTAAACTTTACTATGCCGGCTATATAAAACTATATATTGATGATGAGCTGGTGGTGCCGGAGAGATGGCGTACAGCCTGGAATCCTAACACATACAAGTTCAGCAGGAATATGGAGAAGGGGAAATCCTGTGATCTGCGGATCGAGTGGAAACCCGACGGAGGGGTATCCTATATAGGGCTTAAGGTTTTAAGTCCCCGGAACGCTAAGGATCAGGGTAACCTTACACTGTTCTACGAAATGGGAGACCAGATCGATTACTGGTTCATTCACGGCAATAACCTCGATGAAGTGATCGGCGGATACAGGCAGATCACCGGCAAGGCTCCGATAATGCCGAAATGGTCGCTGGGGTTCTGGCAGAGCCGTGAGCGTTACAGGTCGCAGGACGAACTGCTTGAGGTGGTTAAAGAGTATCGTAAGCGGAATATTCCTTTTGACAATATTGTGCTTGACTGGTCATACTGGCCCGTAGACTCATGGGGATCGCACGAATTTGACCCGGAATTTTTCCCAGATCCTGCAGCTATGGTGGATGATGTACACAGGCTGAATGCGAAGATCATGATCTCGGTGTGGCCCAAATTCTATATTAACACCGGACATTTTAAGGAGTTTGACCGGAGAGGATGGATGTACAGGCAGGCGGTCAACGACAGCGTAAGGGACTGGATAGGGAAGGGATACATAGGCTCATTCTATGATGCCTATAGTCCCGGTGCGAGGGAACTCTTCTGGGAGCAGATGAGGGAGCATCTTTATACCAAGGGCTTTGACGCGTGGTGGATGGATGCTTCGGAACCCGATATATTATCCAATGCAAGCCTGCGTTACCGAAAACTTCTTTCCACACCTACGGCTCTGGGCCCTTTCACAAAATATTTCAATACATATGCACTGGTCAACGCAATGGCTATTTATAACGGTCAGCGGAGTGCAGACCCCGACAAAAGGGTCTTCCTGCTCACACGATCGGGATTTGCCGGTTTGCAGAGATATTCCACTGCCACATGGAGCGGTGATATCGGGACACGCTGGGAGGATCTTAAGGCACAGATCTCTGCCGGTCTTAATTTCTCCCTTTCGGGCATACCATACTGGACAATGGATATCGGGGGCTTCTGTGTTGAGAACAGGTATGTGAGAGCGAAGGAAGGGTCGGAGGATCTTGATGAATGGAGAGAGCTTAATGCCAGGTGGCACCAGTTCGGTGCATTCTGCCCCCTCTTCAGGAGCCATGGACAGTACCCTTACAGAGAAATTTATAACATCTCGTCTGAGGGACACCCGGCATACAAAAGTATGTTATATTACAACAAGCTCAGATATAACCTGATGCCTTATATTTATTCCCTTGCAGGCCTGACTTACTTCAACGACTATACGATCATGCGGGCAATGGTCATGGATTTCGGATCTGACACCAGAGTAAAAAGCCTGGGCAATCAGTATATGTTCGGCCCTTCTCTGCTTGTGGCACCAGTATATGAATATCAGGCTCGTAAACGGGAGGTTTATCTTCCTGCTTCATGCGGGTGGTACGATTTCTATAGCGGGAAGTATATTGCAGGAGGACGGGAACTTCAGGTTGACGCACCTTATGAGAGGGTCCCTCTGTTCGTGAAAGATGGCTCGATAATCCCGGTCGGACCTGAGATACAATACACGGGCGAAAAGCCTGCCAACCCTCTTACGCTTTGGGTTTACACCGGACGGAACTGTGCTTTCACACTCTATGAGGATGAAGGAACGAATTACGGTTATGAGGAGGGAGAATGCAGCACGATAAAATTCAGTTTCGATAACGCAACAGGAGAGCTCACGATAGGAGAACGGAATGGAACTTATGAAGGAATGCCTGAGGATAGGACTTTCAATATTATCTGGGTAAGCAAAGAGAAACCGGTTGGGTTTGCACCGGGAACCACTCCCCATCAGACGGTAAAATATAATGGGAGCAAGGTTGTCTTGAAGAAGATATGAGGAAGCAACCTCCGTGTAACTCCGGGAAACTCAGTGTTACACCGTGGTTAAAACATTAATATTCACAGATTTGATTTATGTAACTGAGAAACTTTGGAAATGCTATCCCCAGATTGGCCATAATTATTAATTTAGCAAAAACCAAACCTGTAAATAAAAATGAAAAGAGTTCTTTTATTATCACTGGCTGTTTTGGCATTGGGATTTTTGGTCACTTCCTGTAACCAGGCATCAAAAGGCAAGGGTACTGTAAGGAAAGAAGTTTTTGGTACCCATCAGGGCAAAGAGGTACATCTGCTTACTCTTACCAACAAGGAGGGAAATGTTATCAGGCTTACCAACTGGGGAGCAAGGATAAACTGGATCGAGGTTCCTGACAGGAACGGGAAGAAAGATAATCTCACCTTCGGTTACGATACATTTGAAGAGACAATAAAAGGCGACATGTCGTTCGG
>DIKJ01000050.1:6897-8169 GCA_002424525.1 Bacteroidales bacterium UBA5621 | reverse complement strand
GAAATAAAACTTGATCGTAAAGCCATTGCCCGGTACGGGATGACTATTGAAGATGTTCAGGAAATCCTGCAGGTGGCTGTTGGCGGTATGGAACTAACCACTGCCATAGAAGGCCGCGAGAGGTTCCCGGTGAGGGTACGCTACGCCCGGGAACTGCGCAGCACACCAGAGGAGATTGAAAAAATTCTTGTCCCGGCCATGAACGGGACACAGGTCCCATTGGGAGAACTGGCGGATATTATCTATACACGCGGACCTCAGATGATACGCAGTGAAAATACCTTCCTCAACGGATATGTTATTTTTGATAAGATAGCCGGGAAAGCTGAAGTTGATGTTGTGAAAGAAGCCCAGCGATTGCTGGAAGATAAGATCGATTCAGGGGAACTGGTTTTGCCGGCAGGGGTAAGTTACACTTTTGCAGGCAACTATGAACAGCAGATGCGCGCAGCGAAACGTCTTGCAATTGTCATACCGATAAGCTTGATACTGGTATTCATGTTGCTTTATTTTCAGTTTAAAACCATTACTGCATCATCAATCCATTTCTCAGGGGTGTTTGTGGCATTTGCCGGCGGGTTTATAATGCTCTGGCTTTACAGCCAGCCCTGGTTCCTGAACTTTTCAATAGCCGGGGTCGACATTAGGCATCTTTTCCAGATACATACGATCAATCTGAGTGTGGCGGTATGGGTCGGGTTCATCGCATTGTTCGGCATTGCAACCGACGACGGTGTTTTAATGGGTACATATATCCATCAGGTATTTGAGGAACGGAAGCCGGCTACAGTAAAGGAGGTTCGCGAGGCAGTAATGATTGCAGGCAAAAAAAGAGTGCGGCCGGCTATGATGACCACAGCGGTTACTGTGATCGCCCTCCTGCCTGTGTTGACCTCCACCGGAAAAGGTGCTGATATTATGGTCCCAATGGCTATACCGGTTTTTGGAGGTATGATCATCCAGGTAATGACCATGTTTGTTGTTCCTGTCCTTCAGTGCTTCTGGCGTGAAGGCGAAGTAAGGAAGCTTGAGAGGGCAGCATTAACAGCTGATAATTAATGTTATGGGAAAAGCCAAAAAATATATTATAGTTATAGTATCGCTAATAGCTATTGAACCTTGTTTCGGGCAGGGAACCAATAACCACTCACTGGATGATTACCTTGAAATGGCGGCAGAGAATAACCCCGGGTTAAAAACAACTTTTATCCGGTATCTGGCTGCATTGGAAAAAGTTCCCCAGGCAGGTTCCCTGCCCGATCCGCAGGCAAC
>DIKJ01000050.1:5424-6858 GCA_002424525.1 Bacteroidales bacterium UBA5621 | reverse complement strand
TTATGCAGATGTTCCCGTGGTTTGGCACGCTGAAAGCTTCAAAAGATGAAGCCTCACAGATGGCCAAAGCTGAATATGAAGCATTTAACGCCGCAAAGGCCGAATTGTTTTATAAAGTAAAATCAGGCTGGTACCGACTAATGAAGTCCGACAGAGAGATTGCACTTGTAAGTGAGACTATAGAAATGCTTGAATCACTTGAGAAGCTGGCTTTAATAAAATTTCAGTCACCTGTCACGGATGCATCAACTCCGGCAATGCAGGAAAGGAATACAGCAATTAATAGTTCAACGGGTGCAATGAACAACTCAGGTGGAGGAATGGGTGGGATGAATAATCAGCAAAGATCAGCAAACCCTATGGAAACCGCCAGTGCTTCATCCGGCGGCATGTCATCAGGTATGAACACCAGCCAGACGGGCTTACAGGACCTGTTCCGGGCAAAAATGGAAATCCTTGAACAGCAAAACAAACTGGTTTTGCTTTATGATCAGCGAAAAACCGAAGAAGTAGCCTTGAATGCATTGTTGAACAGAGACTTAGAAACACCGGTGCAAATATCTGATTCATTGGCTATACAACCACTGCCTGCAGATAAGTCAGCAATTGCCGACACTATTTTGAATAACAGTCCTATGTTAGCTATGCTTGAAAATGAGTCAGGCGCTTATGCATTTATGGAACAGAAGGCAAAGAAAATGGGGCTGCCCATGTTGGGCGTTGGTTTAAATTATATGCTCATCAGGGAAAGAGCAGGAAATACTTCAATGATGAATGGCAATGATATGATTATGCCAATGATTTCAATCTCTATCCCGGTTTACAGGAAAAAGTATAATGCTATGCAAAATGAAGCCCGTTTAATGCAAGAGGCAGGTAATCTGCAAATTATCGATCTAAGGAATAACCTGATGGTTCTGAAGCGGCAGTTGATTCAGGGATTGGATGATGCTGAAAGACGCATAGTTTTATATAAGGAGCAGGAAGATCTGGCCCGGAGAACCACCGATCTTTTGCTTGCGGGTTTTGCCACAACCGGAAACAATTATGAGGAAGTGCTACGTATGCAGATAAGGGTGCTCGATTATGGGTTTAAATATATTGAGGCTATTGTGGATTATAACATTGCTGCTGCAATGGCTGAAAATTTGATGAATTCTGTGAAATATTAATTCCGATGAAACCGCATGTATAGCAAACACAAACACGTATGTATATAATTTTCAGACATGTGGGTTCTCCCGCTTAGGCGGGACAGGCTATCAGACAATTAAAATAAAAATTATATACTGATGAAACCAAAAAAGTTCTTTTCAAATACATATGTTAAAGGTAGCCTGCTCGTAATTGCAGGCTTGCTGGCAGGATGGATAATTTTCCACCGCCCCGCTCCCACCGTAGAAACCTCAGTAAGCGGACTGCACGAACATTCTG
>DIKJ01000050.1:3717-5382 GCA_002424525.1 Bacteroidales bacterium UBA5621 | reverse complement strand
CCCATTTGCGGGATGGATCTGATCCCCTTAAAAACTACACATGCTGATATTGACGATGAGGCAATTGAAATGAGTGAATCGGCATTGAAGCTTGCCGAGGTGCAAACCATCATCGTTTCCCGGGGTTCAACCTCAAAAGAAGTTATGCTTTACGGAAAAATACAGTTAAATGAGTCTTTGCTTCAATCACAGACTGCACATGTACCGGGACGTATCGAACAACTTACGGTAAATGTGACGGGAGAGACAGTCAATAAAGGCCAGTTGATAGCCAGAGTCTATTCACCGGAGCTGATCACAGCGCAAAAAGAGTTGATCGAGGCGCTTTCGATGAAGGAAAAATACCCGGCTTTTGTTGAAGCTGCAAGAGAAAAGTTGCGCAACTGGAAACTTTCTGACGAACAGATCAGTGTGATCGAAAAATCAGGGATTGTAAATTCAGTTAGCGAAATCTTCGCCAACACTTCGGGGATCGTTCTGGACAGGAAGGTCAGTGAAGGTGATTACATTGCCAAAGGGGCAGTTTTGTATGATGTGGCAGATTTATCAAGGGTTTGGGGTGTTTTCGATGCATATGAGTCAGATTTGCCATGGATTTCAATGAATCAGACAATGGAGTTTACTGCCCGGGCTGTTCCCGGGGATATATTTACAGGCAGAGTATCATTTATCGACCCATTCATAAACCCTGCTACACGTACTGCCCGCATCAGGGTTGAAGTTAATAACCGGGGGCGGCAATTAAAACCTGAAATGTTCATTAATGGCACTCTTCATTCGGCTGTTAAAGCAGGTGGTAAAGAACTCATCATCCCTCAATCGGCGGTGCTATGGACCGGCAGGAGGTCAATCGTTTACGTTAAAATTCCGGACTCAGAACAACCTTCATTTAAAATGCGTGAAATCTCCCTTGGTGCCTCAATGAAGGATACATACATAGTGGTTGAAGGTCTGTCTGAGGGAGAAGAAATTGTCGCCAACGGGACCTTCAGCGTAGATGCCGCGGCTCAGCTTGCAGGAAAGCCAAGCATGATGAGTCCGGAAGGCGGGGCTGCCAAAACAGGGCATGAACATGGCGGAACAGCTATGACAGGTGCTAAAGCTGACGTTAACCAAACAGGTTCCCTTACGATTTCGACGATCCAAAAACCCGATAATATCAGTTCTGAATTCAAATCCCAGCTGACAAGGGTTTACGATGCATATCTGAAAATGAAAGACGCATTTGTAGCTTCGGATGCAAAAAAAGCAAGTGGCGAGGCGATCAAAGTAAGGAACGCAATCGAAGCAGTGGATATGGGATTATTGAAGGGAGATGCTCACACTATGTGGATGGAGCATTTAAAAACCCTCAGGCAATCGATCAATTCTATTGCCGGATCGTCTGATATTGAAGGGCAACGCACTGCATTTTCCGGTTTCAGCAACCACTTGTATTCAGCAATTAAAACCTTCGGTCTTCTGGATAAGACAGTTTATTACCAGTTCTGCCCGATGGCCTTTGATGATAAGGGGGCGTACTGGTTGAGTGAAACGGACGCAATAAGGAATCCCTATTTCGGAGATGCAATGCTCAAATGCGGTGAAACGAAAGAGACATCAACATTCGGAAAATAAAACTCAGACAAATAATAAGTCAGAAATGGACCACAAAATAATGGACCA
>DIKJ01000050.1:0-3703 GCA_002424525.1 Bacteroidales bacterium UBA5621 | reverse complement strand
GCAAAAATGGCTCATACTGGTCATGACACTCCACCAATGGGCATGGCCGGCCACGACCATCATAAAATGATGATCAAAGTTTTTAAAAAACGGTTTTGGGTGTGTTTAATTATAACAATTCCAATACTCGTTTTTTCGCCCATGATCCAGGATTTTTTTAGTTATCAATTATTATTACCGGGTAATCAATATATCCTTTTGGTTCTTTCCTCCTTAATCTATTTCTGGGGCGGATGGCCTTTTTTACAAGGATTCTGGGGAGAAGTCAAAAAAGGTTCACCGGGTATGATGACACTGATATCTATGGCTATCAGTGTGGCTTATTTTTATAGTGCCGCTACCGTTTTCGGACTGCCGGGGATGGACTTTTTCTGGGAACTGGCTACACTGATTGTTATCATGTTATTGGGCCACTGGCTGGAAATGAAATCGGTATTGGGGGCGTCTAAGGCGCTGCAATTGCTGGTTAGTATGATGCCTGCAGAAGCACACCGTGTAAAATCTGATGGTCAGGTGGAAGATGTGAAATTGGAAGTTCTGGAAATGAAAGATGTTATTATGATTAAGCCGGGTGAAAAAGTCCCGGCTGACGGAATCATATTAGAAGGAAGCAGTTATCTGAATGAAGCTATGCTTACCGGAGAATCCAGACCGGTAAAAAAAGAGCCAGAGAATAAAGTAATTGGCGGTTCAATCAACGGGAATGGATCCTTGAAAGTAAGAGTTGAGCATACTGGAAAGGATAGTTACCTCGCTAAAGTGATTAAGCTGGTAGAAGAGGCACAAAAGTCTAAGTCAAACATGCAAAACCTTTCAGACCGTGCTGCAAAATGGCTTACTTATATTGCGTTGACGATTGGCTTTGGCACTTTAGCCACCTGGCTTATTCTGGAATTTCCATTCATATATGCTTTGGAACGTATGGTTACTGTATTGGTAATTGCCTGCCCGCATGCTCTGGGCCTTGCTATTCCCCTGGTAGTTGCCATCTCTACCGCGGTATCGGCACAAAACGGACTCCTGATAAGGAACCGTACAGCCTTTGAAGAATCCCGTAAAATAACTGCCCTTCTGTTTGATAAGACAGGAACTCTCACCAAAGGAGATTTTGGTGTTACCAGGATAGTGTCCCTTGACAAAAAACTGTCCGAAAATGAATTACTGCGTTTGTCCAGTGCGCTGGAGCAAAGCTCAGAGCATCCGATTGCCGCAGGAATTGTCCGCAAGGCAAAAGAGAAAAAAATCACCATCCCAAAACCGGAAAAATTTAATGCAATAACTGGAAAAGGGGTAGAAGCGACGGTAGAAGGCAAGGAATTAAAAGTGGTAAGTCCCGGATATTTAAAAGACAAAGAAATACCTGTTCCTGAAGATGCACACAGCAGTGAGGCAGAAACAGTAGTATTTATTATTATTGATGAAAAAGTTACCGGGTATATTGCTCTGGCTGACGAGGTAAGGCCGGAAAGTATTGAGGCCGTTAAAGTATTTAAAAAGAATGGAATCAAGGTATTGATGGCCACTGGCGATAACGGCAAAGTAGCAAAGGCAGTCAGTGACCATCTGGGCCTGGACGGCTATTTCGCAGAAGTACTCCCCCACCAGAAAGTGGAAATTGTGAAGGACCTGCAAAACAGAGGTGAGTTTGTTGCCATGACTGGTGACGGGGTAAACGACGCACCGGCCCTCGCTCAGGCAGATGTGGGTATTGCCGTAGGATCAGGAACTGACGTGGCTGCTGAAACGGCAGATATTATCCTGGTCAACAGCAATCCCAAAGACATTGCTAACCTTATTATGTTTGGCAAAGCAACTTATCGTAAAATGATTCAAAATTTAGTATGGGCAACCGGATATAATGCTGTAGCTATACCTTTGGCTGCCGGTGTTTTATATTCATCAAGAATTGTATTAGGTCCGGCAGCAGGAGCAGTTCTTATGAGCTTAAGCACGATAGCCGTTGCTGTTAATGCACAATTTCTAAGACGAAAAATGAAAAATAGTTAATGAAAACCTGTGGGACTATTGAGGTAGCTGCTGTCGATCCTGTTGCTTCAATGCAGGCAATTGAAAATCCGGAATTAATGAATATTGCGCTCGAAGTTCAGAAGAAATTAAAAAATGTGATTGAAACACTTGCTTAAATTGGAAGGAACTTATTATAAGAGAGTATTATGGTTAGCAATATTTACAATTGTATATAATATTGCAGAAGGTGTAATTTCTGTTATTCTGGGAATACAGGACGAAACACTGGCACTTTTCGGGTTTGGTGCCGACAGTTTTATCGAGGTTATCTCAGGTCTGGGTATTCTGCAGATGGTTATAAGGATCCGGAGAAATCCGGGATCATCGCGAACCCCTTTCGAGATCAGGGCACTTCGTATTACCGGCACCAGTTTTTACCTTCTCACCCTGGGACTGGTTGCAGGTGCTGTCATAAATATTTCACAGGGACATAAACCCGAAACTACTTTTTGGGGCGTAATTATATCTGGAGTATCAATAGCAGTAATGTGGTTCTTATACCGTTCCAAGATATACTACGGGAAACTGCTTGATTCAGAACCCGTTGTTGCTGACGGAAAATGCACCCTGGTTTGTATTTATATGTCGGTGGTGCTTCTTGTCTCAAGCGGCATCTACGAACTGACCGGGATTGGATGGGTTGATTCGGCCGGTGCGCTTGGACTGGCATGGTTATCATTCAGGGAGGGAAAAGAGGCATTTGAAAAGGCCAGGGGCAAAGAGTGCTGTTGTGCCGAAGAAAATATTAACAATAATTAATTAACCGAGGTTGCCAGTTACTGGTTACTGGTTACTAGTTGATTGAAAATGAACATTATAACTATTGATAAATAATTGAGTTAATTATTCATTCAGGATTAATGGAAAACAAATTAGAAGAACTTAAAGCTTTAATGCAGAAACACAGCAGTGCTGTAATTGCATTCTCAGGAGGAGTCGACAGTACATTCCTTGCCAGAATAGCAAAGGAAATTTATGGCGACAAACTTCTTTTAGTTACAGCCACATCCAGCACATACCCGTTTTACGAGCTGGACGAAGCAAAGTCGCTGGCCGGACTACTTGAAGTAACTCACAGGGTAATTGTTTCCGAAGAACTGGAAATACCGGGTTATTCCGACAATCCACCGGACCGGTGCTACTACTGTAAAAACGAGTTGTTTACAAAAATCAAATATATAGCAGATAATGAGGGCTATGATGTTGTTTTTGACGGCAGTAACTTCGACGATCTGAATGATTTCCGCCCGGGGATGAAAGCAAAGAAGGAACTTGGAGTGGTCTCGCCTCTTGCAGAAACAGGCTTTACAAAAAGTGATATCAGGTATTTCTCTGCAAAATTCAGTCTGCCGACCGCAACAAAACAGTCTTACGCCTGTCTGGCATCGAGGTTCCCCTACGGAGAAAAAATCACGAAAGAGAAACTCGACCGGGTTGGCGAAGCAGAATTTGAAGTAAGAAAGCTGGGATTCACGCAGTTCCGGATCCGGAGCCATGAAAATATTGCCAGACTTGAGTTCATCGATTCAGAGATTAATATGGCATGGGAGAAAAGAAAAGAGCTTTCAGATATATGCAAAGGTTCAGGATTCAATTATGTTACCATCGATCTGGCGGGCTACAGAACAGGTTCAATGAATGAAGTTCTTACAGAAAAAGAAAAGGGGGCATCCTC
>DIKJ01000137.1 GCA_002424525.1 Bacteroidales bacterium UBA5621 | reverse complement strand
CAAGGAAAGGAACTGGTGATGACGGTACTGGGTACTGGGTACTGGGTACTGGGTACTCGGTACTCGGTACTCGGTACTCGGTCCTGGGTACTCGGTTCTCGGTACTCGGTCCTGGGTGCTTGTTACTATTATTTTCTTGCTCTACGCTCTACGCTCTACGCTCTACGCTCTACGCTCTTTAGCCTGTGCAATTATATAAAGAATAGAGCTACCCCCGCCACGCTGATAATTGCCCCGGCAACCTCCCGGAGAGTGACCTTCTGCCTGTACAGTACAACAGCAGGGACAATGATAAGCACCGGCACCAGGGCCATGATCGTGGAAGCAACACCAGCCTGTGTGTATTTAACTGCTACCAGCGAAAATGATACTCCCAGAAACGGTCCGAAAAACGCCCCCAGGGCAGTTGCCTTCATACCGGCCCTGTCCTTAAGTGCATTGATAACAGCACCCCACCTCGACATGAATACGGCCAGCAGTGCAAAACCGGCTATACCTGCAATGATCCTTATCTGTGTGGCCGCAAAAGGATCATAATCCTTCATCCCCAGCTTGCTGAGCACCAGTCCGAGCGCCTGTCCGACAGCGCCACCGAGAGCATACAGTATGCCCCTCGGTGCAAGCTTGAGTGAGATCCTCACACCCTTCTCCTTCCTGCTGAAAATGGCAAGAGAGATACCTGAGAATGTGACACTCATCCCCAGGTAATGAAAAAAAGTAAGCCTCTCCCCAATGATGAAGAAACTGAAGAACGCTGTAATCGGAGGGACCAGCGTCATGATAAGCATCGAAAAACGCGACCCGATAATGGTATATGATTTGAACAGGAACAGGTCGCCGAATACAAAACCTACAAGGCCTGAGAGTACCAGCCAGAGCCAGTTCTCTGATGATGCATCCACCGGAAGAAGGGCACCCCGCCTGATCAGGGTGAAAACACTGAGGAAGACCAGACCAATTACAAGCCTGATTATATTAAGCGACAGTGATCCTATCCTGTTTGCTGCCGACTCAAACGATAATGCGGTTATCGTCCAGAAAAAAGCAGTTAGAAGAGCAGCAAACTCCCCGGGATGATTATGGAAAAACTCCATTTATACCTCTCCGATATCTATTCCGGAAATTCGAAAATATATTCTCCCGACCCTGCCTCCATGGTAACTTTGTTACCTTCGATCCTGACCTTTGACAGATATGGATTCTCCGATAAGGCTTTCCCGTTCGCGGTAACCTGCGAATCCGGAGTTACCGGTAGTTTTATGGTTGCCTTTGCATTTGCCGGGATACTGACCCGTACAACTACCCTTCCGTCTTTTCTTTCCCATCCTGATGAAACCGTACCATAAGGGCTTTCGAATGAGGCCCTTGAATAATCGAGCTTTTTCGTAAGATGCGGCTGAATGAGAAGATGCCTGTAACCCGGACTCAAAGTCTCTAATCCGGCCGAGACCCGGTACATCCAGTCACCGATGGCACCATAGGCGTAGTGATTAAAGGAATTCATCCCTGCGTCCTGGAAAGTGCTGTCAGTCTTCTGACCGTCCCACCGCTCCCAGATCGTAGTGGCCCCCATCTTCACCGGATAGAGCCACGACGGGTATGTCTCCTGAAGAAGAAGGTCGTAAGCCACATCGGTGTAGCCATTCTGTGAAAGGATGTGACACAGGAACGGTGTTCCGAGAAAGCCGGTCGAAAGATGATCCCTTCTGCTCTTTATATCCTCAACAAGAAACCTGGTCGCGTTCTCCCTCAATCCTTCGGGAAGGAGGTCGAACATCAGGGCCAGTACATATGCCGTTTGTGAGTTTGTTCCCACCCGGCCTGCAGGCGTTACATATTCATGATTAAAGACATTTTTTATCCTGTTGAATATGTCAGTGTAGGTCTTTTCATCATCCGTCCTGCCCAGTTCTTTAGCTGCAAGTGCCAGTAATTTTGATGAATAGGCATAAAATGCCGTGGCTATAAAATCGGGTTCGGTATAACCGTCTGCTGCAGTGTGGCTGTTTACAGGAGGATGGTAGAAGAGCCAGTCCCCGTATTTACTTCCACCCTTCCATTGATAGGAATCCCCTGCCTTATTCCTGATATATTCAACCCACTTCTTCATACCTGGATACTGAGTCTCGAGCAACCTCCTGTCGCCATACACCTGATACAACGTCCATGGCACGATAACAGCCACGTCGCCCCAGCCGGCCGAGGGTGCGGCAGTGGTGGCATCCTGTCTGTTCAGGACGTCAGGAATGACATCGGGAACCTCGCCACCCGGTTTCTGATCGGCGGTTACATCTTTCATCCATTTCGTAAAAAACGGTGCCACATTGTAATTAAAGGCGGCCGTGCGGCTGAAAGCCTGTGCATCACCCGACCATCCGAGTCGTTCATCCCTCTGCGGGCAGTCGGTCGGCACATCCAGAAAATTGCCTTTCTGCCCCCATACTATATTGTGCTGGAGCTGATTGATAAGCTTGCTGGAGCTTTCATAGGTCCCGGTGGGCATCATGTCAGAATGGATTACCACCCCGGTAAGATTTTCAGGCTTAACCTCGCCGGGAAAACCTTCAATTTTAACAAATCTGAATCCCATAAAAGTGAAACGCGGCTCATAAACCTCCTCGCCCGTACCAGCAAGAGTATAGCTGAGCTGGCATTTGGCGCGCCGCAGGTTCTCGATGTAAAACTCACCGTATTTATCCATCACTTCCGCATGGTGAAGCGTTACCTCCGTTCCCTTTGGCCCGCTCACTTTGAGCCTTACCCATCCCACCATATTCTGCCCCATATCTGCAATCAGATCTCCTTTGGGGGTGCGGAATATCTTTACAGGCTTTATCTCCTCGATCTTGCGCACCGGCGAGCCTTCTGAGGCAATAATATTGTCAAGGCTGTAGTTCCCAGTCCTCACCTTCTGCCAGTTTGCGTCGTTAAAACCGGGCATGCTCCAGCCAGTAAGCCTCTTATTGGCATCATATGTCTCGCCGTTGTACAGATCATTCATCCTTATTGCGCCGTCATTATGGCCTTTCCATGATTCATCGGTCACAACAAGCGTTTCTGTTCCGTCGGTATGGGTAATCCTTATCTGCATCAATACTCCCAGCCGCTTTCCGTAAACCGCCCAATTGTTGCCCCAGGCAAGCGTTCCCCTGTACCAGCCGTCCCCCAGAACAGCTCCCACTGCATTGTTTCCTTTCGTCAGCATGGAGGTTACATCATATACCTGGTACTGAAGCCTCTTACCGTAAGATGTCCACCCTGGCGTAAAGACCTGATCTCCGGCTTTTTTGCCGTTAATATGCAGTTCATAGAGCCCGTGCGAAGTGATATATACCCTGGCACTTGCTATGGGTTTGGCGACAGAAAACTCTTTTCTGAAATGGGGCGACGGAGAATACCTGAGCGTATCACCCTCAAGCTCGATCCATTTCGCTTTCCAGTCAGATTTGTTAAGCAATCCGGTTTCCCAGTAAGCAGTCTCACTCCAGCGCGAGACCCGGCCTTTATTATCCCATACCCTGACCTGCCAGTAATACCTTTGTCCGGATTTTAGACCCGGACCCTTATACTCCTGCAGAACTGATTCATCAGACATTATCTTTCCCGACTCCCAGATGCTCCTTCCTGAGAAGCGGGCATCGGTTGCCACCCGTATTGAATAAGCAGTCTGAAGAACAGATCCTCCCGTTGCGGAGATCTTCCAGGAAAACCTGGGCTTCATAGCATCTTCTCCGACAGGGTTGGTCTTATGCTCCACCGTCAGGGTTCCGACGGAAAGATTCTGTGAATAGGCTGTGCCTAAAATACTTAAAAGGAAAAGGATGAGTCTGAGTGATTTCATGTTAATTGGGTTTTAAATTATAAGTTCAAGATAATGTAAAATTATGGAAATAAAATTATGATGAATCATCTTTTCAACCCGTAAAGTTTATAAATTGCGGTTCGTGTTTAATTTAAGACAATTTTAATGGATCCCATTGCAGGTATTTTATTGATTGCCCTCGGAAGTATCGGTGCAGCAAGCTTCTATGTTCCTTTTAAAAAGGTCAGATTGTGGGCCTGGGAATCATACTGGATTACCCAGGGCGTGGCGGCATGGATCATCGCTCCCTGGATTTTTGCGCTGATTTTCGTTCCCTCCGGTGAATTGATGCCCATCATACGTGAATCTCCCTCCTCAGCCAAACTGATGGCTGCTTTCTTCGGCCTCCTGTGGGGATTCGGAGGCCTTACTTTCGGACTCAGCATACGCTACCTTGGCGTTGCTCTCGGTCAGAGCATTGCGCTCGGCCTCTGCGCGGCCTTCGGAACACTTATACCTCCCATTGTCGCTGGAGAGAACCTGTTTTCTTCGACCACCGGTATCCTCACCATGACAGGCGTCGCTATCACCGTGGCAGGAATTGCCATAATAGGATATGCCGGGGCGCTGAAAAGCAAAAACATGACCGAGGAGGAGAGAAAAGCGGCCGTGAAGGAGTTTGCCCTCAAAAAAGGTATTCTGATCGCGATATTTGCCGGAGTTATGAGCGCCTGTTTCAATTTTGGTTTTGAAGCAGGAAAACCAATTGAAAATGTTGCACTTGCACACGGCACCAACCCTCTCTTCCAGAAAAATCCCTCGCTTATATTCATTCTGCTGGGAGGATTTATAACCAACCTGGTCTATTGTGTCTTCCTGAATATTAAGAATAAAACTTATAAAGATTATCTTTCCGGTCCGGGATCACTTTTTCTCAATAACCTCTTTTTCACGTTCCTGGCCGGATTCCTCTGGTTCCTGCAGTTCCATTTCTTTGGGATGGGATCAAGCAAACTGCCCGCAGGGATGGCTGTTTTCGGATGGAGTATACTTATGGCCCTTAATATCGCAATCAGCAATATCTGGGGCATTATTCTGAAGGAATGGAAAGGTGCCGGAAAGAAAACAATGTATGTTCTGATTGTCGGGATTGTTGTACTTATTCTTTCAACTTTTATCGTGAAATTAGGTTAAAAAACAATTTTAATGAAGAGATTTGGTTTTAAAATGAGACTGCTTCCCGGATTTAAGGAAGAATACCGGAAGCGGCACAGTGAGATCTGGCCGGAACTTGTGACACTGCTTAAAAATGAAGGAGTAGGGAATTATTCCATTTTCCTTGACGAAGAGACCAACACCCTTTTTGCTTATCAGGAACAAACCGGCGAGAGTTCATCGCAGGATCTTGGCTCGACGGAGATAGTCCGGAGATGGTGGAAATACATGGCCGACATCATGGAGACAAACCCCGACAACTCTCCGGTCACAATCCCCCTCGAACAGGTATTCTACATGGAGTAAAAAACAGAATCCAAGCCACAATTTTTTCCCCCTCCGGGGGGAACGAAAGGGGGGCCGGATAAAAGAAATACAGAATCTAAGCCACAATTCCCCCCCCCCCGCCGGGGGGAACGAAAGAGGGGCTAAATGAGTTAGTAATCTGAATATAAACAATATAACAATGAAAAAAGAACAAATCAAAAAATCATACCAGTCTGCCAGAGAACAATATGCAGAAATTGGTGTGGATACCGACAAGGTGCTGGAGGAACTGGGTAAAATAGTGATCAGCCTTCACTGCTGGCAGACCGACGACGTGGGAGGGTTTGAGAAAGAGGGTGCCGAGCTCGGTGGCGGAGGGATCCAGGCAACCGGAAACTTCCCCGGCAAAGCCCGGACAATAGAACAGATGAGGGCCGATCTCGACAAGGTAATGTCACTCCTGCCCGGAAAACAGAGGCTCAGCCTTCATGCCATCTATGGCGAATTCGGAGGGAAACCGGTGGACCGCGATCAGATTGAGGTAAAACATTTTCAGGGATGGATCGACTGGGCGAAAAAAAGAGGTATAGGCCTGGATTTTAATTGCACCTGCTTCTCTCACCCATATGCTGATGATGGCTACACTCTTTCGAGCAAGAACCCGAAAATCAGAAAATTCTGGGTTGAACATACCAAAAGGTGCAGGGCAATAAGCGCGGAAATGGGAAAACAGCTCGGAACACCCTGCGTCCACAATATCTGGATCCCCGACGGTTCCAAAGACACCCCTGTCGACAGATACACCCTGAGAAAACTTCTTAAGAAATCTCTTGACGAGATCTTCTCGGTAAAATATCCGAATAAATACCTGAAAGACTCTGTCGAGAGTAAACTCTTCGGGATCGGCTCGGAATCGATGGTAGTGGGCTCCCACGATTTCTATATGGGTTATGCCGTAAAGAACAATACAATGATAACCCTCGATAACGGCCATTTCCATCCGACCGAACAGGTGGGGGACAAAATATCATCTGCACTGCTGTTCGTCGACGAGCTACTTCTTCACCTTACAAGGGGCGTCAGATGGGACAGCGACCATGTAGTTACTCTGAACGACGAGATAATGCTGATTGCCCAGGAGATAGTACGCGCAAAAGCGCTCGGAAAAGTCAATATCGGACTCGATTTCTTCGACGCCAGCCTCAACAGGATAGGCGCCTATGTGATAGGAACAAGATCAGCACAGATAGCATTCCTGTGCGCCCTGCTTGAACCCTTTCAGACACTTGTGAAATTCGAAGAGGAAGATAAGAGTTTTGAAAGACTCTCTCTTCTTGAATTGATGAAAACAAAACCTTTCGGAGCAGTCTGGGATTATTACTGTATGAAAAACGATGTCCCGGTGGGGCAGGATTATATAGACGAAATCGTAAATTACGAGAAAGAGGTATTGCGAAAGCGGTCGTAGGGGCGTAGCATGCTACGCCATGGTACGCCATGGTACGCCATGGTACGCCATCCTCTGCCCGGCTGCACCCTCCTGCATCCACACCCAACCAGATTTTATGAAAGAAAAAGTCATCGCTATATTCGATATCGGAAAGACCAACAAGAAAATGCTGGTCTTCAGCCTTGAACTGAAACTCCTTGCAGTCGAGGAGGAGAAGTTCCCTGAAGTTCTTGACGATGACGGATTTGTATGCGACGATATTGATATGATCGGGAAATGGGTGAGAGATTCAATACACAGGCTGGTCCTTTCAGAAAAGTATGAGGTTACGGCAGTCAACTTTGCAACCTATGGGGCCACGCTGGCTTATCTTGATGAAAGGGGGGAAAGGGTCACACCAATCTACAACTATCTCAAGCCGATCAATGAAAGGATTCCCGAAAGGCTCTATCGCAGGTTTGGGGGACAGGATGAATTCTGCAGAAGAACAGCATCTCCGGCCCTTGGAATGCTTAATTCGGGGATCCAGATTCTTTGGCTCAGAACGGAAAAACCTGAAGTCTTTTCAAGAGTTAAACATATCCTCCACTTCCCTCAGTATATATCATATCTCCTTACCTCGAAAGTGACCTCCGAACATACATCAATAGGATGCCATACTGCATTGTGGGATTTCGATAACATGGCATACCACCCCTGGGTTTCCCGGGAAGCTCTTAACCTTCCCGAACCTGTGCCGGTTGAGACCCTCACCGAAATAACTGTTGGAAATAAAAGAGTTCTGGCTGGACCGGGTATTCACGACAGTTCGGCATCGCTGGCCCCGTACTTCACCGGGAACCTGGGCAAATTCATGCTGATTTCCACAGGCACCTGGTGTATAAACATGAATCCGTTCAATAACGAGACACTTACAACCGAACAACTCGACAGGGACTGCCTCTGTTATATGAGTGTGAACAGACAGCCGGTTAAATCATCGCGGCTCTTCCTGGGGCATCTGCACGAAACCGCGGTCGGATTAATGAATGAGCATTTCAGGACTACACCGAACTTTTACAGGAGTGTCAGATATGATAAGGACCTGATCGCTATTCTGAGAAAGAAATATACCGGCGACAGAAGAGCTTTCTTTAACAGAGGTCCGGGTTCAGGCACGTTCAAAGAGAGAATAGACATGTTTGATTTTAAATCATTTGACGAGGCATATCACCAGCTGATGATCGAACTTGGAGACCTTGCCATTGAAGCCATCAGACTCGTTCTTGCTGAAAATGACGAGACTGAAAATATATTTGTCACCGGCGGCTTTTCAAATAACATGATCTTCCTGAAGCTACTTGCCTCCGCTTTCCTGTCAAAAAGGGTCTATACCTCGGAAATAAGCAATGCCACCGCACTGGGTGCCGCTCTTGTCCTTCTTAAGTCAGTTAGCCCTGGCAGGGAACCTGTTCTGAATCTTGGATTAACCGAAATAGCTCCTTAAATACAAAATAATCAAGGATTCCCGGCGTTAATTCCGGGATCCTCTTAACTAAAATAGTAAAAAATAAATGAATCCTCACTTCATTGCTCTTACGGTACCGGTCCTCCAGACCGTATCCTGGCTGATCGACCCCGCCGGTTTTCTGGAACTTCTGTGGAGATTCATCCTTAACACTTCAGTTATACTGATCCTGGTCAGGGTACTCTATTATCCGGCAACAAGGCGAAAGGATTATCTTTTTACTTATATCCTGATTGCTACAATCGTCTTCCTGCTCTGCTATATGCTTGAAAGTGTTACCCTGCAGATCGGTTTTGCTCTCGGACTTTTCGCTATCTTCGGAATAATACGTTACCGCACCAACCAGATCCCGATAAAGGAGATGACCTACCTCTTCATCATCATCGGAATCTCGGTCATTAATGCCCTGGCAAACTCTAAATCGAGCATTGCAGAGGTTCTCTTTTCAAATCTTGCGATCATACTGATCACCTTCGGACTCGAGAAAGTGTGGCTGCTTAAGCATGAATCTTCAAAAAGGATAACATACGAAAGGATCGACCTGATAAAGCCTGAACATTATGATGAACTGATGAAGGACATAAAGGAGAGGACGGGGATCAGGAAAATTAACAGGATAGAGACCGGCAAGATCGATTTCTTCAAAAAAACCTGTGAAATAATCATTTATTACGTAACACCTGAACCCTCGACCAGCCAGTATCTTTTTACAGAAAATTCTGATAATGACAACGACGATGATTAGAAGGACCTTCCTCTTTATACTACTTTTATTGGTTCCGTTTTATGCTTTTTCGCAGGATAAGGATTTTGGAGTATGGCTTTCGTTAAATGCCGAGTATGGGATTTCGAAGAAACTGGAACTCGACGCTTCGGTCGAAATGAGGACATTTAACCAGGCATCTGAGATCGAACAAACATTCATTGAGGCCGGGCTGACCTATAAACTCACTAAAGTTATCTCATTTTCAGGAGCTTACCGGCTGGCAAACTCTATCGAGAACGATGATGACTACTATCTGCGGCATAAATGGTTTGTAGACACCCGCGTTAAGTTTGAACCCGGGCGGTTTACGTTAAGGGGCAGGCTGAGGTTCCAGGAACAGCGCAGGACCTATTTCAAGAATGAAGAGTACGTTCTTCCCAGGCACCAGTTAAGGATGAAATTAACAACAATATACCGGACCCCCTCATTTCCCGTAAATCCATATCTGGAATTTGAAACCTTCATGCCGGTATTCTCCGACAAGTCGAAGGTAATAGGCAAAAACAGGTTTACTGCCGGACTCGAATATAAATTCAATAAAACCCACGCCGTGGAACTCGAATATATGTTCGACCGCGATTACCTGCCCAAAATAGCTGACATCAATATTATCGGCCTCGGCTACAACCTGAAGTTCTAGAAAGAGTGGAACGCCTCCGGCGTTCACTGGGACCATCCCCCGAAACATAAATATACAAACAGCCATGAGATTAATCACCACCCTCACCTCAATCTTCCTGATCCAAGTTCTCACTACCGCCAGCCTGGAGTCCCAGGTCAATCCTCAGCGGCAATGGCCCGGATACCGCGGCCATATGGCCTCCGGAGTGCTCGATAATGCAAACCTCCCGGAGAGTTTCAACATTCAGAAAAATATCAATATCAGATGGAAAACACCCGTCCCGGGACTGGGGATCTCAAGTCCTGTGATATGGGGAGACAGACTCTTTATCACAACCGCTGTAAGTGAATCGGACAGAGAAGGCTTCAAACCCGGCATCTATGGCGATGTCGCTTCGGTGAAAGATGAATCAGTACATGAATGGATAGTTTACTGCATCGATAAGAACACAGGGAAAATAATCTGGGAAAGAACATCATACAAAGGCATACCTAAAGTAAAACGTCATCCTAAATCAACACATGCCAACTCCTCAGTTGCCACCGACGGCAATTACGTGGTCGCTTTTTTCGGCTCCGAAGGCCTATATTGTTATGATATGAACGGAAAACTGCAGTGGCAGAAGAGCTTCGGCGTGCTTAAGTCGGTCTTTTTTTCAATGGAGAATGCAGAATGGGAGTTTGCCAGCTCCCCGATAATACACGAAGGTGTCCTTGTTATCCAGTGCGATGTGCTCGAAAACTCTTTCGTAGCCGCTTACGACGTCAAATCAGGTAAGGAGCTCTGGAAGATGGAAAGAGATGAATACCCCGGCTGGTGCACTCCCAATATCTATGAACATAATGGAAGAAAATATGTGGCTGTGAACGGTTATAAACACCGCGGAGGATATGACTTCACAACAGGAAAGGAGATATGGAGGATGTCCGGAGGCGGTGATATCCAGATACCTGCACCGATATTGGGAGAGGGGCTAATATATTTCAACAGTGCCCATGGTCGTACTTCGCCGATAATGGCTGTCAGGACAGGCGCTGCAGGCGATATTACACTTAATGAGGGCGAAACGGCCAATTCCGGTATTGCCTGGTATATCCCGAGAGGAGGATCCTACATGCATACCCTGCTCCTGTACAGGAACCGCCTTTACAATGTCAACTGGAACGGTATTGTAGACTGTCTCGATCCCGCTACCGGCAAGGAGATCTATAATGGCAAACTTGGCAATACAAAGAGCTTTGTAGCTTCACCTGTGGCGTCCGACGGCAGGATCTATATCGTTGACGAGGAAGGAACTCTCTACATTATACAGGATGGTGATAAATTCAACCTTCTCGCAGAGATACCTTTGGGAGGCATTTGTATGACAGCCCCGGCGATAACCGACGGGATGATCTATTTCAGGACGCAGAGTCAGCTGATTGCAGTCGGGAGAAAATAGACCCCGTTGTTGCTATTCCTTTCTGAGAGAAGTGATAAGCGAGCGGGCCTCAATCCGGCGGACTGCTACAAGGAGAGAGATCAGGCCGACGGTGAATATGGAGATCATCATGAAGACGAAAAGCATCCAGGGAATATCTGTGCCTGATCTGAGGGACGGCAGAGTAGCTATCAGGGCCGGCACTGCTCCGGTAATGATCCCGGCCACCAGAATACGCAGCTGATCGCGTATGATCATGCTCCTTATCCCTCCCGGGGTGAATCCGGCAGCCATTAAAAGTGCGAATTCCTGCCTGCGGCGGCTGTAGTTGCGAAGCATGATAAATCCAAGTCCTGCAATACCGAGAACCATTCCTATCGTGCCCAGAAGAGAGAAGACTGTAAGGTATGTATTATTAACCCCAAAGAATGAAGAAAGACGCTCTGCTGTTGTCTCCACACGGATACCGTAATTGATGAACCGCGATTCAAGTACCTCTTTGTATGTCGCGGCCAGTTCCGGATCTCCGTCTGCAAGAAGTATCTGGCTCCCCGAAACTGTAGGGAAATACCTGTTGAAATCCCGGAATCCCGTGATAACATAGCCCTGAAACACTGAAGCCTTAAGTCCCCCGGCAATCACAATACTTAACGGCTCTCCGTTTTCCGCCCTGATAACAATGGTATCTCCAATTCTGATCTTCAGGCCCCATTGCATAACAGTCTGATCAGCAATTCCATATATGACATTATCTCCTGCAGGAGTGTCTAGCATTTCCCATGGACTCACCCTTCCGGCGCTTTTCAGTTTAGTTGCAAAGGAGAATGCTCCCTTCTCGATGAAATACCGGGGATCGATCCCCAAAAGGGGAGGTGCGGCTACGTTATTGAGATTGAGACAGCTTGCGTCGTCGCCCTGCGACCTTCGTGCGTGTACGAAAGATAATCCGCCCAACTCCTCATCATCAAGCCCGAACTCAATCCTGCCGGCCCTGCTGTTAAGATCCTCCTTCACCGGAACAGCCAGTTCGCTCCACAGCAGATAACCTCCGGTGCCACCAGACGGTTCAAGCATCCCGTCGTTGATGCTCATCTTGTTTACCCCTGTGATCATGATCGCGAAAATGCCAGCCGCAATGAACAGCATTGGCGTTGTTGCATGGGAAGGATTGAAGGAATTGTAAAGGGCCGTTAAAATATTCCTGCCTCTTTCTGCTCCCGAAGCAACCATCCGGGGTCTCCTGAGAACCATCTGGCGGAATAAGAAGATCAGTGAGAGGAAAAACAACGCACCGGATGCAAATGAAAAAGGTACTGAGAATTCCTCTGTAACAACCGATAAAACCAGTAAAATCAGTGCAGGAACTGAACACAGAAGAAGCAAAATCAGGTTTAGCCTGGCTGAGTGACCCCTGTAAATGCCTGTTTCAGCCTTTTTAAAGCCCTTCAGGAAGGTTCTTATCCTGACTGATATTATGACCAGCGTAACAATAAGAGTTGCGCTAAACCCCGCTAAAATAGGGTAAAATGCCATTCCTGCAACCAGGGTATCTGTCTGTACCGCTCCCGACCAGACCGAATTCAGAGCTTTAATTATCATCAGATTGAAGAGGACGCCTGCCGCAATGCCGGCAAGTGCTCCGGCAAAGGCCACGACACCGGCCTCATATATCAGCATCATTCCAATATGCCTGTCGGTGAACCCGAGGGCAAAAAATGTCCTGACCTGCGCCCGTCGTGATTCAAGATAAGTGGAGATCACAAGTATAAGCAGAATGACTGATGATAGTATTATAAAGAAGCCCAGGCTAAGGAACAGAGTGCTGAAATCAGTTCCCTGGCTGGCAGCCCTTATCGATTCCGCCTGTATATCAGTTATCGTAAAGCCTGTCCTGTAGGGATCGAGGGACCCTTCAAGTGCTGACCTGATTTCAGGTCCGGTGATCACCGGAGGAAACCTCAGTGAAGTTGCGGGACCATAATTGCTTCCCCAGAGCTCCCTGCCCTTTTCATAACTTATAACGGCTTTGGGTGTGCCCTTGTACCTGCTCCAGTAATCTTCATCAACCTGCCTGATAAGCTTCATGTCGATCGGTACGCCTGCATCCCAGTCGGAACACGATTCACTTCCGGATATTCCCGGAAATTCCGGCATCAGGAACGCATCAGCCACCGGTTCATCCATTCCTGCAACATTGCTGACGATAAATCTCCCTGATGCCTCTGTAAGCCTGTTGGCGATATCGGGTGAATACCACCTGACTTCAATGGTATCACCCGGTCCGGCATTAAGATCCTCCGCAAGCCACTGGTTGATGATGATCCCGTTGCCATGCGGCAAATCCGGGAAAAGCGAGGAAGGCAAACCAGAAATAAATGAGTATGGAGCCATATTATTACCGGCGATGAACCGGTTGCCCATATAGGTGATCACAGGCTCTGCCAGGGGCAACACACTCTTTATCTCCTCAATAAGAGCTTCGTCAAGAAAAATCCTTGCGGAGATGATCTCATAACTGCCTGTCGTTTCCGAAAGCCGTATCTTAAGTCCTATATCTTCCGGCGTCAGCACCTCTTTCAGTGCAGTATAAACATCGTTTACCGAAATATCCGGCCTTCCTTCAATAAGCAGTCTGTTTATTGAAGGAGGTTCGCCATCCTCAGTGATGATATCCGATCTGTTGATGAAAATATTGAGGGGTGTTATCTGACTTATTCCCAGCGAGAAATTGCCGGCCTGGCTGGAAGGTAAAACCTTTCCGACCGTCAGAACCATCGATGTTCCCGGTCCCTTTTCAGGAGCAAAGGGAGCATCGGCCGGTATGTCGGAGATATTGTCAAAACGGATTGTAATATCATCTCCCTCATTTAGTCCCAGGAGCTCTGCCAGCTTGCTGTTAATTGCAACAGACCCTTCCCTTATTATCAAACCCTGATCGCCCTGGAACGCGAAGAACGACGGATCAATGCCAATAATGTTTACGTTGAATGCACTCCCGCCCGTGGCGAAGTTCTGGCAATAGCCCTTCATCTCGAGGATACCGGTACCCCTGACGCCGGAATGACGGCTGAAACTTTCACTTACCGAAGGATCAAAGTACCTCATTCCCGAGTTCACGACAATGCCGGTATTGCCCAGTTTTTCAGAAGACGATCTTTTAAGGCTGTAACGGACGGAATTGCCTGTCATAAGCGATCCCGAAATAACAGCCGAAAGAAGCATTATTATCAGGATCTGGGATATTACAGATGACCTGTAGAATAACAGCGTTCTGAAAATGATATGTCCGGTGCCTGGTTTCAACAGTATACTATTTTGCCTTGCCGTTCACTTCTTCAAGCGCCCCGCTGACAAGTTCCATCCTGATTGCCATCTTTTCTGCCAGGTCGTGCGAGTGTGTGGCAAGGATAATTGTTACTCCCAGCTCCCGGTTCATTTCGAGAAGAAGTTCACCCAGTATAATGGCATTGTTCTTATCAAGCGATCCCGTAGGTTCATCGGCAAGAAGGAGGGAAGGTTTGTTCACCAGCGATCTTACTAGGGTTGCCCGCTGAGCCTCACCCCCTGATATCTGGAAAGGATACTTCTCTGCCAGATCCGCTATCCCGGTCCTTTCCATCAGCTTAATGGCATGCTGCTCCTTTTCGCCGAAATCAGAAGATGAAAGATCTGAAGCAAGTAAAGGGAGCAGAATGTTCTCCCTTACGGTAAGATAGGGCAACAGAAGATGGTCCTGGAAGACAAATCCCAGGTTCCTGTTCCTGTAATGTGCTGACTCATCAGGAGAATAATTCAGCAAGGGTTCACCCCGGAACAGGATTTCGCCTGAATCCGGCTTGTCGAGCAGCCCGATTATGTTCAGAAGGGTTGTCTTACCGGAACCGGAAGGCCCGATAACCGACATTGAGTCACCGTCCCTGAGATGAAGGCTGAGCTCTTTCAGTACTGTTCCCCGCTGATGATATGATTTTGTGATACTATTTATTCTGAGCATAATTATCTTATTGTGAACAGCATCCCGCTGTTATCTACTTTTTTTCTGAACCATATACCCTGGCAAGTCCCGCCGACATTTGTGCCAGCGACAATTTCTCCCTGACACCTTTCTTACCGGCATTTCCCAGGCTGGCCAGATTCTCTTTGTCCTTAAGCATCCTGGCAATAACCCTGGCAAGTTCTTCCGGAGTATCGGGGGAATAAATTATCCCACCGCCGGTCAGTTCAACTATTTCGGCAAATGCGCCGGTATCGGGCTGAACCACCGGCACTCCTTCCGCATTGGCTTCAAGGATGTAGAGGCCGTAGCCATCATGCTTTCTTACCGGGACACTCATCAGGTCGATGTTCCTGAAGAATTCCCGTTTCTTGTCGCCTTCAAATTCAGGATAGATCCTGACCGATTCCTTATAACCCTCTCTGGCGATTTTCTTCACCTGTTTTTTTATGAAAGGCCTGTCATCGCCGGTAAAACCTCCGCAGACATGCAGAGTCAGTCCGGGTATGCTGTTTTCAGATTTGAGTTTTATGAATGCGTCCACCATCTTGTCAAAGCCGTTCATCTCATTTACCCTGCAGAAATAGCCGATCGATGGTGAGTGAATATTCTCTGCTTCGGGGCTTTCCTGGAAAACATCAAGCCCCAGGGGAACAACATGGATATTGTCACCGGCCACCCCTGTTTGTCTGATAAAAAGATCCTTATAGTAATAGCTTGGAGTGATAAAGGCATCAATATTCACTGCCTCTTTTGCTATCAGTTTCCATGCCATACCCCTGTAAGGCTCAGCCATTTCGTCTATCCAGTCATCCTCGTTCAGCAGTGAGCAGATTACCTTTACATCCATTTTCTTTTTCAGATGGTGGGCGAGACCAACAATGAGTGCATTTGAGAGATGAATGACGTCGGGCTTGCCTGTCTGGATAAGGTAACTGATCAGCCTGTCAACCTCCTTCTCACGGAAGGCGTTTTCGCCGCTTATCATGTTAAGGGTCAGATCTTCCATACCCTCCGGGCGCGTTGTTCCGGCTTTGTGGGCCGCAAACCTCAGCATGGGTCCGGTATCCAGAAGCTTATCCATGAAATCGGGCATCTTCCTCATGAAGGGGATCTTTCCCCTGACGTACATCGAGATGGCGCCGAAAAATACATTGGGATCGAACTCGCTTACCGGACCGGTCTTCGGGGGTGGGAGATACAGAGGGATTGCCGAGGCCGTGATCCCCGGCACCTTGCGTATGGCCCATAAATATAGCATGTCGCGGTAACAATTGCCGCAGTAGAATGATCCTCCCGATCCTGTTATAAGATATACTATTTTCATTCGAAAATAACTTTGTTATAGGATTTAATATTAAGTTGTTCGAATAGCTTGTCCCGATTTATCGGGAGAACCTTCATGATTATAATCATCTTGTTGTGTAAATTAGCACATGAAGGTTTCATTTTTTTCCTTTAATTCCAAATGCGAGTAACCGCCCGTCCTCTGTGAGGACATAGAACCTGTCGCGGGTAACGGCAGGCGAACTGCTAACCGGGGCGCCGGCATTGAAGCTCCATGTTTTTGATCCGTTCTGAAGGCTGAGCATATATACAAACCCGTCCGTGCTGGTGAACAATACCCTGGCAGGTGACACCACAGGCGATCCGGTGATCCTTCCGTTGGTCCGGAACCGCCATTTTAAACTCCCGTCCGGAATATTGAAGCAGTACAGGTGTTTGTCATCACTGCCAACCAGAACCTCGTTTCTGCTGATACCCGGTATCGACATTATCGGAGCTGATTCACTGCCTGCCGGAACTCTCCAGGCCACCCTTTTTGTCCTGAGGTTTAGTGAATAGATCGTTCCGTCGTAATCGCCAAGAAAAACCTGGTCGCCGGAGATGGAAGGGGATGATGCCAGGTAGACTCCGATATTGATTGTGTCGCTCTCTCTGCCGGTAAGGGGATCCACAACCCTGACCACCCCGTCACAGCCGCCGAAGATTATCCTGTTGCCTGAAATGCCGGGTGTTCCGTTTACGTAGTTGTCAGTCTCAATTTTCCACAGGAGCTTTCCATTGGCAGGATCAACGCAATGAAGGTAAAAATCATAGCTTCCTACAATGATACCTGCCCGGTTTCCTATCTTCCAGACATTGGCCGATCCCGAAATCTGGTTCTCAGTGGCATATGTCCATATCAGCTTGCCCGTTTCTGCGTTTACCGCCCGGAGCACACCGTTATTGTCACCAAAGATCACCTTGTTATCGTGAACAAGGGGAGGGGCCTCGATGATCCTGCCTGCTTCATACCTCCACTTAACCCTGCCTTCGGTAGTTATTGCGGTCACTATTCCCTTATCATTGCCGAAATAGATCACACCGTTGCTTACAACAGGTGAAGATTTTGTCCTTGCTCCGGTAGAGACACTCCACAGAAGGGCAGGGGAGGAAGGTAACTCGAAATCCGTTCTTCCCGACAGATCCGCCCTGCCTCTGAAAAGGGGCCACTCAGCTTCGGTAACCTGGGCCAGCGAAGCCAGACAACCCGTCATCAACAAGATTATGCTAATAATACTTCTCATTTCCAATTAATTAATTCACTCATTTATCAGTCAGAAAGGTCGTGCAGGTCGTGCAGGTCTGAAAACCCTTCCGTCTTCGGTCTTCGCTCTTCGCTCTACGCTCTACGCTCTACGCTCTACGCTTTACGCTTCCCGCGCTTTCCCAAACCAGCTCAGCGCTCCCGTCGGACAAATCTTTATCACCGCATCAGCCTGTTTCCTGAGCACATTCTCAAAGCTCTCCGTAACCGGCTCCGAAAGCACTGTCACAAACCCCCTGTGCAGGAAACAGAGTGCAGGATCGTCGGTGCTGTCCTCGCATATCCGCACGCAAAGAGCACATTTAACACACTTGGCACTCTCAAATATCAGGCCGGTCTGATGATTTATCTTTTTAGTGATGGGTGAACCTGTTATTTTACCCCGGGGATCTTTTACTGCCATGTGCTTGGCCAGATCCCTGAGACGACAATCACCGGCTGCCCGGCAGTCACAGTGCATACAGCTTTTCGCTTCTTCACCAGCCATATCAAAGGACGGGATCTCCCTGTGCCTCGGAATCCCGGGTTCACACTCCTTAAGCCACTCAAGCATTTCTGCCTCCTCCAGCTTGCCGGTCCGGGATGAAAACTGGTTCCTTACATGTCCCGGATCAATAGCTTTTGTTGATTTCTCAGTTTTTTCAGATTGCTGTTTATCTGGCCTTTGTATTGTTTTATCTCCACTGATACTTGAATAAATAAACAACTGAATATTACGTATTGAAACCGGTGTGTCTGTTTTTTTTCTCCGGCAGGCATTCTCGCAGTAACCAGGACAGGATATACATCTGAATTCTTCAGCTGTCAGTTCAGATCGCGAAAGCTCCGATGCGGCCTTCATATCACCTGCTGAGAGATGTCTGTTCATAAGCGGGATATTCAGGCCGGCCGGACAAACGATCCTGCACGGAGCTTCACATTCAGCACGGTGCTCTGTCAGGAGCAGCGCGACCGCTTTCTTCCTGATCTCAGTTACTTCATCACCGGAAGTCACAATATCCATCCCATCCTGAACCAATGCTGAACATGATGGCAGAAATTTATCTGTATGTCTGTCTTTTATCATGCAGACCATGCACGAAGTATAATGAGTTACACCATCTTTGTGACAGAGAGTCGGGATTTCCTTACCGGCTTTCCCGGCGGCATCAAGGATGGTCGTACCCTCTGGCACCTCGTACCCGGTGTTATCGATCCTGATCTTAAGCATTGACATTGGGTGTTTCAATGGCACTTACCGGACAAACGATCCGGCAGTTATCGCATTTGGTACATAAACTGTGATCTATAACATGCTTTTCATAAGGAGTGTAAGGGATTGCATCCACGGGACACTGCAGTGAACAGATAGTGCATCCGTTGCATCTGTCGGTAATAACATACTTTATCAGATCGCGGCATTTGCCGGTGGGGCAGATCCCCCGGGTGTGGGCTTCATACTCCTCCCTGAAATATCTGATCCCGGTGAGCACCGGGTTGGGAGCCGTCTTTCCAAGCCCGCACAGACTTCCGTCCCTGACAGAATTGCATAGCTCTTCAAGCTCATTCAGATCAGCTAATGTCGCTGTACCCTTGCTCAGGCGGTCGATTATGTCGAGCATGACCTTCGTACCTACACGGCAGAAAGTGCATTTCCCGCACGACTGCCTATGGGTAAAAAGCAGGAAATATTTTGCCATGTCGACCATGCAGTCGGTATCGTCGAGCACCACCAGCCCTCCTGATCCCATCATAGCTCCAAGTTTGTTAAGCTCCTCAAAATCAACCGGTGTGTCAGCCATACTTTCAGGGATACATCCGCCTGAAGGGCCGCCGATCTGCACAGCCTTGAATTTACGGTTACCGGCAACGCCTCCTCCGATCTTTTCGACAATATCCCTTATGGTTATCCCCATAGGCACTTCAATCAGTCCTCCCCTGGCTACCTTTCCCGCCAGCGCAAAAACCTTCGTGCCTTTGCTTGCCGGTGTGCCCACAGACCTGAAGGCATCGGAACCGTTATTGAGTATCCATGGAACTGAGGCAAGGGTCTCCACATTATTTACAAGCGTCGGGTGACCCCGGTATCCCTTTTCTGCCGGATACGGGGGCCTCAGATGCGGAGTTCCCCTCCTCCCTTCAAGGGAAGCGATCAGTGCTGTCTCCTCACCGCACACAAAAGCTCCGGCACCCTCAAATATTGAAATATCAAATGAAAATGATGAGCCATAGATGTTTTTCCCCAGAACACCCTTCTCATAACAGACCTCAATCGCGTGCCTGACCCTCGACACGGCAAGGGGATACTCAGCACGGATATAGAAGATACCGCTGGAGGCTCCTGTTACAAATCCGGCAATGGTCATTCCCTCGATTATCCTGAACGGGAACGATTCAAGAAGCATACGGTCCATAAAAGCCCCGGGATCCCCCTCATCGCCGTTGCAGACAACATATTTGGTACTGTCGGCGGAATTCATTGTGGTCTCCCACTTTCTTGCAAGAGGAAAACCGGCACCGCCTCTTCCCCTGAGTCCGCTCTGCAAAAACTGATCAATTATGTTCCGGGGATCCAGATACCTGACGCATTTTTCGAGGGCACTGAAGCCTCCGAAAAGAGTGTATTCATCAAACGAATCGGGTGAGAGTACTCCACTGTGGATAGTGGCTATATGATACTGGTAATTCAGGAAACCGTCGAGATATTTTTCCCTTACTTCTCCGGGCAGGTTCACCGGACTCTTAAGCATCTTGTCGGAGAGGAAAGTATTGGCAATGTCGGTAATACCCGATTTTATTCTCTTGCTTATGTTTCTTGGCTTCACGTGCTTAAGGATGATCTCCTCAACCTGTTCTTTACGCACGTTGACATATCTTGAATGAAGATGATCTCCCGTCACAATCTCAAGCAGGGGTGTCTGGTTGCATACCCCCACGCAACCTACCGCCTTAAGCCTTATATTAAGTTCATAATCCTTTTTGACCTCCATGACCGATTCGAGAACTTCCCTGCTGCCTCCCGCAACACAGCATGAGCCCAGGCCGATCCTTACCTCCGCATCGATCTGATCGCCTTCCGGAGGCTCCTCGGTAACGCCTTTCTTATCCATGCTGTTCAGAAAATCGTTAATAATCTCCTCAGTCTGATTAGGTCTGACATGACCATAGGTCTTATTGTCTATCTGAACAACAGGAGCAAGGGTACAACACCCCAGACAGGCTACCTCCTCAACCGAGAAAAGCTTATCTATTGATGTGCTTGTCGATTCATCGATCCCCAGGGTCCTTTTAAAAGAGTCTGAAATAAGCGTCGATCCCTTTACATGACAGGCAGTTCCGGTGCATATCTTAATAATATGTTCACCGGCCGGTATATGCCGGAACTGCGAATAGAATGTTGCCACTCCCGATAACTGTCCCGGGGTGATATCTGTTATCCGGCAGATATGCTTCAGGGCTTCTGATGGGAGGAAATTGAGCCTCTTCTGAACCTCCTGAAGGATAAGGATCACCTTTTCCCCGTCGCGGCCCGTCTGCCCTACAACCTCCTCAACCGTTTTCCTGATCTCTTCTTCATTCAAAGGGGAACAGTTGTCGCATCTCGTTTCTATGTCATTCTGCTCTTTATTCACTTTCCGATATACAGTAAAGGTTCGTTCTTGCTCTTATATAAATCTCCTTATCTGAAAAAGCCGGCGTACAGTCAGCCCTCTCCCCAATCGGGGACCTGGCGATCAGCTGATACTCTGCAGCTGCCTTTACGATATGCATAACTCCGCTTCTGTCAAGAATATAGATCAAATTATCTGCAATAATGGGTGAAGCATAGAAGGGTTCATTCAGGTAACGCGTCCAGATCGTATCACCGCTCTGCGCATTGTAACAGGCAATATCTCCATAGCCGGTTACCAGAAACAGGAAATCATCAGTTGCAACGGGACTGGATACATCCGGTGTGAACATATTGTCTTCCCAGATGATCGATGCCGCCTGTCCGGGCCGGATGGCAACCAGTTTTGCATAATCGGTAACTGCATAGACCATGGTGCTGTTAACCGCGCACGAGGGCGCAACATCACCGTACATCGCTTCCACGGCCCACAGCTGGGCACCTGTAACAGGATTAAATGCTGTTACAGACGGATTGCTGTTTATCAGGACCTGCGGCTGGCCATTAAAAGTACCGATAACCGGAGAGGACCATGAGGGATAACCCTGACGCGGCGTCTCCCACTTCAGTTCCCCCGATTTGATATCGAATCCCATAAGTGAGATCTTCTCATTGCTGTCGAACTGGACAATAAGTATATTCTCATATATAATTAAGGATGAGGAGTATCCGTATATGTTTTCAGGAAGGCCTATGTTCTTGGACCACTTAATCCTTCCGTCGGTATCGGTGCAGACCAGGTTGCCGTTAGCAAACACCGCACAAACCTCTGTTCCGTTTGTTGCTACAGTCGACACGGCCATTCCTGCATCCTGATCCATTTCAGGAATATCATCCGGTTCTCCCTGGATATCATGGGCCAGGACTGTCCATATTATATCACCGGTATTCTTGTCGATGCAATAAATTTCGCATTCCTTTCCTTCTGCACCCGTTACAAAGATCTTGTCACCCCATATAACAGGTGAGCTCTTCCCATGCTTGGGTATCTCGGTCTTCCATTTGATGTTTTTTCCTGAAGTTCCGTCCCACTCTGTCGGATAGCCTTCCCCACCTGCAATACCCCTGCCATCCTGTCCCCTGAAGAAAGGGTAGTTGGTGGGATCTGCAACAAACGGAGCACTCTGCACTGCCCGCCGCGACGCGCGGCTTTCTCTTTCTTCCCCTGCAGCCAGGCGTTTCTCAGACAGTGTATCAGGCAGGGCGCTCCTGAGAACGAACGAGGAGACGATTGCCGCCGTGAAAATTACCACTCCCGTGATCATCAGCGTATTCATAGCAAGCTTGTTCTGACCGGGAACATCAGGCTTCGTTCCGGGTCGTGAATGAGCGATCTTCTTACTGCCGGCTATAAGCCTCTGGCAGATAATAAAGACCACAGCTCCCGCAAGAAGCAGATAGGAACCCGTCTCAACCTGCCACCGGGACGAGAAATAGGCTTTGCGCGCCATCAGGTCAACAGCCCGCACCTGTTCTGCAAGCAGAGCATTCGAAGGGTCTCTGTCGTACTGCTCCTTGACTGAGGCAACGATGGGATTATCGAGCGGATCAATGGTCTTAAGCTGTATGAGGCTGAACAGCATTGTCAAAGCAACGATAAGTGTAAAGCCTGCAGCAACCTGGCTGATAGATTTTAAAAGTCTGATATCTTTTTCGTCTGGCTTCATGTGGATTCAATTTTTGGTTTAACCGGACAATATTTAAAACACCTTCCACAACTGTAGCATTTCCCCTTGTGAGGCCTGTATTCTGTTCTTTCGGTGCGTATTGCCAGTGAAAAGAGTCCTATCCCAATGGATAATCCAAGGAACAGACCTGCCCAGGGGCCCGCCTTTCTGTATCTTGTGATTATTTCATTTTCGGTAGTAAATAACTGCTCATCTGTTCTCCCTGATCCCTTGAAAGCAATTGCTGCGTTCGAACCGGCAGGAATTCCCTCGTCCATCTCGAGCCTGATCTCACGCGCAAGCTTAACATCGTAATTGGCGCCCGAGAGTCCGGGAGAGATGATATAGAGCGCAACGGCTCCAGCAAAGGCAAAAACCGGGATAAGGACCAGGTATGTGATAAACTTCCGTCTGATCACGGCAGGCTCCTCATTCTTAACCTCCAGATCGGAGGGGAGGATGGCATTATATGGACAGGCATTCTCACAGAGCCGGCAGTTGATGCATTCGGCAGGGGTTATTGACAGGTGCCTGGAGGCAAATCTCGAAGTTATGTTAAGCAGTACGCCGTAAGGACAAAGGAATCTGCAGTAGGGCCGGTTGATAAAAACACCTGCAAGCAGCAGAAGGGCTCCGAAAATGATCATGGTGTAGGGGGCATTAAGCCTGAAGATCCCCACAAACGGATCGTATCTGCAAATAATGAACTGACTCTGCGTGGCTGAAAACAGTACTGCCAGCGCCAGGTAGATAAATGGTATGGTTGCAAGGGTCGCCTCCACTGCCCTGGGAAGCTTCTTCGGCCAGATCCCGGTCAGTTCCTGAATGGCTCCGAGGGGACAGGCACCGGCACAGAACACCCTTCCGGCAAACAGGGCAAAGACCAGCGGAATGATAAAGAAAAGAAGTGCCGTCAGCGGAATGGAGTAGCCGTCGTTGAAAAGGGCCAGCGCCACATTCTGGACCGACCCGACCGAGCAGATACACCCTTCCCTGAAAAAACCGAAATAGGCAAGGGAGAAGAGTGATATCCAGACCAGTCCCTGACGCGAACGCTTCTTTAAAGCCAGCCAGGTTGTGACTAACAGAACGAGTACAAGCACGCCCGTATCGATATATTCCCAGGCCGCATTCCTCGCCACCGGCAGCTGATACTCGGGATAGGTGTAGTCTGTCTCAAATTCCGGTCTCGGAAACCTCTCCTGGGCATAAACCACCATGTGCCATGCCAGCATGAATAACAACAGGATGTATGGAAGCTTCTTTTTCAATTGTTACTTAATTTGTTCATTATTCGACGGTTCGATGGTACTACGGTTCGACGGTCCAACAGTGCGACCGTTTGATTATTCATTATTCTTTCTCTTTTCTTTCGTCTTTTAACTTTTGTCTTGTGACTTTTGTCTTTTGTCTTACAACGTTATATTCTCTACGCTCTACGCTCTACGCTCTACGCTTTACGCTCTACGCTCTACGCTCTACGCTTTACGCTTTACGCTCTACGCTTCTAAAGCGGCCCGATCCTGTCTTTGATATTATACGGAGCATCAACCGATACCCTGCTTACCGCATTCGAAGGGCAGGCCCTGGCTATTGAGCACTCGTTGCAATTGACACACAGGTCGTGGCGAATCTGCATATAAAGCGATCCGTTCCCGAAATCGAGGCATCCCCTTACACACTTGGCACACCCGTCGCATAGCTCCTCATCTATCGTGTATTCAAAATAGGGTTCCTCTATGAACACCCTTTTGATGGCGCCGACAGGACAGATCTGGTTCTCTGCACCCGTGCTGATAGTTCTTACTCCCTGTCTGAGATAGCCTCCGCACAGGTCGCAGTACCCGCACATCTCATATTTGTGAGTACACTTGACGGCAGAGGGTGTAAGAACGCAGTGAGTCTTGCATTGCCCGCAGGTGGTGCACTTAAGAGGGTCAATCTGCCAAACATGCCCTTTCGCATAGGTCTTCTTTGCGAGCACTGCAGGAATAAACACAAGCGGTGCCGCAACCAGGATTTTACCTGTTTTCCTCACAAAATCCCTTCTGTTCTGATACTTATTGTTTCCCTTTCCCATTCTGCTTTCATTAGTAATTGTCACAATCCGTCTCACCTCTGCAAATACCATTGCCCGGACACTTATTACAATCTTTTCCGGTAACGATTTTATTTCCAAGTGCAAGGACCACCAGCGACATGAGTGCCAGTATCGTAACCTGCATCAATCTTCTTAAAAAGGTACCTCGCTTCATTCGTTTATCGTTTTTAGTTCACGTGTAAATACATACAATCTCGAATCGGCAGAATTTGCACCGTAAATTTTATCTCCATCGGCTGCAATATCGAGCGGTATTGAGGGAATAAACTTGTTCACCGAGGATACAAGCTCGACAAATTCTCCGGCATTATCCATGATCTTTATTCTGTTGAGCCCTTTCTCAGCTGTTACCAGACTATTGTTATATAGTGTGATATGGGACGGGTTGCAGCAGCCACAGAACGCATCCGGTGCCAGGCCTGCTATACCGAAAGTATTTGTCTGTCTTCCATCCAGCGTCCATTCCTCAATCCTGTGCATCCCGGGATTGGCCGCATAAAGTATATTGTTTTCAGTCAAAGCAATGTCAAAATATGGGCTGGGTATTATGAACTTCTGTCCCGTATGGCCCACCATATGTGCTACTTCTCCATCTTTTCTTAGTACAAAGACTCTCTTGTTTGTTGCATCGGCAAATGCCACAAACTCATCATTTGATGAGACCGATGTGATCAGGCTGTTGCTTTCGTAAGGTCCCCATTCTCCATTTATCCGGCCTTCAATGCTGACAAGAAGGATAGTCTCCTGAGTTGACGCATAGATGGTCTGATTGCTGACTGAGAGAGCTGTTACAGGTTTATCTGTCATTATGCTCCATTTCGGGGAAAGATCGTTGGTGAGGCAGGTTATGAATGACTCTCCTCCGAGGAACAGATCCCCGGTGGCGCTGACGGCGACTGCTTTAAGGGAGCCTAAGCTGGAATGGTAGGTTTCAGATACATGCCACCGGTCTTCGGGTTTGACCATGCCAGTCCGTTCTGCATTTGGCTGGGGAGAATCTGAGGAGAATGAGAAGTCGATGATCATAAATACCACAAAAGCAATTATTATCATCACCGAAACTATCGTCAGGACTTTATTTTTCATTCACTTCAGTTCTGGATTCCTATATCAAGACACACCAGGGTCCGCGCATCCCTCATAATAAGTTTGTTGCCTGCAATTGCCAGCGGCCCCCATGCTTCAATACCGTCGAGGATATGGTGTCTGGCCAGTTCAACGGCACTCTTCCCCTCAAGCCTGAAAAGATAGAGGTTGGCATCATCATCGAGAAGGTACATTTTATCCCCGCTTATTATATAAGGTCCCAGTCCCCTGCCATACCTGTTCTCCCTGCCGCTGGTCCAGACAGGCACTAAAATATCTGATTTGTGGAAACATGCAAGCTGTCTTCTCAGCTCCGCGGAGTTTTCAGGCATAAGGCACCAGATATGGTCGCCGAGAAGTATTGGTGTCTGCTGGTCGCTGGAGATGCCTTCAGCAGATTTATGCATGTCGGTAACACTCACCGAATATCCCGATCCATCCCTGTTGACCGCAATTCTGGCCCCTCCCGCACCATAGGCGCCGAAAACAACTATCTGGTTGTTACCAAGAAAGAGGGGAGAGGCTGCAACAATTGCCGGGCCCCACTCAGTAGTGCTCCACAGGATTTTCCCGGTGTCGGGACCATCAGCCGCTACTCCGCAAACCCCGCCAACACCGTGATAGACGTACATTTTCCTTCCTTGTAACGTCATTGGGATGACAGAACAGTGCGACATGCGTATCCGATCGGGATTAGGTGTCTCCCATAAAATTTTTCCGGTACTGCACTCGATACCTATCATAAGGGAAGTACCTCCGGGTGCTATAACAGCAACACCGTTGTTAATCAGAGGACACTGTCCTGCATAGAAATCAGGCGTGATGCCTCCCCTGTGAACATCAGGGATGGAATATTCAGACTCAAGATCGACCGACCAGAGAAGATCTCCGCTCACCGCATCAACACACATCACATGCGAGCGGGGCCCTAAAGTCACAACATACTCATCGGTAACGGCCGGGATTGTCCTGGAATAGCCATGATTCCTCTTCATGTCAACATAATACCACCTTCTCCACAACTCGGTGCCTGTTTCAAGTGAAAAGCATCTCAGCATATCGGCCTTTGTTCTCTCGTTGTAATCAAGTATATAGACCCGGCCATTGTGGACAGCGGCTCCTGCATATCCTTCTCCCAGTGAAGCGTGCCATAGCACCGGGGGTCCACCGGGGCCCCAGGAGTCCGCAAGCGGGGTAGGATCCTTGCTTATGTTGTCAAAATCACTGCCCCTGAACCTTGGCCAGCTTCCGGGGGCAACTTCATCAAAGGCCGCCATCGAACTGAAAAACTCACCAATAACTACCGTTTCCGGCCTGGGAATGAGGTCTGGCCGGTTATCCATTCCGGGAACGTTTTCAGAGAAATCTTTTGTCTGGTCTGCGAGAATCCACCAGATAAGAATTCCCGCAAATAATGATGCGATGAACCCAACAACGAATATCCTGAAGATCCTGTCTGTTAACACTAAATTGAATTATTCTGTAAATTATTCAAAGATACTATTTTTAGCCTTGAAGATACATCTGAAAAATTGTTCAATAACTGACTCAGCAATAACTAATTCACCCCTCAGATGTAAGAAGTCCTTATTTCGGTCTGAGTGAATAGACTGCCAGATGATCGCCGTGCCTGACAAATAGCCTCCCTTTGTCAATTACCGGATGAGCCCAATGCGGCCCTGACCCCTTCGCGATCCGGAAACTGCTGACCACATCGAGTTTCTCAGCCGATGGTCTCACCAGTCCTACATGGCCATCCTTCTCTTCATATATGTAAAGCATGCCGTCAGACGAAATTACAGAACCTTTATTATGCCAGTCAGTGATCCACAATGTGTTTCCTGTGTTCCAGTCAACACATATCCATCTTCCCTTGGAGTTATTGTCATGTGTCGAACTGAAGATGTTGTTGCCAAGAAGAACCAGGCCCCCGACATGTGGTGTCAGATCAGTATTCTTCCAGACGAGGGTAGGAGGGTTACCGTCCCAGTTAATTTTGAGTTTGACGGCAACCTGAGTGTACCCGTTGGCAACAAGCAGGGATCCATCGCGGTAGATTGGGGTGTTGGTGTGGTTTCTGCGGCCTCCCTGCTGCGCATTTGCTCCTTCGTAATGGTATTTCCAGAGGAGCCTGCCGGTTGAAGGATCAATTCCCAGCACATGTGCTGTGGTCAGAGTTACTACAATCTTTTTGCCATTGTTTTCAATCAGGAGAGGACTCACATACTGTGTTTCCTCGCCAACGGGAGGAGTCTCCCAGATGATTCTGCCATTGTCGGGATTAAATGCAACCATTGCGGCCATCTTTCCTCCCGGGGTGCCAATAACCATATTATTCAGCACTACAGGGGATTCTGCAATGCCAAAACGCGGATGCGGCGCATTGTACTTGTCGAAATAATTCACCGACCATACGATCTTGCCGTTCCTGTCGACGCATACCATATCGCCATGACCGCTGACTAAATAGAGCTTTCCGTTATAATATGTCGGGGTACCTCTTGAATCGGGATAATTGCTCTTCGAAGCTTTCCCGTAGACAAGCTCCCACTTTTTCTTACCGTCAGGCGCCAGTGCCGTAAGCACGTCATTATCCCCCTTTCTTCCCGTAATATATACTGCATCATCAGTAACAGTGGTACTTGAATACCCTGCACCGGCCTCATTGTATTCCCATATCAGTGAAGGTCCGGCTGAAGGCCATGTTTTAAGCAAACCGGTCTCATTATACACACCGCTTCTCTCAGGTCCGCGCCATCCGATGTTCGGTTGTGCATCAGTCAGGCCAACAGAGATGATCACTGCTGCTGCTGCTAAAAAAATTCTTTTAAATGTAAATGTCATATATCAGTTCTTTTTGTGTGGCCGCAATATAAAAAAACCTTTGAGAATCAGGGGATACAGATGATAAACCGCACTACTTTAAAACCTGTTTTAATAATTTTTAACAAGATTCTTAAAAAAAATTTAAGGTCACCTGTATCCGTGCGGAACACTGAAAAACTATACGCAAATATCATCAGGTCA
>DIKJ01000128.1:1371-18334 GCA_002424525.1 Bacteroidales bacterium UBA5621 | reverse complement strand
TCCCAGATGAATTTTGGCCGGTTTTCTCCGGGGCCGTATGGGGGAAAGATAATTCTTACTCCACAGGGAACCATATCAGTTATGGGAAGTGTTGTCAAAGGGTCAGGGCTACACAATGCTGCCAGCTTCTATGTAACAGGCGACAGTTATGCCAACTTCTCTGTCTCACTCCCTGATTCACCTGCCACTCTGACCAATACTGCCAGCGCCAGAACAATGAAGGTAAGCGACTGGATATCTGTTCCTTCACCTGGGCCGGGAGCAGGAACCCTTCAGGATGGATATCAGACAGTTTACGTTGGAGCCACTCTTGAAGTGGGAACTCTGAATGACAACCCGGTGGGTTTGTATACAGGAACTTATACAATTACTTTCGACTTCAATTAGCTATTACTTTGATGATAATCAGATCCACACCACCTGGCAGATCAATATCCAGAGAGCACTCTCAGGCTTCCGGTGTCAGATCTGTGATTGCCCGTATGTTCATCCTGTCTCTGTTTATTTCCCTGATCCCTGTCGACACATCAGCGCAGGGGAACCTCCTGATTACACCGAGGCGCGTAGTTCTTGAGGGCTCAAAAAGATCTTTTGACCTTAACCTTGCCAACATTGGACAGGATAGTGCCACTTATGCAATATCCCTGGTTCAGATAAGAATGACCGACGATGGTGGGTTTGAGACGATTACCGGGCCTGATCCCGGACAGCGCTTTGCCGACAGGTACGTCCGCTACTTTCCGCGGTCAGTCACTCTGGGTCCGAACGAATCACAGGTGGTTAAGATTCAGCTTGTCCGCACCAATGAACTATCGGCCGGGGAATACCGGTCTCATTTTTATTTCAGGGCAGTACCCAAAATCAGGCCCCTGGGCGAAACAGATACATCGCAGGATACTTCATCTTTTTCGGTAAAGCTAACTCCCATTTTCGGAATAACTATTCCCGTCATCATCAGAAGCGGTGAAACCTCTGTAAATGTTAAACTCACTGACCTGTCGCTCAAACTTGAGGATGATACAGATCCAAGGCTCAGCATTGTATTCAACCGTTCGGGGAATATGTCAGTATATGGAGATCTGACCGTTGATCATATCTCCCCCCAGGGTAATGTAACGAGAGTGGGTATCGCAAATGGGGTGGCGGTCTATACTCCCAATATGATACGCCGGTTTCAGTTCAATCTGAACAGGGTGCAGGGGGTTGATTTCAGATCAGGCACTCTGAGAGTCATCTTTTCCGCCCCATCCGACGTCAAACCGGTAAGGTATGCCGAGGGGGAGCTGACTCTTCAGAAATAACCCCTGCTGAGACTGCCGCTTATGCATTAACAATATTTACGATATGTTAAAGCCAAACCTGATCTTTAAGACATATTCTCTGGTTGCGGCTCTGGTCTTTTCTTTGTCTGCCGCCGGGCAGGTCAATGGAGATTATCAGACGCGGAACAGCGGAAACTGGAACGCAAATACAACCTGGCAGGTACGGAGCGGTGGCGCATGGGTTGATTGCATGGCAGGCGACTACCCCGGTTCTGCACCGGGAACAGGAACAGTCAATATTACAGGCAGTCGTACAGTGACGGTAACTGCAGATGTTCCCAACACTATCGCTTCTTTAGAAATTGAAGGGGAAAGCGGTTTCAATATCGTTCAATTCTCAGGAGCTTACGTTCTGAACGTAGCCGGGACTATTGCAATAAACCCTCCTTCAGCTGCTGCAAACAATTATAACGGATTATTCCTCAATTCAGGGATCGTAACCTGTAGTTCTTTAACGAGTTCAAATTCAAATAACCCGAACAGAAAGTGCAGGGTGGTAATTTCATCCGGCACACTGAGTGTAAACGGGAATATTACAATGGGGAATGATGCCGGACGTAATGATTTAACTTTCTCCGGGGCAGGGACCCTGAATGTCACAGGTAATCTGACAACCGGCCAGCTTGCCGGTTCTGATAACAGCATTATCAACGTTGGAGGGGCTTTCACTCCATCTGCATTCACAGCAGGCACATCTACTGTTAACTATAATGGGGGGAATCAGAACATCGGAGCTCATGTATATTTCAGTCTTCATGCAACAAACAGCGGCGTAAAAATTCTTCCGAATATAGATATTACTGTAAATGGTGAGTTGAATGTATCCAATTCAACTCTTGCATTTACGGCATCTCAGCCCAGATCCCTCAGTGTTGCCGGAAACTTGTCCGGCAACGGCACAATCAATATGAGTGCAGGAAACCTGACACACACGCTCAATCTGTCAGGGGCATTCAATACCATAGGTACACTCACGACAGGCACTTCTGCAAGCACGGTCAACTACAACCGGGAAGGAGACCAGACTGTGTTTGCCAGCCCGTCCTACCGGAATTTAACTATCTCAGGTAGCGGAAACAAAACCCTGCAGGGAGACGCTGCTGCAGGAGCAACCTTTACTCTTGCGGGCGGCACTTTTAGTGTCGGAGCCAATACCCTTTCATTAAACGGACCTCCAATTGCCGGTATGCCGGATAACCTGGTTACAGACCAGTCTTCCGGGTTATCCTTTGGCGGATCTTCTGCCGGTGTCTTTATCCCGGGCAGTGTTACGGAGCTGGACAACCTCACCATAGATAATCCTTCAGGAGTCACCCTGAACGGTAGTGTTACGGTTGGCAATGCCCTTTCAATGATCCGGGGAAATATAATTACAGGGGACGGCACCATTTACCTTACAAACAGCGCCTCAGGCAGTCTCTCATATTCTGAAGGCACGATAACGGGGAGGTTCATCAGGGGCATAGGATCAACAGGAGTCTCATACCTGTTCCCTGTTGGGACCACATCCGGACATAATCCCTTAACGATAACTTTCAACGACCTTACAGGAGGGGAGCTGGCAGTACAGTTTCTGCCTGACGACATCGGATTCAATGGTCTGCCGCTTGATGACTCGGGAACAGAGATATTCGACCGGCACACCACCGGTTACTGGGACCTGACGGCTGCAGGTTCACTGGCATCGTCAAGCTATGACATAATCCTCAATTATTACGGATTCCCCGGCGTTGACGCTCTTGCCAGGATCTTAAAAAGAACCGGAAGCGGGGAACTGACACTTGACGGCACTCACGGGACCGTTTCGAGCCCTGAGATAACCCGGACCGGAATGAGCGGAATTTCAACATCTTCTACCGGTCTGGCTATTGGCAAGCCAAACCCGCGCTTTGTTGAGCAACCCTCTGATCACACCGGGTGCAATGCAATATTCACTGTACTGGTAAGCGGGAAAGAGCCTTTAACGTATCAATGGCAGGAGGACAGAGGAGAAGGATTCGCCGATCTGGCTGATGATGAGACCTACAGCGGTGCCAACAGTAATACGCTTACTGTGGCCGGAGCGACTACCGTAATGAATGGCTGGCAATACAGATGCCTGGTCACAGATGTCCTTGGTTATTCTGCCCTGAGCACAAGTGCAACATTAGTGATACCCGAAGTGACCCTTGGATATAAATATTCAATGGACATTGCATTGAATCCTGCTTCCGGATCTTCTGACCTCACTGATTTCCCTGCACTTATCAGTTTTGAAAATCCCTTGCTCAGCTCGTCTGAGAATGGAGGCCATGTGGCCAGCCTCAACGGGTTTGATGTCATTTTTACTGATCACGAAGGCAGTAAACTCGATCATCAGCTGGAGTATTACAACCCTCTTACAGGACGTTATGTGGCGTGGGTCCGTATTCCTGTATTGTCAAGTACGTCAGCCACGACCATAAAAATGCTCTATGGAAATCCGGCTGTCTCTTCAAATCCCTCGGTCAATTCGGTCTGGATCAGCAGTTACAAAGGTGTATGGCACCTCAATGATGATGATTATTCTGATGCAACGAGCAACTCGAATGACGGAACGGCAAATACCACAATAATCGTTGACGGGAAGATAGCGGGGGGTAAAGCTTTTAACGGAGTATCTTCTTATATACAAGTCCCTGTTAATGGCTTTGTTCCAAATGATAACAATCAGACAATAAGCATCTGGGCGAACTACGCTGCTCCCCCGGCTGAAAACAGAAACCTCATTTCTTTTCAGAATGCCCCTGAAGGTTCGGCGATACACCTTGGCTTCCGGGAAGGCAATGTGGCTGCCTGGAAATGGAACGGTGAAGTTCTGGTAAATGGCGGCCCCTCGCCTTCCGCCAATGCGTGGCATTATTATGTATATACTTTTGATGGCACTACAAGCCGTTTATATATTGACGGGACCGAGGTCAATAGTTCGGTTGTCGCTCCGCAGACAGCCATGCCGGCTGAAGGCAATATCGGGCGGTATAACGACGGAGAGTATATTGCCGCCAGTCTTGATGAGCCGAGGTTTTCGATGAGCCCAAAGTCTGCCGGATGGATCCTTACGGAATTTAACAATCAGAACGACCCGGGAAATTTCATTTCCCTCGGGTCAGAAGAACTTGCCACCGGACTTCCTTCTGCAGGAGTCTGCTCTGCACCTTTTTCGCTTGATCAGGGTTTCCCTTCGGGTGGTGTTTACAGCGGCCCCGGGGTAAGCGGCACTGATTTCGATCCATCCCTGGCAGGGGTCGGAACTCATTTAATAACTTACATATATACTGATCCCGATGGGTGTTCGTACAGCGCCAGCAAGAATATTACTGTAACACCGGAACCATCGGCGCCTCTTGCTCCCGATAAGGAATGCTGTATTTCCGGCATAGTTGATCTGGAGGCAGCAGGTATCAGCCTGAAGTGGTATTACGATCAGGGACTGACAGAGCTTGCCGGTACAGGCAATCCTTTTGCAACAGGAGAAACAGTTGCAGGAACTTATACTTACTATGTAACCCAGACCATCAATGGGTGTGAAAGCAGTGCATCCTCAGTAAGCCTGAAAATTATAAGTGGTGTGACTATCGTTAGCCAACCTGCTTCATTGACCATCTGTGATGGCAATGATGTTGATTTTGAAGTCATTGCCACCGGTTATGGCCTGACTTATCAGTGGCAGGAGGATGGAGAGAACATTTCCGATGGAGGGATCTACAACGGAGTTGAAACAGCCAGGCTGATCCTGACCAATCCGGGGCCTGAAAAAGAGGGGAAGCTCTACACCTGCCTGATTTACACAACATGCGGACCCTCACCGGCGACCAGCGATGCGGCATTTTTTACAATAACCTCCAATAATGTCTGGAGCGGATCTGTCAGCTCCGACTGGAACGACCCCGGCAACTGGTCCTGCGGTTATGTCCCTGGCCCGGAATCAATTGTCATGATACCTGATGTGCCGAATAAGCCGCTTCTCAGTACGGGTTCTCAGGCCTATGTCAATGACCTGACTGTTGAGAGCGGCTCATCACTGATCATTAACGGGAACATTATCAGCATAGCAGGAACAATAACCATAAACGGAACTTTTAATTCATCAGAAGGAACTGTCGAAATGAACGGGTCTGCAGCACAGGTTATCGGATCCGGTATTTTTACGGGGAATACGATCAAAGATCTGATAATCAACAATCCGGCAGGAGTGACTCTGACCGGACCCTTGAGTATCTCCGGCATACTTTCCGTTCCTGGAGGAACGCTGGCTTCAGACGACAACCTGACGCTTCTGTCAACGCCTTTACAAACCGCACTCATTGACGGTTCAGGCAGCGGTACGGTGACGGGGGATGTGACCATGCAGAGATATCTTCCGTCGGGATTCGGCTATAAATATTTCAGCTCACCCTTCCAGTCTGCTACAGTTGGTGAATTCAGCGACGACATGGATCTCACAGCACCCTTCACTACTTTTTACAGATATGATGAGAACAGGAATGTCGGAGGAAATCCTGCTTCGGGCTGGGTCGACTATAAGATACCCTCAGATGTTCTTCAGCCGCTGGCCGGTTATGCTGTCAACTTCGGATCATCTGCTGACCCCGGTACGGTGGATGTCAAAGGCGTGGTTAATAATGGCCCTCTTTCGGCAACTCTTTACAACAATAATAATCCATATACACTGGGTTTCAACCTCGTCGGCAACCCATACCCCTCTCCGATCGACTGGGATGCTGCCTCAGGCTGGACAAAGTCTAACATCAACGATGCCATATACCTCTTCAGGGCCAGTACGACGGATGAGTATGGTGGCACTTACAGCACTTATGTGAACGGCATTCCGAGTGATGGCCTGGTAACAGGTATTATACCTTCGATGCAGGGCTTCTTTATACATGTCTCTGATGGTGATTATCCGGTTTCCGCCACCCTGGGTCTAGACAACAGTGTGAGGAGAACCGATATGGCGCAATCTTTCTTCAAGTCGGACAATAAAAGCACAAAGCCTCTGATCCGTCTGAACGCACGTTATTCTGACGATCCTGAATCATCCGATCCTTTCGTTATCTACTTTGATGAGAAAGCCACAGCAGGCTTTGACAGTAAGCTCGATGCCCTCAAACTGATGAACACCGACCTTAATGTTGCAAACCTGTATTCCGTTATCTCCGAAGGAAAAAAACTCTCAATAAATGCACTGCCTTTAATAAGTGACGACAAGTGTGTCGTACCCCTGGGGCTAAGGACCTTCAGGGATGGATTTGTTACCTTCAGTATAAGCTATATTGAGGAATCTCTCACCGGTATTGAGGTTTCTCTGACTGACATGGCAACTGCCACCGAAGAGGATCTTCTTTCGGGCAGCGGGTACAGGATCCAGCTTTCCTCAGGGGAATATAACAACAGGTTTTACCTTAACCTGGCTTCTGTGTCTACTGAAGTTCCCGCTGTAATAACCGGCAATCCGTTTTTCTCTGTGTATAACCATAATGGGATATTGAGGGCGGAGTTCCATATGCCGCCGGGAGAGAGCGGACTGCTGATTGTTCATGATCTTACCGGAAGGATTCTCCTTTCCCGCAGGATCTATGATTCGGGATATCAGGAATTCAGTCATAACTACAGAAGTGGTGTTTATATTGCCACCTTCATAACCGGAAACAGGAAGGATTCCAGAAAAATAGTAATACTCGGCCCGTGAACAAGAGTCAGTATATAACCTTCCGGAAGGGCCGCCTTCTGATCATAATTACCGGACTTTTCTCCGTATTAATGGCTCTTCCTGCAATGGGGCAGGAGCCGCCGCCGCGTCCGCTTACGGTCACATTACAGCAGGATCTGAGCTTTGGGGCTTTCTATCACGGGGCTGCAGGAGGGACCGTAGCCATCAGTCCCGCCGGATCCCGTACCTTCACGGGCGATATTGTCCTGCTGACCATGGGATATACCTTTTCTCCCGCAGTTTACAGGCTTACAGGGCCTCCCGGAACAGTGGTTTCTCTCCTGAAAGACACAGGGGTCACACTTTCGGGCAGCAACGGAGGATCCCTGAACCTGCAGATCGGCGACACGACCCCTCTATCACCCTTTGTAACACCCGCGGGGCCGTTGCTCCTGAACGTCGGCGGGATAATCACAATAGGTAATTCAGCTGATAATCCTCCGGGAAATTACAGCGGTACTTTCGATATAACTTTTGTTCAGGAATAAAAGCCGGAATACTGTTAAAGTGAAGAAATAAATATGAAATACAGAACAGCATACCTCAGCCAGGAATTACCCCGGAGGATATATGCAGTTCTGAACCGTCTGTTCCTGCTTTTGCCTGCCATCCTGTTGACATTTAATCCCCAACCGGCTTCCGCGCAGGATGAACCCGAATATGATGAGATATCTGTTCTACTCGAGATCCCCAGGCTTGGCACCAGTGAGATCGATGCAGCCATAAGGGGTACCGATCTTTTTCTGCCGGTCACCGACCTCTTCGATTTCCTGAATATCCGTAATAACGCTTCACCGGATCTCGAATCGGTCTCGGGGTTCTTCATTAACCCCGAAGCTGAGTACACGATCAGCCGTACCGACAATACCATCCGTTACGGGGGAAAGGTTTTCAGTCTCCAGCCGGGAGATCTTCTCCGCACTGAATCAAATCTTTACCTGCGTTCAGTATATTTCGGAAGCGTTTTCGGCCTCGAGTGCACTTTCAGTTTCCGGACTCTTTCGGTTACAGTCAACAGCAAACTTGAGCTGCCTCTTATTCGTGAAATGAGGCTGGAGGAGATGCGGCGCAATCTGATCCGCCTCAAAGGCGAGGTTACCGCTGATACCACCATCGGCCGAACTTATCCGCTTTTCAGGTTTGGGATGGCCGACTGGTCAGTGATCGCTTCCGAGGAGATCAATGGGAACTCGGAAACAAGGATGAATCTCACACTCGGATCGATGATTGCCGGAGGAGAGGCCACCGCATCATTAAACTACAACAGCAGGGATCCCTTCACTGAGAAACAGCAGAATTATCTCTGGCGTTATGTTAACAACGACTTTAAACCCTTAAGGCAGGTCATGGCCGGGAAAATAATCACCCAGGCAACCTCCTCTGTTTATAATCCGGTTGTCGGCGTCCAGCTCACAAACACTCCTACAACATACAGGCGGTCGTTTGGTTCCTACACCCTCAGTGACATGACCGAGCCGGGCTGGATAGTTGAACTATATGTGAACAATATTCTTGTCGATTATGTAAAAGCAGACGCCTCGGGGTTTTACAGGTTTGAGGTACCCCTGGTATATGGCAATTCGATGGTCAGACTTAAATTCTATGGGCCCTGGGGGGAGGAGAGGACTAAAGAACAGAATATCAGCATCCCTTTCAATTTCCTTCCCCAGAAAACCCTGGAATACAAAATAAGCGCAGGTATCGTTGAGGACTCCAGGAAAAGCATGTTTTCGAGGGCAATGGTCAATTACGGTCTTACCCGCAGTATTACCATAGGAGGCGGTGCTGAGTACCTCTCCTCAGTCACCTCAGGGCCCCTGATGCCGTTCCTCAATGCTTCCCTGCGGATAACCAGCAACATGCTTCTGACAGGTGAATATACCTATGGTGTGAGGGCCAGGAGCACCTTTACATACCGTCTGCCTTCAAACCTGCAGTTTGATCTTAATTACACATGGTATGACAAGGACCAGAAAGCTATCAATTTAAACTACAGGGAGGAGCGCAAGGCTGTTATCTCCATCCCTCTCAAATTAGGCAATTTTTCGACCTATCAGCGGCTGACGTTGAACCAACTGGTCCTCCCTTCGACAGATTACACCACGGGTGAATGGCTCATCTCCGGATCCTTTAACAAGGTAAGCACCAACCTCACAACCTATGCCCTTGTACTGAAAGGACAGGATCCATACATATACAGCAATCTCGCTGTCGCTTTCAGACTACCGGGCAGATTCGTTATAAGGCCCCAGGCTCAGTATGCCTACACAGGGAACGAAATCCTCTCGGCCAGGCTCGGAATCGAAAAATATTTTAAAGAGAACGCCTACCTTAATCTCTCGTACGAGCAGAATTTTAAAAACAACATCAGTATGGCCGAACTCGGGTTCCGTTACGATTTTTCATTTGCACAGACAGGACTTTCGGTAAGGCAGACCGGTAAAAAGACAACTTTCGTACAGTATGCAAGAGGAAGCCTTATAAATGACGGGAAAACAAAATATCTCGGTGCTGATAACCGGACCAATGTGGGCAGGGGAGGCATTTCAGTGGTGGCATTCTTCGACCTGAATGCCAATGGCAGGAGAGATCCCGGCGAGCCGAAGGCTTACGGACTTAACCTAAGGGCACAGGGTGGACGCATCCAAAAGAGCGAACGTGATACCACAATACGGATACTGGGACTCGAACCATATACCGATTGCTATATAGAACTCGATCCCAACAGCTTCGACAATATTGCATGGAAACTTCCGAAGCTGACCTACAGTGTGGCGGTCGATCCCAACATACTGAAGCTTGTTGAAATACCCGTCATAATAGCCGGAGAAGCATCCGGGACGGTAACGATTGAAAGAGACGGGGTGAGAAGGGGCCTAGGCCGGATCATCATGAACTTCTTCAGCGAAACGCTTAATCCCGTTGCCCGAACACTTACAGAGGACGACGGGTATTTCAGCTATCTTGGCCTTCCTGCCGGAAAATATTCTGTGAGTGTCGATACCGCCCAGTTGAGAAAACTCAATATGACTGCAGAGCCCCTGTCACGGCAATTTACAATAGAACCGGGAATTGACGGTGATTTTGTCGACGGGCTCGATTTTACGGTCAGGATGATCCCGGCAGATACGACAGTAGCACTTGTTATTCCTGAAAAACCCGGGGAGATACCTGAAAAACCCGTTGAAATTGTTGATAAACCGGTTGTTGCTCCTGCCGATACCACATATCTGATACTTCACGAACTTACTGAGGAAGTATATACCATTACCGAGGACAGCTGGGCCATTCAGATAGGTGCATTCAGGGAAAGGTCATATGCTGAAGCCTTCCGCAGGAGAATTGAAGATATGCTGGGGAAAGAGGTGCAGATAACTATTGAGGGTGATTATTACAGGGTTCGCGTACTCGATCTCCCGACACGCGCGGAGGTGGACAGAAATGTACAGATCCTGAATAAAAACGGGTTCAACGAGCTCTGGATAATCCGGCTACTGGCACGCCAGAAGCAGCGGGTACTGATAACCCGTGTCGATTCGGTTTCCACGATCATAGCACGGAGGGTCTTTGACGACACATTCTATAAACTTCGCCTGGCACAGCCTCCGGTACTGGACCCGACAGTTCTGGAGGAGATTGAGAGGCTTGGTCCCGGAGTCGGCAACCTTTATCTGAAGAATGAATGGCTGGCCACTGTAAGAACAGAACCGGTTGATGAACCTCCGGCTGTTATCCCTGATATTACCATCAACCCTGTCGAATGGGAGAAGAGTGTTCCTCCTATGAAGAAATATGAGACGCGCGCCACTCTCACAAAAGATAAGCTTGCCGCACCGGCACCTCTTCCTGAACCCACTGTCGCCCTGCAGGTCGCGATCCTGCACAACAGACGGCAGGCCTTGCAGGCACAGAAAAGGATCGCGGCCAGACTAAACCTGCCGGTTGAGATTGTTGAGAGGTTCGATAATTATTATATCATCGTTACCGGATTCTATACACGCGAAGAGACATATCCATATTATCCGGAGCTTGCAGGGATAGGCTTCCCGCGAATCACTCTTATAGAAAACTACATAAGACAGAAATAGTCCGGAGGATAACCGGGCTGAACCATCTGTATTATACAGGCTCAGATACCATGACCTGTAATAAATTAACCGGAGCTTGACTTTAAACAAAGTAAGGTGTAAATTTATATCCTCTGACCAACAAACCTGATGGCTGCTGTTGCAAAGATCCTGTCAGGTTGAGGGATGAGCTTAAACAAAGAAGGTAGCTTTATGAAGGCAGAGAATTTTTCAGCGAGATCAAGATTTGGAAGTTTCAGATTTGCCTTTAAAGGGTTACTGGCACTTCTGAAAGATGAGCACAACTCCAGGATCCATCTCCTGTCGGCCCTTGCTGTGATCGCAGCGGGAATAGTGTTAAAGATCAGCATGCCGGAATGGTGTCTGATCATAATTGTAATAGGTCTTGTTTTCATGGCGGAACTGCTTAATACCGCTCTGGAGGAAATGTCAGATATTATTGATCCTGAATGGAATGAAAAAATCCGGAAAGTCAAGGATTATGCAGCTGCAGCTGTCCTGATCTCAGCAATTGTTTCTGTCGTTGTCGGAGGATTGATCTTTATCCCGAAAATACTGGATTTGCTTTGAAAAAAACTGTAATTTCATGTCAGGATTCAGGGTTCAGGGTTCCAAGGTTTCAAGGTTCCAAGGTTTGGCTTCGCCGAGCTCGGCGCGGAGCGCCTCGGTTCAGGGTTCCAAGGTTTCAGAGTTTAAAAATATTATCATGGAAAAAAGGAAAATAACAAGGCGAAAGGCTATTGTTGCTGCATCAGCAGGCGCCCTGGGAACAATGGTTAACTGGTCCTTTACACCCTTCACAACAGGGAGTAAAGAGCAGGAGATGCTTGCTATCCTTGGCGGACCCAAAATACATGAAGGAAGGTGGCCCTCGTGGCCGGTCTGGGACGAATCTGCAGAAAAGAACATCACCGCCATGTTACGCACAGGCAGATGGTGGCGGGGCAGCGGGGAACATGTGGCTGAATTTGAAAGTAAATATGCGGAGCTGATGGGAGTGAAAAGGTGCCTGGCAGCAGCAAGCGGTACAACGGCTCTTATTACCTCTCTCAAAGCCCTGGGTGTTGATGCGGGCGATGAGGTACTTGTATCCCCCTTTACCTTTATAGCTTCATATAATGTAATATTTATGAACAAGGCACTGCCTGTTTTTGTGGACACTGATCCGGAGACTTTTCTTATAGATCCTTCAAAGATTGAATCCCGCATAACGGATCGCACCACGGCAATAGTACCTGTTCATATATACGGACTGCCCGTCGATATGGACAGTGTAAATGATGTCGCCGGGAAGCATAACCTCAAAGTGGTGGAAGATGCCTGTCAGGCATGGCTGGCCGAATATAAGGGCAAGAAGGCGGGATCGCTGGGCGATGCAGGATGTTTCAGCTTTCAGAACTCCAAGAACCTCCCTGCAGGCGAAGGAGGCGCCATAATAAGCAACAACGAATCCTTCATGGATAAATGTCATTCACTCCATAATTGCGGAAGACCTTACGGAAGTGTGGCCAGAACAAGCTCTTATCCTGTTGCAGGTAACAACTTCCGGATGCAACAGATACAGGCGCTGATACTGCTCTCTCAGATGAACCGGATTCAGAAGGATGCCGACATCAGGCTTTCCAATGCCCTTTATCTCGATGAACAACTGAGGAAGATCCCGGGTATTGTCCCTTACAAACTGGCAAACGGCGCAACACGTTCTGCATATCATCTCTACCCCTTCAGGTACCTGAAGGAGGAGTTCAACGATACACCGAAAGAGAGGTTCATCAGTGCCCTGAGCGCTGAAGGGATACCTTGCAGCAGCGGTTACGGCCCTCAGAACAAAGACGGACTGATAGAAGATCAGCTTAATTCAAAAGGCTATAAAAGGCTCTTCCCTGAATCGCGGTTGAAACAGTGGCGCGAGGAGAATGTTCTGCCCGGTAACGACAAGCTCTGCAGTGAGGCTGTGATATTCTCCCAGAGCATTCTACTGGGAAGCAGAAGTGATATGGAGGATATTGTAAGAGCAATAACGAAAATCTGGCATAACAGGGATTCGCTGAAAGCATAGCCGGCCTGTTTGTTGTTCACGAAGAGAAAGTTGGCCAGCCTTCGCTGAAGCTACGGCCTTCGGTCGTCGAAGTCGACCTACGGCCGACGAAGACGGCTGACAAAGCAGGTGGCAGTTGGCAATTGGCAGTCAGTAGTTGGTGAAGACAGTAAGGAATTATATAGTTTAATCCATAAGATCCCATCACGATGAAAAGACTTATTACAATTGTTTTAGTAAGTGCGGTACTTCTATTGAATTATTCCTGTTCAGGAAATAAAACCGTGGATACAGTCACCAAAACAGAGTCAAATAACATTCGAAACTATCTGGTTCAGGCAGCTCATGATATTACCGGACATTCAGGTAAAGATATCAACTCTGCAACAGAGTGGGCAAGTATAAGACCTGAACGCCACTCTGAACTGATAGAAATGCTGAGTCTTCAGGATATGCCCGTGGACGGAGAGAAGCCTCCTCTGAATGTACGTGTTACAGGGACCATACAGAGAGATGGTTACCGGATAGAGAAACTTTACTATGAATCCCTTCCCGGTCTCTATGTTCCGGCCAATCTCTATATCCCCGATGATATTAAGGAGCGTGTACCGGCGATAATCTATGTCTGCGGACATTCACATACGCAGAAAGTCCACTACCAGACTCATCCGGCTAAATTTGCGCGTCTCGGGTTTGTTTGTCTTATTGTCGAGACAATACAGTATGGCGAGGTCCGGGGCGAGCACTGGGGCTGCTATGCCAGGGGATGGTTCAACTGGTACAGCCGTGGCTACACACCTGCAGGGGTCGAGGTTTGGAACGCCATACGCGGGCTGGACCTCCTGTCAGAGAGGCCGGAAGTGGATAGTCAGAATATGGGAGCCACGGGAATATCCGGCGGAGGGGCGATCAGCTGGTTCCTTGCCGCAGCAGACAGTAGAGTAAAAGCTGCAGCTCCCGTTTGCGGGGCAAGCACTCTTGAGGCCCAGATTTTAACCCGTACCATCGACGGCCACTGTGATTGCATGACGCATATCAACACCTTTCAGAGTGATTTCCGGGATATCGGAGCCCTTATCGCACCACGAGCCCTTCTGATAGGCCAGTCTGACCGTGATGGCCTGAACAAAGTTGAATCGGTCCGTCAGATAGCCGATGATCTGAAGGGATTATATGAACTGCACGGTGTCCCGGAGAACCTCATGTATATTGAAACGCCCGGAGGACACTCCTATCATGAGAAATCAAGGTCCGGGATCTTCTCTTTCTTTATGAAACACCTGATGGGTAAGAATGTCTCTCCTGAAGAAGCCGGAGATATCGATCAGTCGCCCGGAAGCCTTCTTTCCGAAGAAGAACTGAAAGTATATATTGACGGCCCACCGCCCGATGACCGCACAACGACGATACAGGATTCATTTGTAACCCTTGCAGTCGCTCCGGAAATTTCAACGGAAAGTGAGCGCATCGATCAACGTAATAAGGTAAATGATTTCCTGAGGGCAAGAAGCTTCGGAGCTTTCCCAGATACTCCTCCTCCCTTTGATTCAGCGAGGGTTTTCCGCACACTCGACAGAGCAAGGCATGGCAGTGAGATTTACAGTTTTGTTCCCGAGGATGGATGGCGCCTGAAAGTCGATCTGCGTTGGAGGAACAATCCTTCAGAAAAAAACCCTTTGATGATCGTGCTGAAGAACAGCAATGAAAACCGGTATGATTCGGAAGGATTTATCAGCGGTCTTGATAATGAGTGGAACATAGCATATCTTGAAGTAAGGGGAGTCGGTGAATTCGGATGGGATCCCAATCTGCAGTGGCATGTGCGCCGCGCTTCGGCATGGACAGGCAGAACCCTTGCCTCAATGCAGGTCTGGGACCTGCTTAGGTGCATTGATTTTTGCCGGACACTGCCGGGCGTCGATGCAGAGAGTATCGGTATAGCGGCAAGACAGGATCTGGGGGTGGTGGCTCTTTATGCCGCTCTTCTTGACGGAAAGTGCAAAACCCTTATCCTGAAAAATCCTCCCCCCACGCAGGATGTCGCCAGCAGTCCCGACGGAAGGGGCGCAGCTTTTGAAATTCTGAACTGCCTGAGAGTTACGGATGTTTACCAGTTGCCTGCATTGCTTGCGCCAACAGAAATAACCTTTATCGGTGAAATGCCCGGATCGTACAAATGGTCCACAGATCTGCTGAACAAACTGGGAATAAAATCAATTACACGAATTGATGACTTATAACAGGTCGCTCCTACGGAGCTCACAGGTTATTTAATACATCTGTTCTACAAACATATCGCACCTACGGTGCTTGAATAAATGTTGTATTCTTCAATCATTTTGTAGCTCCGTAGGAGCGGCATGTTTGTAGCTCCGTAGGAGCGGCATGTTTGTCAGCTAATAATCATCTCATTTAACCCTTTACTCAGATCAAAACAGACGACCGATCCGGTTCTGTCCGAAAACCATGTCCCCTCTTTCAGGGCTCTGATATCCTTTACCCTTAACAATGGCTTCTCCCCTCCTCCTGCGCTGATACGCGGATTACGCAGAGCGGCATTTATCCTGACAGTAAACCCGGACGCCGCAAACGGGGCTTCCATTAACATACTTTTCTTTTGTATGGTAACCGTAGTCAGCTCCTTTGCTGCCCAGTACCTGGATATCTCACTTAGTTTCATCCATATAAGGTTGTCATATTTCTGATCCAGCCGTTTATTGATCTCCTTCAGAATATTGAATCCGACCTTATCACCATTGTAGTATATCCCTGGCCAGTGACATACCATAATTGCAGGCTCACCGCTTTCAATAACTTCAACCATCCTTCCCGACTGCAGATCCTCAGTAATAAACCTGTCAACATTCCCGGGCACGAGTCCGTCCCATCCTCCGAACCAGTCGCCGGTACAGCCGAGGACAGACACAACACATTTCGGATCATTGCCATCAAGCCCTGAAGGATGTAAAACCTGGGGTGCCACACTCCTCCCCTTTTCGGTGAAAAGGTCGCGGAAATAATGTGGTATTTCGGCGCCGTAAACATCCCGTACCGCCTCAAGCGTGCTTAGGGCAAGATTATCCTGGTTCCGTCCGCCATAGCCGCCCGGTGTAGTAAGACCTTCACAGGGCAGACCCGCTTCTTTCAGTATCTTCAGGGCATAGGCCTGGTAAGCGGCAAGCTCATCCGCGGATTTCTTCTGGCTCCACTCCCAGTTCTCCATATAATCCGCTGACACATACGGATAAGGCTGACCTGTCTTTAAATCAATAACCCGTGTATGACTGACCATTTCGGGATGAATGTCCCAGTTAGGCAGAATAACCTCACTTACCAGATCGAGGCTGTTTTTAAGTTCCCGCTCAGTCCATCCCGGGATGAACCGGCTTACCCATCCCGTACATGCGGGAAAAGGTACAATGCTGTATTTCCCTTTCACACCGTTTTCGAGGCTCCATTCCCCGAATTCCCTTACAAAGCTGTCGGGGATCTCCCGGGGAAGCCTCCTCCAGTCCTGCTTATACTGGTCTGGGAATACTTCTCCAAATTGTGGTATTCCAAAGTGTGCCATATTGACAAGGCATGTCGAGTCATCAATTATCAGGCTCACCGGAACACGGTTGTATGGATTTAAAACCTCATGGGGAGCGACAAGCTCGCCGGGCACCTCCGGCGGTTGTGAATAAGCGGCAGAAACAGCTCCTGCGCCGGCCATCTTAACAAAAGAGCGTCTGGATATTTTCATTCTGATCGTATTAATGGTTCCCGAAAGGAAATGTAATGAAAA
>DIKJ01000128.1:0-1230 GCA_002424525.1 Bacteroidales bacterium UBA5621 | reverse complement strand
AGGATTTCATTTTTTACAGATGGGCAGTGTTTCAAGACGAAATATCATTAAATCACTAATAGTTGCACCTTTTGCGGGGTTTGCACCATATCTCAGAACCGGCATGTCTGAAATTACAGAAAGAATTTCCCCTGATCCTGAACCGGGCTACCTGAGACTGCACCGGACAGGAGAGCTGAAGCGCCGGGGCGAAGAGCTGTGGAAGATGATGGAAAGCTGTGAACTCTGTCCGCGAATGTGCGGTGTCAACAAACTGAAGGGAAAGAGAGGATTCTGCGGTGCAAATTCCCGGCTTGAGACATCATCCTTCCATCCTCATTTCGGAGAAGAGAAACCTCTTGTCGGGCAGGGAGGCTCAGGTACCATCTTTATGTCAAACTGCGCTTTAAGGTGCGTGTTCTGCATCAACTGGGAAGTGAGCCAGGGCAAAGACAGGACCCCGGGAAGCATTGATGCACTGGCCAGTATGATGCTATCTCTTCAAAGGACCGGGTGCCCGAACATCAATTTTGTGACTCCCACCCATTACTCTCCGCATATTCTTCTTGCTGTCGACAAAGCAGCTTCAAAGGGGTTAAAAGTACCATTGGTTTACAATACATGCGGATGGGAAAGAGTTGAGATCCTGAAAATCCTTGATGGAATTATTGACATATATCTGCCTGATTTTAAATACTCTGATGGGCAGATGGCCTCAAAGTACTCATCAGGTGCAGTAACATATCCTGAGATTACCAGGATCGCCCTGCTCGAGATGCATCGTCAGGTTGGAGTGGCAAAGCCTTCAGGGAACGGACTGATGCGCAGGGGCCTTATGATAAGGCACCTTGTGATGCCGAACAATGTCAGCGGATCGAAGGAGGTTATCGGATGGATCGCTGAAAACCTGCCAAAAGAGACTTATCTGAATATTATGTCGCAATACAGGCCTGCTTATAAGGCTTCCGGTTATCCTGAAATATCCAGAAGGATCACACGCGAAGAGTATCAGAGTGCCGTAACTCATGCAAAAAATGCCGGATTGACCAATCTTGAGATTCAGGGCTACTCGTGGTAAAGGGTTTATATTGTTTTTTTAGTAACTTTCAAAGTTGATTTAATTTGAAAACCGATTATTAAGATATTTACCTATTATATTGATTATGAAAAAAATACTTGTTATTGGAGGGATATTGGTGGCGTTGATCGGCCTCGGTGTTTTTAATAAACTGATCTCAAAAGACAGTACAG
>DIKJ01000035.1 GCA_002424525.1 Bacteroidales bacterium UBA5621 | reverse complement strand
ACAGGAAGGAAAGAGCAGCACAAAAACTGGAAAAGGATTCCCTTGACGAAAAGGCGAAGGCGCAGAAAGAAATTAATAATAAGTAAAATGATTACCCGGTTTTAAATCATTAAGAATGGCAAATGCAGGCATACCTAAAAAAAATTCTTTTGCCTTTTGTTATTTCATTTTTAATAAGTGATCCTGCGTTTGCCCAGGAAACGCCTGCCAAACCAGATTCAACCACTCTTTATAAGAACATCGAAGCATATTCCCGGCAAAGCAGGTTTAAAACATTTATTTACAGGTCAATCTTCAGACCAGCCACCCCGGTAACCAAAAATAAGGCCATCAGGAAGAAAACATATAAAAACCTGATTCAAAAGCCATACGACACCTTCGAGGGTAAGATTATCAGGAATATAGAGGTCGTTACTTTTGATCCCTTTGGTTACTCGATATCTGATACGATAGTTCCGGACCATAATTTCCTGCGAAAGGCTGGCAACGGAATGCATATTAAAACACGTGGTATAACCATCCGGAACCTGTTGCTTTTCCATAGGAATCAACCATTCAATTCCATCCTGGTGATTGAATCGGAGCGCCTTATCAGGGCACAGAAATATGTTCATGACGTTGCATTTTCAATTATTCCCGCCGGCGTAAATTCCGATTCCGTAGATGTCTTTATCCGTGAACTTGACAGATGGAGTATCATGCCGGATGGAGCCGTCTCGCCTGAAAAAGTCTTTGTCGGCCTTTCCGATAATAATTTTATGGGTTTGGGTCATGAGTTCGGGAATTCCTTTTCAAGAAATTTCCATACCGGAGTAAATTCTTTCAATACAGATTATTTTATCCCTAACATCCGGAACACCTACATAAATACATGGCTTCATTACAGTTTTGACGGGAGCGATAACTTCAGCCGGGGTTTGGCTGCAGACCGTCCGTTTTTCTCTCCGCTGGCGAAATGGGCAGCAGGTGTGAGCCTTGTTTCTCAGGCCAGGGAGGATACTCTGAATGTAATAGATCCGGCATTTGTTCCCTATAAGTTAAAATACAATTCCCAGGATATATGGGCTGGGAAAGCCCTGCAGATCTTTAAAAACAGCGGGGACAGGGAGCTTATAACAAATTTGATTTTTACGGCACGATACCTGCGGATTCATTATTCTGAGAAACCGCTTACAGGGAATGATCCTTTACATGTTTATTCTGATGAGGATTTTTATCTGGGTGGCATAGCCATCGCTTCACGGAGATACGTCCAGGATACATATATCTTCAAATATGGAATTATTGAAGATGTGCCGATTGGGAAAGTCTACAGCCTTACCGCAGGATACCAGGTAAAGGAACATTCCAGGCGGTTTTACCTCGGCATGCGCTTTTCTTCAGGCAATTATTATGAGTGGGGTTACCTGAGTTCAAACCTGGAATACGGCACATTTTTAAATGAATCACATGCTGAACAGGGAATATTAACCGCGGGTTTAAGCTACTCCACGGTTTTATTTGATATAGGGAAATGGAAGTTCAGGCAATTTGTAAAACCGCAGATGACTATTGGCATAAACTGGCTGCCTTGCGACAGTTTAACACTGAATGACGGCTACGGACTGGATGGATTTATAAGTCCCGTACTCTCAGGCACAAAACGCCTGCTGGTTACTTTGCAGTCACAATCTTACGCTCCATGGACCTTTCTCGGATTCCATTTTGGTCCCTATCTCAATTGTTCTTTCGGGATGATCGGTGATGATGCCGGCGGATTCAAACACAGCAGAGTATACTCCCAGCTGGGGCTTGGGGTATTAATTAAAAATGAAAACCTGGTTATCAATACATTCCAGATTTCCATTTCATTTTACCCATTAATCCCCGGCATCGGACACAATGTTCTCAGGCTGAATTCAATAAGTACAACTGATTTTGGATTCAGGGATTTCGAGATTACAAAACCGGGAAGAATAAAATACCAGTAGTCTCAGAAATTACGTAAGGTCTTCGGATTACGGTTTTTTCTTAATTTCAGTGAGTGTCGTCTTGTCGAGTCCCTCCACTGCTTTTGATTTCTGACCTTCTGTCGTCATCTTCTGATCCTTGCGTTCCTTCATTTCAGGTTTGCCCATCATGTGCCTTTTCATGGACTTCATCATAGCGGAGTCAGATTTACATGCATCCATCATCCCTGCCATCATGCAGTTCCTCATGGTCGAATCGGCCTTGCATGATTCCATCATTTTTGATACCATATGATGCCTCATTGCCGTGTCGGCCATGCATGCGTTCATCATTCCTGACATCATGTTATGCCTCCTTGCCGTGTCGGCCCTGGATCCATCCATGATTTTGGATATCATTTCCTTAGACAAAGTAACATCATTTGAAATCTGATCCATGATCAGCATTTTTACCTCAGGATTCGAAAGCATTTTCGTTACCTCTTCATTGGTCTGACCTATGGCAAACATTGTAATAGCAGCCAGGGCAATTACAAGGGTGATTTTTTTCAATGTTTTCATCTTATTCTATTAAAAATTGTAAAATAGTATTTGTGACGCGCTTCGATGCGCACTTATCGCGTAAAGGTAAACCCTCTGCTACCGGTTATCTTTACACAATTCCGGAGCAGATTTACATAATTCTGACCACTGTACTCATTGATTGGCGATTACCGCAGGTATATGGGAATGATGAAAGGTGCGCTGACCGTAATCTGATGCTGAATGATGTAAATCATTTTCACAATTGTATAATACTTTAACACTTAACGGTCCTTACCTTTAGTAAGTTATTTCATAGCATGATGTTATGAGGTAATCATACAAGCGGTAAATGAATAGAATAACTATTACAGTGATCTTGCTGTTAGCCACATTCTCCTCAGGTTTTGGTGAGACTTCCGAATCTATAAGAAAATTTATTGATGATAGGACGGACGGGGCTGGCTATAAGATAGACAATGAGAAACTTCTGTGTGGCAAGGAGCTTCACCTCTTTTATGTGGCCAGGTTCTATGATCCCGGCTGGTTTACCCTGAACAGTTTTAGCAACAACGGATTTGATCTGCTTAATTATATCCGCCATGTTGGCCAGCAGGGCCTGCAGCCTGAGGACTATCACCTGTATCTGATTGAGGAGTATCTGGGGAAAATTATGTCTCATACAACAGTGGATACAACTGCTATTATCAAACTTGATCTGTTGCTTACCGATGCTTTCATGTTGCTTGGCTCGCATCTTTACTACGGGAAAGTTGATCCCGCAAAGGAAGGCGCTAACTGGAAAATGCAGCGCAAGGATCCGGAATTACGGTTGGACCTGAAACTTGAAGAAGCACTGACAGGAAACGCAGTGGAAAATGAGCTTAATATGCTTGCTCCGGGGTACAGAGCATATTGGATGATGAAAGATGAGCTTGCTTTTTTTATCAAGCTTGGGGATCAGCTCTGGCCGGTTATTCTTTTGGACAAACCTGTCAAGCCGGGAGATACGAGCCGGATAGTACCGCAGGTCAGAGAAAGGCTTATAAAGCTGAGATATGCTTTATCAG
>DIKJ01000105.1:16555-17583 GCA_002424525.1 Bacteroidales bacterium UBA5621 | reverse complement strand
AATAGATGATCATTCCACAACCGGGCGATTATATAGATGTTCATACACACGGGGCAAACTCCCCTGTGGGGATCTTCAGCGTTGAGAACCTGATGGCCCATGAGGAGAGACGGCCATCTGACATTCCTTCAATGAGTTGTACCTTTGGGATACATCCGTGGTACCTGACCACGGAGAATCATCTCCGCCTGCTTGATTCGGTGAAAGAGGCCGCCGGGCAGAAGAACCTGATAGCCGTGGGGGAAGCAGGGTTCGACAGGCTCAGGGGCCCTTCGCCGGAGCTTCAGAGAAGCATATTCGAAAGTCAGGCGGTGATCGCCGAAAAGAGCGGCAAGCCTGTTGTTGTACATTGTGTCAGGGCCTGGGATGAGCTGCTAAATGCACACAGGAAACTAAAACCGGAGATGCCCTGGCTGGTCCATGGATTCCGGGGAAAGAAGGAACTGGCCGGACAACTCATTTCACGGGGAATGTACATCTCTTTATGGTTTAATTTCGTTCTCAGGAAAGAATCAACGGAGCTGATACGATCACTGCCGGTTGAAAACCTTTTTCTTGAGACTGACGGATCAGACACCGATATCAGAACTATTTACGGCAAGGTCGCAAACGATCTCTCACTGACTGTTGCGGCTCTGAAGGAAAAGATACTTGCAAACTTCATGACGTTCTTCCGCGGATCAGCAAAAATACTTCAGGATCATGAATGAATGGCTGACGCGCTCCGGTCTGCTTCTGGGAGAAGAGAAACTGCTGAAGCTCGCGAATTCAAGGGTACTTGTTGCCGGACTTGGGGGAGTGGGCTCCTTTGCCGCTGAAATGATCTGCAGGGCAGGCGTGGGATCAATGACCATTGCTGACGGAGACACGGTTCATCCGACGAACCGGAACAGACAGCTTGTTGCTCTTAAAAGCACCGGGGGGATGCCCAAGACTGAAGTGATGGGAAGACGGCTGCTGGACATCAATCCGGAGCTTCAACTGACCATGGTTCAGGAATATATACGCGACGACCGGATGGTTGAACT
>DIKJ01000105.1:7714-16389 GCA_002424525.1 Bacteroidales bacterium UBA5621 | reverse complement strand
GGATCCTGAGGAAACGACTGCACCGGCTCGGCATACGGGAAGGTGTTACTGCAGTATGGTCGCCGGAGGTGATAGATAAAAGCAAAATCATTCCTTCTGAAGGTGAAAGGAACAAAGCCTCCGTTGTCGGCACAATCTCTTACATGCCTGCAGCATTCGGGATAACCTGTGCGTCGGTTGTGATCCGCGATCTGGCAGGAATATAACTATTTCTCTTTCTTTGCCTGCTTCTCTTCCGGTTTCTCAACTTTTGCGGTGAACCCAAGCTTCTCAATAGCTTTCTTTAACTGTTCGGGATTGTTCCTGTCTTTCTGATAGGTAACTGCAACTTCCTTTGTTTCAAGATCGCATTTGACATCCCTGACTCCCTTCTCGTGCGGGAGGTTTGCCATGATCTTGTTGGCGCAGTTGGCGCAATCAATTGATGTGGTGAATCTTACTGTTTCAGTTCCTTTGGTTTTTTCCTGAGCTGTCAGGACAATGGGAACAACAACAAGAAGCACTGTGATAAAAAATTTCTGCGTGGGTTTCATAATAAGAATGGTTTAAATGTATTGTTTCTGGTTTATTTATTTTCAAATTACTGAATTACTTCACATTTCCCGGCCCTGTTAAATGTCCCTGTTGAAGAACACCCTGAACCCCGCGTATATTTTCCTCCCGTGTACCGGCCCCCATATCAGCCCTGAGTCGAAGTATTCGCCGAAAGGATCATCAGCGGCGATAATCGGATCGTGCTGTTTGAAATTCGTCATATTTTCTGAGCCTGCATAGATGCTCCATTTGCGGAAATTCCTCGTAACCTGTGCGTTCATTGCGGTATAAGCCTTAAAACTATCGCCACGCCTGTAGGCTTCCGGATTAAGAGCAGTTGACGGAATCCGTCCCGGTCCGTTAAACTGGAGTGTGTAATCGATCTGCCACTTACGCAGGCGATTCATCCATGAGGCAGTAAGGAGTCCCTTATACCTGCTTATCAGTGGTTTTTCGCGAAGAGTGCCATCGATGGTCATTTTCACATCGTTCCAGCGCCATGCGGCAAGCAGGTCAAATCCTTCAAACATCTGACCTGAAGCTTCAAGCTGTATAACATTCGAGAACGATCTCCCATTTAGGTTATAGAACCTGACCTCATTTAGATCAGCATCCATATCGATGATAATCTGATTGATAAACTTTGTATGAAATGCTTCTGCAGATAACCTGATCAGTTTAGATCCTGCATACAAATTTCCTGTCAGGCTTATGCCGGTGTTCCATGCTTCTTCTATGTCTGTATCGTCGGGGATTATCATCTCGCGGCTGCTTGCGAGGAGGAAGGAGTTCTCTGCAAGGATGTTCCCTGACCGGTATCCCTTGCCTGCAGATGCCCTCAGGGTGAAATCAGGGCTTATTACCCAGCGCAGGTGCACCCGTGGAGTGATCAGGGTACCGTACAGATTATGGAAATCTGCTCTTATCCCTGCTATAAAAGTGACTTTTGCGCTGTCGGTATATGTATATTGGGTGAAGATCCCCGGCACTGACTCCTCTCTTCCCAGAAGCAGTTCATCGAGATGCTCATCGTAAAGATCGTATTTATAACTCAGGCCGGCATCGAGATTATGCCTGCCAAGCCGCGGGTTCCACTGATAAAGGAGGTTGGAGTAATAGGCCTTCTGGGTCCCGTTGTACATTCTCATGCCGAAAAACGACTCCTGGCTGTGCCAGGCTGCATTCTGGATCCAGCCTATTGTCATGCTCTGGTCGTTCGTTAAGGCTCCCCCGATCTTGCTGAACCCCTCCAGACGCTGTGTGTTTATCCTGATCCCGAAACCGTTGGTCCAGGTATCGGGATTGCCCGGCTGAAAGCTGAACTGACCTCCGATCCTCTCTTCTCCGAGATATTTTATTCCGGTGCGGAAAGTAAACCTTTCAGTCATGTAATCCCACCGGTTAAACAGATTATACTGTTTAATATCGGGTTCATCCCTGAAACCATCCATGTTGTGGTCGCTCTGACTGTTCTGGATTTCAGCATGGGCCAGGATCATCGTACTCAGATGATCGCCAAGCAGGAGAGAGGTATTGAGATTGACCTCTTTCCTCCCGGCATCGCTGATAAAACCGTTCATAAAGAATTTTTCGCTGGTGCGCGGTTTTTTATATTCCACGTTTATTTGTCCGGCCATTGATTCATACCCGTTCCGGACCGAGGAAGTTCCCTTGGATATCTGAATCGATTCCATCCAGGGTCCGGGGATATAATTGAGACCGTATGCGGAATTAAGGCCGTATACTGACGGGATATTTTCTGCAAGGATCTGGGTATAGTTTCCTGCAAGTCCAAGCAGTTGTATCTGTTTGGCTCCCGTCGACGCATCGGAATAATTCACATCGACTGATGCATTGGTCTCGAAGCTTTCGGACAGATTGCAGCAGGCCGCCTTGCAGAGCTCGGCTGCCGTTATGTTAACTGTAAGGATAGGTTCTGCTCTGTTTATATGCGTCCCTGAAGCCCTGCTTACTACAAGGACCTCACCTATCTGACTTCCCTGCGTGAGTCTGTGAATAATATATTCATCATCCGGCCCTACTGTAATAGTATCTGTTTTATAACCCACAAAACTGACAACAAGCTTATCGGTCTCACGGGTGCGCCTGAGGTTGAAAAAACCTGCCGCATTGGTGGAGGTCCCTGTTGAAGTGCCGGCCCAAACAAGATTTGCGCCCGGCAATCCTGCCTCTTCCCTGTCTCCGGAATCAATTATTTTCCCCTCAATCCTGCCTTGTCCCGATAAAAGTACCGGTATCAAAAACATGCCTGCGGTTATTATGTAAAATATTGCCTTCATCCTGTTAAAATAAAATTATGGAACTACAAAGCACAGATAATCTGCACATTGAGTAAAAGCGATAGTCTAAAGGATAAAGAATCAGATAAGGTACTGGCAGTTGAGACTGATCACCGATCGGCTGCCGTGTTTATTATAAAGGCTTAAAGGCCTGATAAAACTGACAGCAGACAATGCAGTTTTAAAATTATCAATATCAAAATTATATTGAGCGTCAGGGGGATGGGTAACTTTAAGTGGAACTGAAGGAGCATAATCCGTCAGTTTCAGTTTTTCAATTTTGAAATGGCATGAGCCAGCTTCAAATGAACCAGCCCGGTCAGTATTGGCGGTGTGACTGTAATGTGTATCTGCGATGCAGCAATGTGTATCTTTGCAGCAGCTATCTTCAGGAACAGAAGGTGAAAGATAGATGGATGAATTAACCGGATTATCGCTGCATGTTGTACAATTATGGATCAATATATTTATCCCGGTACTGCCTGCAAGAAAAATCATTGCAATAAATGCCGAAAAAACCGATAATATGATTTTTCTGTTTTTCACCACGGTAAAAATAAAAAATATCTGTCAACAAATTACGGTGATATGATAACTGTCATAATACGTCAATAACCATTCAGCTATAATCCGTTATCACTTTGCGCTCCGGTACTCTCCATTCCGGATGTCCGTTTAAATAAATAATATGCAGGAATCCCCACTATTACTGTAAGAGATGCTATTGAAGATTCAACCGGGCGTTCCATAAACGACAGGGTCAGGATCATTAAACCTGCGAGTATATAGATAATCTGTGTGACCGGATATCCGGGAAGCCGGAGGGCGCCCGGGTTGGTCATCCTCTGCTTGAAAACGCCGATTACTGTCAGCACGGGGAAGATACCGAGGGCAAATCCCATATAGGTAAGTATCTGCTCGAATGTTCCTGAGAATACCAGCACCACGGCAATGATGCACTGAAGCACGATCGAGTTCGAGGGAACCTGAAATCTCTTGTGGATTTTTGCCACCGATTTAAAGAAGAGTCCATCCCTGGCCATCGAGTAATAAACTCTCGGGCCGATAATGATGAATGCACTCAGGGAAGAAAACAGCGCGAAGGCGATGATCATTGAAAAGAGTATGTCTGCTGACTTCCCGAAGAGGTTGCCCATTGCGAGTCCTCCCACCGAAATCACCCCTTTCATCTCCTCGGCATTTATTCCGTACACATAGAGGAAATTGACGCCAAGATAAAGTATAATGACTATTCCCGTGCCGTAAATGAGTGATCGCGGGAGTATCCTCGACGGATTCTTTATCTCGGCTCCGAGGTAGGTTGATGCGTTCCACCCGCTGTAGGCAAACATTATCCACATAAGAGAGAGTCCTATTGTCTTCCATCCTGCAAAGCCGGCTCCCACACCTCCGCCACTACTGAAATTGCTCATGTCTCCCTTGCCGGAAAGAAGTCCTCCCATGATGAGAACGACCATCAGGGCGACCTTCATTATTGTAAGGACATTCTGAATTCTTGCCCCTGTTTTGATCCCCCGGTAATGTATCCAGGTAAATATTACTATAACGCTTATTGAGATAAGTTTCTTTGTTACATCCGGACTCATTATGCCTGCACTTTCAAACCAGAGGGTAAACCCGGGGACCGCCCTTGTGAAATATTCACTGAAACCCATTGCTGATGCCGCGATGGGTGCAGAAAAACCTACCAGGAACGAGACCCATCCGCTAAGGAAACCAAAGATCGGATGGTAGAGTTTGGAAAGGAAAAGATATTCGCCGCCTGCTCCCGGCATTGCCGCACCCAGCTCTCCGTACGAGAATGCCCCGCACAGAGCGATCAATCCTCCGACTGCCCAGAGGACAAGCATCAATACCGGGTCATTCAGTCCGGCCATCAGAAGACCTGAGGTGGTAAATATTCCTGCACCAATCATATTGGCAATAACAATATTGGTTGACGGGAAGAGTCCCAGCCTCCTTTGCAATTTTTCTTCTGCCATAATTATACCCGGTTATCTTTCAGATCTTTTGTAACTTATTGATAAGCCCCCTCCGGTGCTGTTGACTGTGGTTTCGTAGTTGCTCCGGCTTCGGACATAATCGAGGAATTCGTCCTGTCCGCTGCGGTAACCTCCGCCCCGGCCACCGGAACCACCGGTTCTCCTGTCATAAATGTTATGTGCAGTAAAACAGCCGCCAACTTTAAGTTTGGGATCTATATCGATAAAATAATTTTTATACCACTCCTTGTCTGCATCGCTGAAAACGAAATCGAAAGGACCTTTAAGCTCCTTTACCAGCGTGTGGGCGTTGGCCAGGCGTGCGTCAATATAGTCGGACAAACCTGCCTGCCGGAAATTTTCCTCGGCTGTCCTGTGCCTGCCGGGATCAATCTCTATTGTAATAAGCTTGCCTCCGGTTTTACTGAGGGCCCAGGCGATCCATATCCCTGAATGACCGGTGGAAGTTCCTATTTCAAGAGCGCTTTTGTAATTGTTTTTCACAATAATGTCGTAAAGCAACTGGCCATCGCTTGCCGGTACATTCATGTCGTACCAGCGACGGCCCTGGGAATTCAGGAAATTTTTGACCTTCTCATCGAGAGCAGGGTCTGATTTTGGTAACTGTGCGCCTGCCTGCAGAAATATAAAAGCAGTTATCGTCAGAAAGCAAATTATGGATATTGGAGTTTTTACATTTTTCATGGCCCTAAAGATAAAAGAACATTTTAAATCTGTTAACCCGGGACAAAATGCCCGTAGTTTTTAATTGACACCGGCCGGGTATAATTTATTCCGGTTCTTTTATAAAAATCGTCGGGATACAAATATCATGTACTTTTTTTAACTTTCCGGAATGAAAGAATCAAACAAGTCAGATAATTGATTGTTCATATCTAAAAGGGGTAATTTGAATTTTACTCCATATATTTGGATTTTATTTTTTATAAGGAATAACAATATAATTCTGGAGTAAAATGAGCTTTTCCGATTTTCTAACGAGTGGCGGCAAGAGAATATGTAAGGATCACTTTGTTAATCTTGTTCAGGTTGCAAGATCTGACGGGAAGATCAGTGATGAGCAGATGAAAATACTGCATAAGAAAGGGAGAAAGTTCGGACTGACCGACCCGGAGATCGATAAATTCATTCAAACGGAAAGCGGACATTCATATAACCCTCCCTATAGTCTAAGGGGAAAGTTCGTTCACCTTTACAACATAGCTGATATTATACTTGACGATGAGATTATTGCTGAGGGTGAAAGGAAAGTAATCAGGAAGTTCGCCATTGAAGCAGGTTTCAGCGATCATGTCATTGACGGTCTTCTTGAAATGCTTTTTGAAGGAATTACAAATGGTGTGCCCGAAGAGAAATTGTTCAAAGAGTTTAAGAAGAAATATTTCTGATCCCAATCTTATCTTTTCTGTGGAGAATATCTAACCCAGTTCGGATATTTTTCTCAGCAGGGTTTTGTCGGCGATGGTCAATTCCCTGCCGTGGATGCTTATTATGCCTTCCTGCCGGAGTTCAGTAAGCAGCCTTACCGTATTCTCCTCCGAAATCGCGGACATTTCACCAAGCTCTTTGCGGGTTATTGACAGCTGATATCTGTCTCCCCCGTAAAACTGGGCCAGATATAACAGACTCTCGGCGATCCGGCCCCTTATGTTCTTCTGGTTCAAACATATGATTTTATTCATTATGAGTGCCACCGATCTGCCGAAAGCCTTGTTTAACCTTAACAATACTTCATGATTTTCGAGGTAGAGCTGTTTAAGGATACCCAGATCCACCATGCAGACCCTGGATTCTTCAATTGCTGTAACGGAATAGGTATATTGGATGCTCTCAAAGAATGAAAGAAGCCCGATATAGGCAGGCGGCTTCATCAGGTATAGAATAATATTGTGACCGTTAATTCCTTCAATGAACAGCTTTGCGGTTCCTTCAACCAGGTAAATGGCATGGCTGACATTGTCCCCCTGTTTGCATATCTTTTCGCGTTTGCTGAACTGCGCCTGCACACTGTTTGTGCCGGTAAATGACCGGCCGGTCAGCACCATGGCTTTATGTATGTCACATTTCTGGTGACAATCCTCACAGGTAACATTTCTTGTTATCTTCATCCAATCAATTATTATGTCTCTTAATCATAAGCGGTTATTCCTGTTGCAGCAGTTCCTGCGGGAACAGCATCAAGCCTGTTCGGTTCTCTCCGCCAAATATAGTTGTTTTAATTAGTTGATTTAAAACAATGTTACATTGCAAGAACTTATCAGGTACAACCTGTAACAAAATCTCTATTTTAGCTTGCCTTAAAACTTAAAATTAAACCCCAGGAACTCTATGGAATCACCCGATGATTACAATTTCAGCATTTTCAGGCCACGTAATCTTCATGGCAGGAAAAACAGGAATGTTATTTTCACAATGCTATTGATATGGGCGGTAGCCGTTTTTGGTTTTCAAATCCTGCTCAGGAGCATACAGAAGCCGACCCCCGAAGAGGCTCTCACACTGTTTGAATCGACCTGGCCAAAGGTTCTTTCGGACGATATTAATTCAGCCGATTACACGACATTCCTTAATTCTCTCGTCCAGGTGAAAGGAAAGAATATGGTAAGTGCTGCTGATCAGGAAACGCTCAAGGATATTATCAGCACTACCGCTTTCAGGATAATGCCCGACAGCATTGAAACTCTCCTTCTGGATGGCATCTCCGAAGTAAAGGCTCTTAAGGTTCAGCTCGGTGTGTCGAAGGATAATGAGTTTCTTGAGATAAAGACGAAGATACAGACAAAATTAAAGGAGCTCACTGATATAAGCGAGCCTTTTACCGGCTTCGCGAATGGCACTCTTGAGGCTGCCATATTTATAGCCAGCCTGGATGATATTTATCCTGAATCATTTAATGACGCTTCCTTCAGCAGGCTCCCGGATATTATGAAGTTTTACCTTACACATAACCAGTCGGTGCTTACCGATACCGTATTTCTGGGTTTTCCATTCCACTATTTCTATACTGCAGTATTTCTCCTGATACTCTTCATTGTCCTTTGTATAGTCTATAACATACTGGTTGAATGGAGACTGAAGAAAGAAGGAGTTACTGAATAAAATTAAAATAATAAATAATGAAGCGAATATATTTATCGATACTCCTTGCTTTTACAGGGATTTTATCATTGAATGCGGAGAGTCTTACCCAGCTTGAGGGAAGTTTTAAAACCGGTCCTGCCATTATCCTGATTGCCATCCTGATTATCTTTGTTCTTGTCGGGGTATTTTTCCGGGCAAAGGATCCGGCAGATTACTATGCCGCCGGAAGGAAGATCTCGAGGGTTGGTTCGGGGATGGCAATTGCATCCAACTGGATGAGTGCAGCCTCCGTGCTGGGAATGGCAGGCATGATGTATGGTTTCGGTTATAATGGTCTGGCCTACGTAGTTGGATGGACCGGCGGTTATGTTCTTCTCCTTATACTTATGGCCGCCCAGATACGCAAGTATGGCAAATACACAGCTCCTGACTTTATTGGCGACCGCTATTATTCCCGCGACCTCAGGATCGTCAGCGCCATTTTTACTATATTGATATCTTTTGCCTATTGCGTGGGTCAGTTCGGTGGTATTGGACTTATGTTCAAATGGATCATGGGACTCAGCTATACCTGGGCGGTTATAATAGGCGCTTCGGTGGTATTGCTTTACACCTTGATCTCAGGTATGATAGGTGCCACCAAGAACATGCAGATCCAGTATGTGATTATCGTGATTTCATTCCTTTTGCCGACCTTCATAATGGCATTCAAATTCGATTATTTCTGGCTGGTTCC
>DIKJ01000105.1:0-7661 GCA_002424525.1 Bacteroidales bacterium UBA5621 | reverse complement strand
TGCTTAATGCCTACGGGCATGATTTTTCAATTGTTCCCAGTCCGGAATATGCCATGCCATGGGATCCTTCAACCGGCACGACATTCTTTCAGTGGATGGCTATCTGCTTCTCGTTAATGGTTGGAACGGCCGGTCTGCCTCACGTCATACAGCGTTTTTACGTGGTACCGAAGGTTACGGATGCCCGCTGGTCGGTTGTATGGGGACTCTTTTTCATTTCCCTTATTTACTGGACGGCACCTGTTTATTCAGCTTTCGGGAAGATACTCTCTTCTAGTCCCGAGGTCGGGGTACTGGCGAAAGATGCAATAGTTGTCTACACCGCCCAGCTTGCAGGGGTAAACTCCCTTATCGTGGGGTTGCTGGCGGCAGGCGCGATATCTGCAGCTTTTTCAACTGTCTCGGGTTTGCTGGTTGCAGGGGCATCTGCTTTTTCGCACGACCTCTATGTCAGGGTAATTAATCCTGACTCCACGCCAAAGAAACAATTGAAAATCGCCAGGATAGGCACCATTATAATGGCTCTTGCCGTTACATCAGTCGCACTGCTCAACCTTGGTCTGATAGCCCAGCTGGTCTCGGTGGCATTTTCAATGGCCGCTTGCACAATTTTCCCTCTTTTCCTGCTTGGCATCTGGTGGAGCGGATCAAACAGGACAGGCGCCAAGGCAGGTCTTGCTGCCGGGATACTGGTGACCACGGTGGCTATCACCTATTTTATTGTCGGACTGACCGGAGGTTCTCTTCCCGGGCAGGCTTTTATATCATACTGGCTTAATGTCTGGTACTTTGCATGGATAGGAGCGCCACTGGCCGTGATCGTGAACATTGTCGTCAGCAAGCTTACCGCTCCCACTCCACCGGAGATAATGAAATTCCTTGCCGAACAGGTTCATAACTGATGGGGTTTAAAGAGATATTTTCAATAACAGCCGGAACGAAGAAAATACTGGCGATAACAATATCAGTATCGGCACTGGCCATCCTGGCTGCTTTTATCTATTATAATTCTGTCAATAAGCTGGAAGATCCCCGTGTCAGGAAAGCCAGAGAACTCCTTTCGGAATATGAAAAGCTCCCTGCCACGTTACAACCTGCAGAAGCATTCCTCATGCTCGATTCGGCCTTTGCCATTTTCAGTTCCCTGCCCGACTACGATTGTTCATTCGAGAAAGGGGTAATATACAATAACAAATCCGGCAGGCTGTTGCTTGCCGCAATTTATGACGCGGGCATAAGCGGCGAAGAAAAGGGTGAACTCCTTTCTCTTGCCATGAAATACTGCGACAGCAGTATCATGCAATACAAGAGTTGGATGAATGAGTGGGAGACTCTCTCCGCTGAAGAGATTGCCGGAAAGCTAAGTCCTTTCATGCAGGAGGAGGATCCGGCATTTGAGGGATTGAATTTCAGTAAGGTATTTTCGCAAAGGGTAAAAAATATTGTAACTGCCCGGATTGAGACACCGCGCCGGTTATCTGTAAGCTATACCAACAAGGCGACCATTTTCCGCCACATGCTGGAACCTGATTCATCACTGGCATATTACGGGGTGGCCCTGGATTTATGGGAAGACAACCGGACGGCCAGAAGCAACCTGAATGTTCTCTTGGGGGGAGAACCGGTAAAGCCGAAGCTTATCGAGTCGCTTTTCCCTCCTGACAGGAAAATCAAATAATCATTATTATCTCCGGCGCAGGTTGACAGAACGATTAAAACTAACTGAAATACAATAAACTGTAAGATATGAAACGAATAGTTGTAATGTTGCTGTGTATCGTTTCAGGTATACCCCTGGGTCGGTCACAGGAAGCCGATCCCGTATGGGGCATAAAATTTTCCGGTTTTGTGAAGACAGATTTCTTTTATGACACACGGCAATCGAGTGCTTCGAACGGATTGAGGGAGGGACACTTTTACCTCTATCCCGATAATGTCCTTTATGATGAAGCGGGGAAGGATATCAACGCCAATCCTTCCTTCCACATACTTGGAATACAGACGCGTATCAAGGGTGACATCTCCGGGCCGGATGCATTTGGCGCAAAGACCTCCGGCGTTATTGAAGCAGAGTTCTTTGGAACAGGCGAGAGCGACATCAACGGGTTCAGGCTCCGGCATGCACTGGTTAAGCTTGACTGGACGAAGACCTCACTTACCCTGGGTCAGTCGTGGCACCCCATGTTCATCCCGGAAAGTTTTCCGGGAACTGTCAGTTTCAACACCGGCGCTCCCTTCACACCGTTCAGCCGTAATCCCCAGGCAAAGCTGACCCTGAATCCGGGATTTGCCAGTTTTTCGCTGACTGCCTATTCCCAGCGTGATTTTACATCTCCGGGCCCTGACGGGAACAGCAGTAAATATCTGCGCAACAGCGCTATTCCGGGTCTCAACATTTCAATGCGCGTGCCCGCCGGAGAGTCCCTGACAGCCTGGGCCGGGGTCGATTACAAGAGGATCAGGCCCGAACTGAGAACTGCAACGAATATTGAGACAGGTTCGACAATTGGCAGTCTGGCGGCATATGGTAATATAAGGATCAAATCTTCCCCAATAACCCTTTCAGTGATGGGGGTTTATGCCCAGAATGCCACCGACCTGATGATGATAGGAGGATATGCAGTTTCAGGTATCTCAGATGGGGTGACGGAGATAAAGACTTACACGAATCTCAATACCCTGGGAGTGTGGGCCGATCTGACCACGAACGGCAGGAGAGTTGCATTCGGGCTCTTCACCGGATACTCAAAGAACCTTGGTTCTGCTGACCTTATAAAAGGAGCAGTTTATGGCCGCGGAAATAACATTGATTATCTCTTCAGGGTAGCACCGAGGATAACCGTCACTGAAGGACGGCTGAGCTTTGCCGCCGAAGTTGAAAGGACCCGGGCAGCCTATGGTACGATGCAGGACAATGGAAGGGTTGACAATACGGGCAATGTCTGCAATATGAGGATACTGCTGAGCACCATTTACCGGTTCTAGATCGTTTCGGTGTGGAAATCACTACCGGCTTTAAGCATCAGATCGTTGAGTGTAGCTACAGCTTTTTCAGCAAAATAGAGCATGTCGGCATCCGCAACATTGAAATCCACGATATTGTCGGGTTCTTTGTCGTCATTAATACAATTGACCTGATGATTAAGACGGATTAATGTAAGGTCTTTCCATGCCCTCATTGAACCGGACAGCAGATCGTGGCTGAGATGGCCGCCTGAATGGAGATCAATGATCCTTTCCAGTGTCGACAAGCCGGCTGTGCCGTGCTTCAGGGCATAGAGCCTGATTATTCCCGTCAGAGGCATGATCAGCCTCTTGATGTCTGTCTTTCCTCCGGAAAGCACATTCTGCGCAGGATCGAAAAGCTTCCAGGCGGCAGTCATGTGATGAAAGAATATATCATTGGTTTTCAGATCATTCTTAATGTATTCACGCAGTTCATCTGAAAGGTTCTGATCGCCATAACAGAACCTGAAATCGAAAAAGATGCTTATCTCAAGAAGTTCATCAGGCCCCGGCATCTTTATCCAGTCGGAAAAATATTTTTTCCATCTGTCAGCAGGCTGGCACCATCTCGGATTACCTGCCATATTGTCGCCTTTACAGAGCCTGAATCCGGCCTCACCGAGCATCTTGTTCACTTTTTTCCCAAGACCGGTAAAATAGGTCCCGGCATTTTTCAGAGCATCACCCGTCAGATTTTCGAAAATAATTGCATTATCCTGGTCAGTCGAAAATGTCTGTTCTCTTCTGCCTGCACTTCCGGTCTGGATGAATGCGAAGCGGCACGGGGGCTCTCCGGCCTCTTCAAGGCAGAGAGCAATCACGCGCCGGCAGATAGTGTCTGCTATGGCTGAAATGAACAGTGAGACAGAATAGGGATGGGCACGGCCCAGGATCATCGCAACGGCGGTTTTCTGGTTTTTGTTCCAGATATCCCTGAGGGTGTGTGAAGCAACGGCGTTCTCAATTTCCCGGATAATCAACCGGGGTGCCTGCGAAAAAGCCTCTGTTAACACCTTATTGGTTATTATTCCGGTTACCTTATCATCATCCGGTGAAACAAGCAGGCAGTTCTTCAGGCTGTTCCCTATCATCCCGAATGCCTCGCCTATGCTTGCATTCTGTCTGATAAAGGCCGGAGGTGAGCTCATCCACCGGAAGATCTCGGTATCGGGCGAGGCTCCTTCAGCCAGTCTGAACCCGATTGTTGGCGAATCGATTATCCCTAAAGGTTTTCCCTCCTTGCCGGTAACGACAGCAACACTTGTATTGCTCTCCTTCATAACAACTACTGCCCGGGAGGCAGTCATGCTATCACGGCATTCGACTGCCGGAACGGATATTGAAGAGACCGGCGCCTGCATAATATAAGATGCACTGTATTCATTCAGGTCCGCCATAGGGGGATTGTTCCGGATTAAACCGGCAGTCAGCGGCTCAATGGTTCCCTCACACCAGATATCGCCGGTGTCGGCCTTTACTATTATCACGCTTACCAGGGCCCGCAATTCATCGCCGTTTTTACGGCGGAGGAGCACCTCCCGGTTAAAAATGTTCTTTCCTGATTCCAGTGCCGCTCTGAAGCCCCTGAACTGACCGGGTTCAATAAACAGCGATTCGACAGTATGGGGAGCCAGATCCTGCAGGCTGGCATATCCGAGAACCTTCAGAACCGTCTCTGACGCACTGATGAACACGTTTTTTCTGCCGTAGGTTATCCTGAAAAATCCGGTAGTTATATCTTTCAGGAGAGAAGGCTGAAGCAGGAAGCCCGGCTGGGAAACCATACCTTCCGAAGGCCTGACAACGATGAGGACAGCTTTCATTCCTCCCAGAAGGATCCTGGAGAAACTCGCAAGGGATTTTATCAGCTTTCCGTTTTTCTTTCTGAGGACACATTCCATATTCCGCTGTGCGCTCAGCTCCTCATAGACAGCGTCAGGATCCGTGAAGTCTGCGGTTTCCGGGGAGATTAGGATATCCCCTGGTGTAAGGTCCCGGAGCTCCTCTTCCTGATATTCAAGCAATGACAATACGGTTTTGTTGGCCTGTATTCTTTTGCCCGACCATATCATGACTCCTTCCGAAGCCGCTTCGGCGAGGGTCCGGTACAGCTCTCTCGATTTGCGGAGCTCTTCCTCAGCCTCTGTTCTTTTCTGCTCTATCTTATGGCTCTGCCTGGAGACTACCGCCAGCAGGGCAATAATAATGATACCTATGATGCCTGATATTAAAAGGGCCCTGGTCTCCATTCTTCGTATTTCGGAACGAACGTCCTCAATATATATTCCTGTGCCGATTATCCAGTTCCAGGGTTCAAATTTCCTCACGTATGAGAGTTTCGGAACTATCCTCGTTGAGTCGTCGTTCCATTGCCACATATATTCAACATAACTCTCGCCCGACTGGGAGACTGCCCTGACAAACTCGACAAAGATGGTTTTGCCTTTTGAATCGCGATAGTTGGTGAGATCCTTCCCGTTCAGGTCGGGTCTGTAAGGGTGTACGATCATCCGGGGGAAAAGGTCGGTTATCCAGAAATAATCTTTCTGCTCGTCTCCGTACCTTATGGTTCCAATAGCTGCCCTGGCTCTCTCTTTTGCCTCTTCCCGGTCAAGCTCGCCGCTGTCTTCCCTTGAATGATAATACTCCAGGAGACTGTATGCCGAAGAGGTTAGCTCATGAATAAGGTGCCTTTTCCGGTCCATCATCACATTTTCAAACACTGGGATGAGGTAGAAAAAGATCAGTCCTGCAAAAAGTGCGAAAGCGAGCAACGCAGGCAGATCTATCTTCGGTATAAAGATCCTGTTTAAACGTTTCCCGGATAATTGTTTCATTTAAGGTATCTTAAGCTTTGTTTATTGCAATGACCTCGAGTTTCAGATTGCCGGAATCGATGATCGAAAAGCCTGTTCTGCCTTTCTCCCCTGCAAGGGGGGGAAGAAGAACCATCAGCATCTCATCTCCAAGATTGAAACTATGGCAGGGGACCGAATGTATTGCCTTTAAAAATGACCTTCCCCCTCTGTAGGCCAGTCCGGCAAAATGATTATGCGAATGCCCGGAGAATGAGTATCTTATCTGATGAAGGTTCATGAAATCCCAGAGTTTTCCGAGCTGATTGTTCCTTTCGATATAATTGGTGGTCGAGCCTGTAAAATCGGGGTAGATATAATGTGACAGAAGACAATTTATCCCAGCCATCGACAGGATGATGTACTCCGGCAGGGAATTGAGGAAAGAGAGATCTTCCTCTTCCAGATCATTTGGCTCTTCCCCTTCGTAACACCATACTTTTCCCCCGGATATTTTCTTTCTTTCCTGGTGATCCATGCTAAACCAGGTCTCGGGATAGATAAATCCGTTTGTGTATGACGGAAATTTTCTGGCAGCAAAAAGGTCGTGGTTGCCCGGGACGATCCAGCGGCAGCTGGATCGTACAAGATCAAGGCAGGCTTTGGCGCTTCGCTTCGGATTGAAGGAGTAAAACCTGTGGTCGTAACCGGCAATATCCCCCAGACAGGCAATCTCGTCGCATTTATGAACCGAGGCGAGTCTTAACGCTTCTCTGAGCATTTCGATGTTTTCGTGGATATCGGTAAAAATTCCTATTCTCATTTTATCGTGAAAATCAGCAATGGGGCCGGCACACAAAAGTGAGATCTTAAAGGTAGTAAATTTTAACAATCTGACCTGATGGTTTAAGTTTCAGAAGCAGGGCATTCACCACAGAATAATGAATTTGACGATTACTTCATCAGATTTTTCAGATATTACTTGACTTGTAACCGGGAAATTATTAATTTGGAGAGATTTCCAGATTTCTAACCAAACTATCAGAATATGAGAATAATTGTTATCGGGGTTATTGTTTTCATTGTCTGGTCCCTCTTCTCCACCTGGCTCTTTGTTTCAAAGCTGAGGCCGGCCATGCAGGGACCTGTTACAGTACAAACAATTCCGGAACCCAAAGCAGAAATTGCAGAACCACCGGCTCCGCCTGTTGAGGTGATGCCCGGAGAACTGATGGTCAGCTTTAACTTTGATCAGTCCGTGTTTACATCTGATCAGCAGACTGACAGCAGGATTGCTGAATACAAAGCCTGGACCGACAAGCACTCCGAATCGGTTATCGTCATAACCGGTCATACCGATTATATTGGTACGCAGGAGTATAACCAGCAGCTGGGGCTCAGGAGGGCCCGTGCCGTACAGCAATACTTTGCATCAAAGGGAATTCCTGCCGGCCGGATAACAATTGTTTCCGAAGGCAAAAGCCGGCCTGTGGCAGACAATGCCACCAGCGAAGGAAGAGCAAGGAACAGAAGAGCAGAAATATCATTTAAAAAGTAAAAACATAAAAACATGAAAGCATTAATTGTAATAATGGCGATGTCAAATACATCTGCAATAATCTTAATGATTATCCTGCTGCTGGTGGCAGGTGTAATTGGATATATCACGGCATGGTTCTATGCGAAATCGGTCTATACGCCGGTAATCAAAGGTCTCGAAGAGGATAAAGTTCAGTTAAACAGAGAGATATCAGGGTTAAAGGATGACATCTCAAAATTAAATGGCAGGATCGGCAGTCTGAATGAAACGATCGGCAAGCTGGAAGAGGATATAGCCGGGAAAATAAATGAAATAGCTGA
>DIKJ01000010.1:11687-14814 GCA_002424525.1 Bacteroidales bacterium UBA5621 | reverse complement strand
TGTTGGTTCGCGCGATGTTGCAAGGGCAGAAAATTTTGCCCTGCACCATGGTTTCAGGAAATTCTATGGAAGTTACGAGGAGCTGGCCCGCGATCCGGATGTAGAAATTATATATATTGCATCGCCTCACTCATTTCACCATGAGCACACAATGCTCTGTCTGCGGAACAAAAAGGCAGTTATCTGCGAGAAAGCCTTTTCGCTGAACAGCGGGGAGGTGGAGGAGATGATAAATGAATCAAAGAAACAGACCACCTTTCTGATGGAAGCGCTCTGGCCCCCTTTTCAGCCCTTCAACCAGAAAGCCCGCGAGATACTGGCATCAGGAAGAATGGGGAAGCCGCTCCACCTTAACGGGTACTTTTCATTCATACCTCCGTTTGAGCCCGAAGATCGTAAATTTAACATTTCCCTGGGCGGTGGCTCACTTCTTGATATAGGCATTTACCCGGTAATCGATGCCCTCACTTATTTTGGCATCCCCGATGAGGTGAAAGCCTCAGCTGCTTTCGGACCAACGGGATCTGAAGAATCGATAAGCATTATTTTCAGGTACAACGACGGACGTTTGGCAACCCTGTACAGCTCTTTCCGGACAAACCTCGGTATCGGATGCGATATACTCTGTGAAAAGGGCAACATGACCGCTTCGAGAGGCCGGGATATGAACCAGAGAGTGACCCTGAGGTTCCATAACGGAGAGCAGGATGAGTTTGTTTTCAGTCCGCCGGCCATGGGTTATCACTGGGAAGCTGAAGAGGTAATGAAGTGCCTTGGTGAGGGAAGAATTGAAAGCAGTGTCGTGCCTCTCTCTTTCAGCCTGGACCTGATCAGGACACTCGACCGGGTACGTGAAGAGGCAGGGATCGTATTTCCTTAGCCTATGTCTGACCTGGCACAAATAAGCGAAGGAGCCTTTTACCGGAAGAAATTCCTCCTGAGCATAATAATTCCGGTAATATTCATTGCCCTGATGTGGCTCGTCAAGGTCGCAGAAATACTTTTTAACGCAGATTTTTCGCAGGGAGGGATTTACCCGCTTGCTCTCAGGGGGCTTCCCGGAATCATTTTTTCTCCCTTTATCCATTCAGATGCCCAGCATCTTTTCAATAATTCCCTGCCGCTTTTCTTTCTGGCAACTGCTCTCTTCTATTTTTACTCAGAAGTCGCCCTGAAGGTTTTTTCACTTACATATCTTCTGACCGGACTACTTGTCTGGCTGGCGGGGCGTGAAGCGTGGCATATAGGAGCCAGCGGACTGGTGTACGGACTGGCATCATTTCTCTTCTTCAGCGGAATTATCCGCCGCTATTTCAGGCTGATAGCCCTGTCTCTGCTGGTGGTTTTCCTTTACGGATCAATGGTATGGGGTATCTTTCCCGGTATTTACAAAAATGTATCATGGGAGTCTCACATGCTTGGATTCTTCTCAGGGGTGCTCCTTTCAGTCTGGTTCAGAAAGGAGGGTCCGCAGGCTCCCGTGTATGATTGGATGGAGGAGGAGGAGGAAGAAGAGGAGAGCGTAGAGCGTAGAGTGTAAAGCACTGAGCAGGAAGAGGAATCCCGCGATGACGAACCGACTCCGCTGGGCGGGGGGCTGGAAGAAGCCAGATTCGGGGATACGGAACATGATAAAGTTCACAAGGGATGGTAATCCCAGACCAGAAACCCCAAAATTGTTAAAAAAATATAATTAGTATATCATCTGTAGTTTCAGGTGTCGCACTGACTGATTTTAAACACATATTTGCATCGGATTTGGAAATTGTGCTTTATGAATAGCAACTATTCGTGTAAGTAAAGAAAAAATAAAAGTTGTTCATGAATAAGATAATAATCATTACCGGGTTTTTACTGAGTCTTTCTTTTCTGCCGTTATCCCTTGCCGGACAGGATGTGGATATTCCTCTGGAAACCCCAAGGAACAGGGCGGTAAGGGTCTTTCTCGATTGCCGCAGCTGCGACATGAATTATACAAGGCAGGAGATCCCGTATGTCAATTATGTAAGAGATGTAAAAGAGGCACAGGTTTTTATCCTGGTTACAGACCAGGGTGCAGGCAACGGCGGCAGGCAATATACCTACAGGTTTCAGGGAATGGGACAATATGCCGGGATGAACGATACTCTTGTCTATAGCAGCAATCCGGATCTGACAAGTGCCATAATCCGGGAACACCGTACAAATATTCTTAAGATGGGTTTGATGCGTTATGTAGCCCGCACCCCCATGATCAGTGAGATAACCATATCGCATAACAGGGAGCTTGAGACCGAAGAAGTTATTGATAAATGGAATAACTGGATATTTGAATTTCAGACGAGCCCGAGATACAACGCTGAACAAAGCTACCGAAGACTTTTCGTGAGGAATTCTGTTGAAATTTCAAAAGTTACTCCCGACATTAAACTGGAGATCGATATTTCTCAGGACCTTAACAGGCAAAGGTTTATTAAGGAAGATGAGGATATTACTTATATCAGGAGCAGTGAATCACTGAGTTTTCTTTTTGTGAAAAGTCTGGGAGAACACTGGTCGGCCGGATTGAGATGGAACATGGGCGCTTCAACTTCGGCCAACTATAAATTCAATCAGGAATTCTTACCCTCTGTGGAGTACGATCTTTATCCATACTCGCTTGCCACGCATAAGCAATTAAGGATAATGTACAGTGCTGGTTATCAGTATAGCAGCTACATCGACACTTCAATTTACAATTTAACCAAAGAAAATCTGTTCAAACAGGAATTAAGATTAGCCTATCAGATACAGGAAAAGTGGGGTTCAGTAAACCTTTCACTCACCGGATCAAATTATTTCAATGATTTTTCAAAGAACAGTGTCCTGCTTAATGGATTTGTAAGAATAAGGGTAGTCAGGGGCCTTTCATTCTCGGTTAACGGGGAGGTAGCCTATATCAATGATCAGCTTAATCTGAGAAAAGGCAATCTTAGTGAGGCTGAACGTCTTTTGCGCCTGAAACAGCAGGCAACAAAATTTCAGATTGGCGGAGGCTTAAGCATCACATATACATTTGGTTCGATTTACAATAACGTGGTCAATCCCCGTTTTGGCCGGACCGGTGGCGGTGGCGGTGGCGGTGGCGGTGGCGGATTCTTTTAATATA
>DIKJ01000010.1:0-11642 GCA_002424525.1 Bacteroidales bacterium UBA5621 | reverse complement strand
TAAGAACAGCAGGGAACTGATACTGAAAGCCAGGGAACTGGGTTTTGATCTTCCCTTTTCGGATGATATATCGCCACTCCTGCAGCCCCTCACTTTCGATGGTCTGAAAACAAATAACCGTATGGTCGTTCAGCCTATGGAGGGCTACGATTCAGACGGCATGGGCTCTCCCTCTGACCTGACAAAAAGGCGCTACCTTCGTTTTGCTGAAGGCGGAAGCGGGATCATCTGGTTCGAGGCAGTCTCTGTATGCCGCGAAGGACGTTCAAATCCACATCAGCTCTGGTTAAACAAAAACAATGCGGATCATTTCGCCCGCCTGAATGATGATATTAGAAAAACCGCCGGCAGGCTCGGATTCGATCCTCTGCTGATAATTCAGCTTACGCATTCAGGCCGGTACAGCAAGCCGGAGGGAAAAGCAGAACCGCTTGCCGCTGCACCGAATCCCGTTCTTGACAGGGATAAGCCATACATTCTGACCGACGACGATCTTAAAAGGATCCGGGATCAGTATGTTGTGACATCGAAACTTGCCGCCCGCTCAGGGTTTGACGCAATTGACCTTAAGGCATGCCATGGTTACCTGATGATCGATCTCCTTGCCGCAAAAGGCAGGATCAACAGCATCTACGGTGGTGAAGAACCTGAAAAGAGGTTCCGGTTCTTTCTCGGGACATTCGACAGAATGAAGGACGAGGCTTCAGGATCTGTAATGACAACACGACTGAATATTTCAGATCTGTACCCCGGAGGCTTTGGAGTTGATGATAAAGGCAATCCCGATTTTTCAGAGCCAGTCATGCTTGTGGATGAGTTAGGCTCGCGGGGAGTGCATCTGATCAACATCAGTATGGGAAGCCCGTACTACAATGCTTACGTTACACGGCCATTCGACACCCCGCTCCCCGGTCAGCCGGTCCCCGATGAGCATCCGGTGGCAGGTGTAATGAATATGATAAATAATACTGCCCTGTTTCAGAAGCGATTCCCTGATATATATTTCACAGGATCAGCCTGGTCATATCTGAGGCATTATGCGCCGAATGTCGGAGCAGCTGTTATTAAAAATGGCAGTGCCGCCCTTATCGGATTCGGAAGGAATTCATTCGCTTACCCTTCAATGACCGCTGATCTGATCAAAACAGGCAGAACTGATCCTGCTAAAGTCTGTATCGCCTGTTCGGGTTGTACACGACTGATCAGGAATATGCGTCCCGGCGGTTGTGTAATACGCGACCGTTCAATTTATGGTGCAGAACTGAAGAAACTGATTGCTGATGGGAAATGAAAAAGTAATCATTGATGGTTATTCTATTGAATATTATAACCTTAACACACTGATTATTGGCAGTGGCGCCGCCTCTCTCAACGCTGCTGTCACTCTGCATTCCATGGGTCAGGAGGATATTCTTATTGCCACTTCGCAATGGGGAGGAGGTACATCAAATAACGCCGGTTCCGACAAACAGACCTACTACAAACTTTCCCTCTCAGGCGATCAGCCCGACTCAGTCCGGGAGATGGCCCGGGATCTCTTCAACGGAAGGTGCATGCACGGTGACATTGCACTCTGTGAAGCCCAGGGCTCTGTACAGGCCTTCATGAACCTGGTCAGGCTGGGGGTTCCGTTCCCGCACGACAGATATGGAGCATGGGCAGGATATAAGACCGACCACGACCCCCGCTCAAGGGCAACATCAGCCGGACCGTATACCTCCAGGATGATGTTCGAAGCGCTTGCAGGGGAAGTAAAGAAGAGCAGGATAAGAATACTGGATAAACATCATATCATTGCCCTGCTGACAGACAGTGACAGAACGAGAGTAACAGGCGCACTGGCCATCAATACCGGAAAGACTATTCCCTCTGAAGCCTTTGTTCTTTTTAATTCGGTTAATACTGTAATGGGAACAGGGGGGCCGGGAGGGATCTACGAAACAAGTGTCTATCCTTTATCGCAAAGTGGTTCGTCCGGCATCGCGTTTGATGCCGGAGCTTCCGGGCAGAACCTCACAGAGTCACAGTTCGGCATAGCCTCCCTTAAATTCAGGTGGAACCTCTCCGGAAGCTACCAGCAGGTGATACCAAGGTATTATTCAACCAGAGAAGACGGCTCTGACGAAAAGGAATTCCTCAACGATGTTTACCCTGATTATACCTCTCTCACCAGGGCGATCTTCCTGAAAGGCTATCAGTGGCCTTTTGATTCCCGCAAGCTCGAGGGGTTCGGTTCATCGCTTATCGACCTGTTGGTTTTCAGGGAAAGGGAAGAAAGAGGCCGGAGGGTCTGGATTGATTACAGACGGAATCCTTCATGGGGGAGTGATGACAAATTCCTGAACGGCAGTCTCGACCCTGCAGTAACAGACTACCTTGCCCGGTCAGGAGCTCTGAGGGAAAGACCTGCCGAAAGATTATCAGCAATGAATTCTCCTGCGGTGACCCTGTATAAAGAACATGGTATCGATCTTTTTTCGGAACCCCTGGAGATAGCAGTCTGCGCCCAGCACAACAACGGCGGTCTGAAAGGAAACATCTGGTGGGAATCGGATCTCAGGCATCTCTTCCCGGTGGGTGAGGTTAACGGATCACATGGAGTATACAGACCCGGAGGCTCAGCTTTGAACTCGGGACAGGCAGGCAGCTACAGGGCCGCTCAATACATCGTAAAGAAATATAATCAGTCTGCACCACCAAAGGAGGAATTTCTGGCTGAGGCTCGGAGCCGGATCAGCCATAAGCTTGGAATGGCTGATTGCTGGCTCTCTTCAGGGAAAAGTAACAGAACCAGCCTCCTGATGGAAACCATCCGAAAAAGGATGTCTGCCAGCGGCGGAATACTCCGCAGACGACAACAGATCTTGGAAGCTCTCCGCGAAGCCGCAGACCTGAATGCCGGGATATTGTCTGAAACAGGAGCATCATCAGTCAGCGAACTGGTCTCCTGCTATACAGCAGCAGAGCATTGCCTTACACATCTGATTTACCTTGAGGCAATTAATGCTTATATTGAGAGGGGAGGAAGAAGCAGGGGATCATATATTATAACAGAAGGGACAGATCACGATAATCCTGTAAGTGATCCGGCCGGATCAGTTCCGGAGTTATGCAGGTATGATATCCCGGCCGAAAAGGATATTATGGTAGTAAGTTTCACGGATGGAAAGGTGACAACAAGACTTGAAGAAGTCCGGGAAATACCCCCTCAGGACCTATGGTTCGAGAAGGTCTGGAAGGAGTATCGCGAAGATAATTACTTCTGATCTTGCCAATATCAGGCAAATTACTAACTTTAGCCCCGAATTTGCCCTAAAACCTGAATAATACTGTTTCAGTATGAATAGTAAACCTGTGGCTGTTATTACAGGCGCCAGCAGAGGGATAGGGAGATCTGTGGCAATAGCGCTGGCAGCCGAAGGGTACGATATTGCAGCGATAGCGCGTTCTGTTGATAGTGAAGGAATGGAAATCCTTGCTCCGGCTGTTGAGAAAAACGGCGGAGCCTTTTTCCCCATCGGACTGGACATCTCATGCACCTCGTGCCATAACGAGGCTGTTATGAATATCATTGACAGGTACGGCAGGATCGATTTTCTGGTCAATAATGCGGGTGTCGCGCCACTCAACAGGAATGATCTGGCTGATATGAGCGAGGAGAGTTACGACAGGGTTATGAATATCAACCTGAAGGGTCCCGTTTTCTTCTCCCAGAAAATTGCCAGGGAGATGGTCTGGATGAAAGAGCAGATAGCCGACTATAAACCGGTTATAGTTTTTATTACATCTGTTTCAGCGGTTCTTTCCTCCACAAACAGGGCCGAATACTGCATCTCAAAAGCAGGGCTAAGCATGGCATCGACCCTCTTTGCCGACAGGTTTTCGAAGGAAGGGATCCTCGTTTGCGAGATCCGTCCCGGAATTATTGAGACCAACATGACCGCCAGGGTTAAGGATAAATATGACGAGCTGATCGATAAAGGTTTCGTCCCCCAGAAGAGATGGGGTTATCCTGAAGATATAGGAAAGGCTGTAGCCTCCATTGCACGTGGCGACTGGGATTTCTCAACCGGTATGATTTTCGAAATCAGCGGAGGACTTAACATTCATAAGCTCTGACAGGACCCTGATCCTGTTGCTTTGGTCATTCCACAATTTTTCTGCTGGCCAGTGCGTAATATATTATAACCCCAAAACAGATTAGCGGAACAATATAGGAATAGTTTATGTTACCTGTCAGGTCAGAGACTTTACCCTGAAAAAAGGTAACGACAGCTCCTCCGAGAATAGCCATTATCAGGCCTGAACCGGCGATCTTGGTATCGTCACCCAGACCAATGACAGCCTGGCCGAATATTGTCGGGAACATGAGGGACATAAACCCGGAGATGGATACAAGGGCGATAACACCTGTCATGCCGCTTCCAAGGATCACGATAAGGGAACTTATTATGGCCATCATTGCTGCAAACGTGAGCAACGACGAGGGTTTGAAGAATTTCATAAGGTAGGTGAAAATAAACCTCGAAGAAGCAAACAGAATCAGGGCAGCTATATAATACGAAGCTGCAACCTGTTCAGGGGTCTTACCAACCGGAAGTACGATCTTTTCAAGATTGAGGTTGCTCATAGCGTAACGTATCGTAAAGGACCAGACCCCAATCTGGGCACCAACATAAAAGAACTGCGCGATCACGCCGAGAACATAATTCCTGTTCTTTAGAAGCCTTTTCAGGGTAGGGCCCAGGTTTACAGCTGTCCCGGCATCGGAAGCCCGGGGCATTCTGACAAAATAGATTACCATCCACAGGATCAGAAGAAGGAATCCTATCGATACGTAGGTCATCGTCACAGCATTGAGTTCACCTGTCTGAATTGTCTGCAGATCAGCAGAGGCCATGGCTGACCTTTCAGCCGCTGAAGCGGTGTTTAGTTCCGACAGTATGAAGATCTGGCTTATCACCACTCCCATTATCGAACCGAGCGGGTTGAACGACTGGGCCAGATTGAGGCGCCTTGTCCCGGTATGCTCATCGCCCATAGCTATGATGTAGGGATTGGCGGCAGTCTCGAGTATCGAGAGACCTCCGAACAGTATCCAGAGCGCCCCAAGAAAATGAAAATAATTACCTGTCATTTTCGCAGGAAAGAACATTAGACAACCTATGACATACAGGCCCAGTCCCAGTAATACTCCCGACTTGTAGGAGAATCTCTTTATGTAGATTGCGGCAGGCAAAGCAAAAATGAAGTAGCCCAGGCCGTAGCAGGATATCTGAATAAGAGAAGTTCTGGCATCGGTCATGCTCATGATCCTCTTGAAGGCAGCCAGCAGGGTATCCGTCATGTTGTTGGCAAGTCCCCACAGAAGAAAGAGGGAAGTAATGAGAATAAAAGGAATAAGATTGCCCGGCGCAATCAGTCGTTCTTTAACCTTGGCTGCATTCATTTTATCGAAAAATTTTAATATGAGAGTCTGAAAATGTCAGGGCATAAATTTGGTGAAAATAATTGAATTATTGGTTATTTGATGATTGGGAAAGAGTTTACCCGTATACTGAAACAGGTTTATATCCGGCAAAAATGAAATATTGCTGTCTGCTGCGTAAAAAGGTGATATTTAGTCTGGCATTTATAATATAGAATATTCTGAAGGCTACATTCTGTAAAAACGAATTCATTTTAATTTTTGGAATCCAGTTCCGGTAAATGCTCCAGCCTTTCATCACCTGTTGAGTTATATCCTCACTGTAATTATTTACCAGGTCAGATTTAAGGAATTCTTCCTCATATCGCTTTCTGTTCCAGAAATGATGATTCATTGGTTTGCCCCAGATCTTCATAAGTCCCTCCCGTTTCTTGCGCATGGATAAGATGTCGGCGATAAGGTATTGTCCCCCGGGTTTCAGAACGCGACAGACCTCTTTAATAAATGCCGGCTTATCAGGATAATGAAAAGCACTTTCAATGTTAAGCATTACATCCACGGAATTTGAAGGGATATGCATAAGGGCCTGGGCATCATCCACGAGGAATTGCACATTATCTGTCTTATTAAAGTCTCTTTCACTTTTGGCGATTTCGATGTTGGCTTTGTTGAGATCAATCCCGGTTATCCTTAAGGGACCATACATGGCATTTATATAGAGAGACTGAACGCCATTTCCGCAACCTATCTCCAGAATCTCCTTATTCTTTATCGGTTCGAGTATTGAAATGCAATAATCGGTAAGGTTTCTCTGTGCCTGGATGAAACTATCCGACTCTTTTACAAAAAATGGATAATGAAGCATAGTATACTCATTATTCAATCTTTTGAGAGCCATATTCATCGACTCATAATACTGGCTATAAGTAACCCCTGTTCCTAATAGTTTAAGTATATTTCGCAGGATAGTCATAAGCTGGTCAGGTTCCGGAAAAGACTACACTATGTATCCCTTTATAGCCGGGGTTGATAAAATTAAGTTTTATTCGTGTTACTCCGTCCGGCCAGTAACGCTTGAGTGTGCGGTCGGTAACTTCAATAAATTCAATTTCCGGCGTCACGTTTCGCGGGTTGTAGATCATATTCAGCGAAAATCCGTCGCCTTCAAACTTCAGGAGCCCGGGTTTCACCTGCGTCACCCGGCAGTATGTGATAAGGTTGGAACTGGTTGTGGCGCCGGTTACTTCGCTTAGTTCGTATTTATCGTTTATTATGAAATTCCTGCCCCTGTTGAGAGTGTAGGTGCGTATCCAGCTTTTTACCCTTGCATCTTCGGGGTATGCTCCGGCTATCTCAGTCGTGAAGGTTGCAGATTTGGAATTGGCTGTAAATCTTGAGTTTACAGCCTTGTAATTTTCCCCCTGCATCTGATCGGATCCATTGATTACCGGCAGGTTATGGTATCCCGACTGCATTGTCCAGATTTCATATCGCCGGGGGCCAAAGGTTTTCGCGATATACTCCTCGCGGCCAAGATCGATAAGGCAAGGTTTTCCGTCGTAATACATCAGGCAAGAGCCGGCGTCGTTATGGTTATGGCTCTCGGCATTGAATCCGCCTTTTGCTCCGAAGAAGAAGCCTGAGAAACTGCCTTCCCTGTCTCGTGCTCCTGCAACCTCCGTGTCGGGGAACCAGAAGTCGGCAACAAGCGCTTCCTGAGCATCCGCAGTGCGTATTTCATGAATAAGGCCAAGGTTCCTTATCTGGTCGAAGATCCTTCCTGTCATTGCTCTTTCTCCCCAGTTGCCGATCCTGGCAAGATATGCTCCGAAACTTTGCATCACAGGATCGTTTATAGCCTTCCCGTACCTGTAAACGACTGGAGGATTGCCGCCAGTTGTCGCGTCAGCATCTGCAAAGTTTATAAAGTATGGTGCATGAATATTAACCTTATGGAAATATGTGCCGATATTTTGTATCAGAGGATCATCAAAAACGTCAAACTTCCCGTTTGTCAGATTCTTCATTATCTCGAGGCTCTCGTATAGAAGAGCTCCTGCGGCACCCCAGTACGAAGGCCCCTCGTCACAGCCTCCGTCATTGGAATAGCCATTCAGGAACTTGTCGAGCGAGTTCAGGATCTTCATTACCTGTTGCGTTCTTTTTAACGGATCTGTCTCCAGAAGCATATAGCTTGTCAGCATGTTGTAATTGATCCATGGGTTCCAGTTGTTGGGCCGCCCGCCCCTGAAGCCCATATAGCCCCAGTCGTCCCTTTCAAAATAAGGATCAAGCGCCTTACGGTTGATCTCCTGTTTCAGCCTTTGTGAAATGACAGGATGCACCTTGTCAAATTCATCTTTAAAAAGGTGCCAGGTCATCGACAGATTGCTTGTCACTTCCCCCACGCCGAGATCGACATAGGGTTCGTTAACATCGGGCAGTCCGGATCCGGATTTCTGAGCACCCAGATGTGCCGACCATCCCCACCAGGTCTGTTCACTATAATACCATACAGCATTTATTAACTGATCGATAAAGCGGCCTTTTCCATCTGCAAGTTCCCCCATCACAAGTGAAATCAGTGCGTTGCTGCATTCAGCGTAAACACTCTGACGCCTGTCGCCCGACCGGATGAACTCAAGGTAATCGGTTGCCTTAACGACCGGCCAGTTATAATCCAGGTAGCCTTCGGCTCTGGTGATGTATTCCTGCCTTATATTGGCAGGCAAACCTTCCCAGAAAACTCTTTCGCCATACCTGGGCAGTTTATTCCACGATGCATCATTGATCATGGCTGATTCCAGCCCGATGGCCGTTGCTTCTTTTGCCAGTATGTTACGCTCCTTCGGCTCAGGCTGGGCTTGCAGGTGCGGCAAACCTGACAGAAAAATTCCCAACGCGATAATAAATGTTCTTTTAACGATAACTGTCATTCCATTCATACCTTTCAAATTATAATTATATTCATTTTTCAGAGATCAGGCTTCGAAGCTATAGCTAAACGAAGGCCAGGTAATGCCTGGCGCAGACTTTGCCAGCCATAGCTGGACGAAGGACAGCGACGGCCGGGTTCAGGTTTGGTATTTAAGACTGAAAGTTAGGAAAAAAACAGTATAATTGAATTGAAAAACTGATTTGATATGAGAACAGGGATAACATTATTATTTGCTGTTGTATTTACACTGGCCCTCAATGGTCAGCAGCAAAAGGCTATTGATCCGGTCATCAGCGCCATGCACACCATTTCGAGCCACTATCTCCTGGAGTGGGTTACAATTCAGTGTGACGACAAATATGCCGGGCGGTTTCTTTTCCTTACCGTGGTGAACATGGGGAATTATGAAGGAAACCTTATTAATCAACCAGCAACCAGCAACTTTTACCCGCCGACTTCGTCGGACGGAACCGACTACGTCGGCCGGAGTCCGGAGCCTCCTTTGGCCACAGTAGCTTTAGCGAAGGTGGCGGCGAAGGCGGGCAGTAACTGGCAACCTTGATTAATCAGGAGATTTGCCTGTGGTTTTAATTTATTGATAAACCCTTACAGCTTTCCAGACACCGTTGTTATGATCTGATTTTGATACACCTTCGATCTGATCGCCGCTGATACGACCGGCGTATTTCCGGAAACCTGCGTTGAAAGTAATCTGATCGCCTCTGAGTCTCCCATCGTATATGGTTGTTGTTCTTCCGCCTGTCGTAAGGGTTCCGGTGACCATCTGGTATTTCTGATGCAGAATCAGTTCTCCTTCCGGAAATTGCCATGTGCCCTCAACCATTGCGGGCACTATCCAGAGAAGGGCGTCACAGTATGAACGGCATGGTCTTGCGCTGTGGGCAGTGTCGTCGGGGACCCATTCCCCCATACCGAAACTGTTGGATACGATTCTGGTTCCCGGCTTTAATTCCATGAAAACAGGAGCCAGTTTTACATTAAGTGATGGGAGCAGGAACATTGTAATGACAGTTGCCTCCGACAGATCTGCTTCAAAAATATCACCCTTGATAAATTCTACCCTGCCGGCCACCCCTTCTGCTTCAGCCAGTATTTTCGAATACTCAACCAGGTCATGGTTATATTCAATCCCCCTGCCCCTTGCACCCCGTTTAGCTGCTGTAATTACCGAACGGCCATCGCCTGAACCCAGGTCAATCACAAAATCATCCGGAGTGACATTTGCAGCCGTCAGCATAGCCTCAATAAGCAGCTGGGGTGTGGGTATCCATGTCACATCCTTTCCATCCTGACCATAAATGGGTTTGTTGACTTCAACAGGCTGTATCTCCTGGGCGGTGAGTAAATTGCCGGTCCAGGATATAAGAAGCATTATTAATGTTGCACTGAAATAATTGGTTTGATGCATATTACAGGTCCTCTTTGTCAGGATAGAGTGTACCCCCCTTGGTCAGCCACGATACGCCGAAGATTAAGGTATTACCAAGCAGAAGTACAAAAGGAAGCAAAATGCCGATCCATCCCACGGCTTTTCGCAGGGCAAGGTAGGAGTATGTTAATCTCGTATACTTGTCAGGTAGTTGCAATTCCATTTTTGTAAGCGGTGTTTACACAAAAATAAAAAATATCCTGTCATTTCGGGGGATTACCTGTGAATCATGCAGTAGGTGATAATTAATTTTTTTAAGAACTGCTTGCAGCGTTTGAGATCTTGTTTACGTATTAATAGTATGACCTGATTAAATAAAGGACCACGAATTATTAATTACAAGGAAAAAGAAAATGAGAAAGATATTTGTGGCAATTGCATGTATTGCATTGATGGGAATTCACAGCACATGCGAAAAACAACCAGGCGAATCAGATCTGATACCGAAGAACCTTACACTGACCGGAGCGGCCCTCCAGGCAATACAGAGCAGTAATGATTTCGGGATCGAACTATTCAAAAAGGTAGCTGAAACAGGCAACCAGAACCTTATGCTCTCACCTCTGAGCGCAAGTACGGCCCTCACCATGCTTCTTAACGGCTGCGGGGGAGATACGTATACGCAGCTGCAGGGGACACTTAAATACCCGGCCGGAATGACAATCGGAGAGATCAACGATGCTTATAAAGGGCTTGTTGACCAGCTGCTGAAGGCCGATCCCAAGGTGACTCTTGCACTCGCAAACGCAATTTTCTACCGTAACGGTTTTGTAGTCAAACCTCCATTCCTTGCCACAATGAGCAATGACTACAAGGCCACGGTTGACGGGCTTGACTTCTCGGGTCCGTCAGCCCTCACAACAATAAACAAATGGGCAAATGACAATACGGCCGGCAAGATCCCCAAAGTCCTTGATGAGATATCAGGCGATGCTGTCATGTTCATCATGAATGCCCTTTACTTCAAGGGTGACTGGAGCTATCAGTTCGACAAGTCGGAAACCCGGGAGCGCCCCTTCCATCCCGATGGCGGTTCAACGGCCAATGTCAGTACAATGAAGAGCGAGGTGGGGACAAGGTTCTTTTACGGCGAAAATTACAGGGTGGTGGAGATGCCCTACGGACGTACCAATTTCACGATGATTGTCGTTGTTCCCACAGAAACGCTGGGGTCATTTTACACATCATTGACCCCGCAGGTATGGAGTGAGATAACTTCAGGATTAGATGAGAAGGATGAGTTCGGAAAACTTATCGTCTATATGCCGAAGTTCAAATTTTCATATGAGAAGTACCTTAACGACCAGCTTAAGAGCATGGGAATGGTTGATGCCTTTAGCCCTTCTTTGGCAAACCTTTCCGGAATAACCGACGGGTCGGTTTACGTATCCTTCGTTAAGCAGGACACATTTGTAGAGGTCGATGAGGAGGGGACCGAAGCCGCCGCAGTAACTACAATTGGCATCATTGAAACCAGCCTGCCCCCTCAACCCCCGCAGTTCGTGATCGATAAATCGTTCGTTTTCGCGATCCGCGAACGCACCACCAACACCCTGCTCTTTATAGGACAGGTAGTTAATCCACAGGATTAATGCGCAGGGCAAGGGGCGCAGGGCACAGGGCAAGGGGCTCAGGGCACAGAGCTCAGGGCATAGAGCGTAAAGCGTAAAGCGTAGAGCGTAGAGAAAGATAAAAGACAAAAGTCACAAGATAAAAGTTACCGATCACCGATCACCGATTACCGAATACCGATAAAACACAAACCTGTTATAATGTTATAAAGGAATGAAAGACTTAATTAAAACATCAGGTTTTCTGCTGCTTGT
>DIKJ01000176.1 GCA_002424525.1 Bacteroidales bacterium UBA5621 | reverse complement strand
CCACGTATTCAGTGTTATGGCAATTCAGGGATCATCCTTCCATTAAAACCTCCTACTTCAGATACGAAGAGAGAAGCCAGCACGACTGGGACTACGCAATCGTTGTCAACAGGTATATTCCGCCATATCAGCTGAGGAAAGGAATCTGGCCGCCTGAAAATGCCATACATCTGATACATGCCGGAGGTGTTCCTGTATGTGCCGTTCTTGAAAGAAGAGCGAAAAATGATTACTACGGATATGAAGCGTTGAACTCAGGCCAGATCGACAAGGCGATTGAATATTATGAAAAAGCAATATGCGAGGATGACAGGAATGAACTGATTTTTTATAATTTTGCGGCAGCTTTGTACGCAGACGGGCAAAGAGAGAGAGCTGACTCCTTGCTTAGAAAGGGACTGGAGGTAAATCCCGGTTGCGAACCGATCATTATGTATCTGGGCAATATCGCAGTCGCTGAGGGCAGGAAAGGTGAGGCAACCGGGTTCTATGAAAGAGTGATAGATATTAACCGTAAATATTTTGAAGCATATGTGGCCCTGTCGGGGCTGGTGGCTGAAAATGATTTACTGAAAGCCCGAAGCATACTCAGGGAATGCATTGTTTTGAATCCGCATTACAGGCCTGCGATTGAAGCACTGGCGGATACTTACAGGCAGAGTGATCCTGAGATTGCCGGGAAATATGATGAACTTGCACGTACAATTAAATAATATATATAGAATGAAAAGATTTTTTTTACTTGTTGTGTTATCAGCAATTCTTTTATCCGGGGGGATTAAATACGGAGTTTCACAGGAGAGGCCTGTTCCACAGAAGGATACGATAAACATTGACACTGATGCAAAACCTACCTTCTATTACGCTGTTGAAGATGAGGAGAAAGGGTCGAAAAGCGGAAATGAAAAAGGATCCGCCGGCCTTATTGCAATCATTGCTGCAGTTGTTGTTGTGGCCGGCGGAGTCGGTTTCTTCCTGTTAAAGAAAAAGAAATAGGGCCTCATTCAACTTTAACCCAGACATTCCCATCCGTGTTCGATTTAACGACCGAATGAATGAACTGCATACCCCTGACACCGTCATGGACGGTCGGGAACTCACCGGGGATAAACGATTCACCCCTTATGGATTTGGCGGCGCCTTTGTAAATATTTGCAAGGGCTTCATATATTCCTTCCGGATGTCCTGCCGGCATTGTATGGCTCTCTTCAGCAAATCTGTCATTGTATCCGTGTGCGGGTTTAAATATCTTAGTTGGTTCTGAATCACTCAGCATATAGAGATAATTCGGATCCTCCTGAGCCCACTTCAGACTTGCTTTTGATCCATAAACTGCTATAGTAATGCAGTTCTCTTCTCCGCCGCATACCTGGCTTGCCCGGATAACTCCCTTAAGGTTTTTGCCAAAACGAAGAAGTACCGTTCCGTCGAGATCGAGCTCGATATTTTCCTTGACAGGATTAAGGTCGGAGAGAACCTCTTTCACTTCAAGTCCGGTGGTGTATTCGATCAGGTTAAAGGCATGAACGCCTATATCCCCCATGCAACTGCTAACGCCTGCATGTTTCGGATCGAGCCTCCAGACACCTGTGATGCGACTGCCGGTTCCATGAATAATTGAGTTGATCCATCCCTGATAGTATTGTGCATCAATTCTCTGTATTGTTCCAAGGGCTCCGGTTGCAATAATATCCCTCATCTGCCGGACCATCGGATAGCCTGTGTAGGTATGAGTAAGGGCAAAGGTAAGACCTTTCTCAGCTACAAGCTTTTCTAGGTCGAGCGCTTCCTCAACAGTCATTGTCATAGGTTTTTCACAGACAAGATGGAACCCGTTGGTAAGGAGTTTCTTTGCAAATGGATAGTGCAGGGCATTTGGTGTGACAATGGCAACAACTTCCATCCGCTTGCCGGCAGGCAGCTGAAGCTCCGATTTGATAAGATCATCGACGCTCTCATAACAGCGCGACAAGTCAATTCCTTCATTGCGGGCAAACTCTTTGCTCTTTTCATAATCCACATCAAAAACGCCTCCCACCAGTTCATAATCATTACAGATCCGTGAGGCGCGGCGGTGCGCATCACCAATAAAGGCTCCCAACCCGCCGCCAATCATTCCCAGTTTCAATTTATTCATATTCAGGTTTTATTTTATTAATTATGATTCCTTGCTTAAAAATAGTTTATACTCAAGCTGTTTTTCTTTTTCTGAAGTGCAGGAAACTGAAGAACACTATCAGCAGTGCCGGAACGATTGCCACAAAGCGCAGAGTCATCGCGCCGCCTGCAAGCTGTGATTTCGCGAAAATGGCTGCTTCCTGAGTGCCGGCCGCCGCCGATTTCAGTAACTCGATGGTCTGTCCGGCCGGCACCGCTGCAATTGTCTGGGCATCAAAGATAGCTCCAAGCACAGGCTGTGCTATTGCGCCTCCAAGGAAGCCAATACCGCCCATTATCGCCAGCCCGAGAGCACCGCTCTCCCTTATGTTCTCTGAAACAAATCCCAGCATGGTGGGCCAGAAGAATGCTATACCCAGCGCGAAGACCCCTGCTGAAACAAATACCATCACCCCGGATGTGTAACCCATCATGATCAGTCCGAAGAAGGCAAGTATCGAGGATAAGAGCAATATTACCGTTGATTTGACATTGTGAACAAATGTGCCTCCAAACTGGCGTGCCAGGGCCATTATACCCGAGATCCATACCAGAAGGAGAATGGGATTGTCGGATACGTTCGACAGCAGGGCCGCGATCCATTGATTTGTGCCCAGCTCGGTAGCCGCGGTAAGTAACATGCAGAATGCCATGAAGAGGAACAAGGGGCTCACACAAGCTTTCAGCATATCGTTATAGCTGAAGCCAGATACAACCCTCTCTGTCTCGGGGAACTGCTTGTTGAGAAACATATAGCCATAAACCAGGGTGGGAAGAAGCATTATGCCCATTGCCCAGCGCCAGTCGTTAAGCCCTATGTTGCTGAACAGGAATACAATTAGGCCTCCGATAACGATACCTGTCGGGAACCAGGCATGGAAACGGTTAAGCCGTCGTGTTTTATCTGTTGTATACATACTGGTTATCAAAGGATTACATGCTGCCTCGACACTCCCGTTGGCCACTCCGATAAACAGCGTCGAAATGAACAGCGACCAGAAACCGGCGGAAAAGATGGTAAGTATGATACCTGCAACATGACAGAAAAATGCAATCGCAATGATCCTTCCGAGTCCGATTATATCTACCAGGGGACCGCCGAATACCATCGCAAGGGTGAAGCCCCAGAAGGCTGTGCCAACTATCCATCCCACCTGGGTATGTGTCAGATTGAATTCAGTCGCCCACGCTTCAACGAACGAGCCCCGTGTGGCAAATGTAAGGGCTGTCACTACCAACGCAACACAACTTGCATTGAATAACTGTGTTTTCTTGATTGTTTCCATAGTTAAGTCAGATAATTTAAAGGGTTATAATCAGTTTAATCCGGTTCGGGTTATTGTTACTTTTCGAAGGCTGAATCGAAAGCTATATCAGACGAAGGGAAGTCAACGGATCTTACGAATTCGCATGCTTCCGCGGCCCCGTGCTCGCGGTCCATGCCACTGTCCTCCCACTCAACGGAGAGAGGTCCCCTGTACCCGATACGGTTAAGCGCCCTGATAATTTCCTCAAAGTTGACGTTGCCGCGGCCCGGGCTTCTGAAGTCCCAGTAACGTCCCCGCGATCCGAATTCAGTATGTCCGCCGAACACCCCGGCCTCGACCGGCACATCGGACCACCCGGCATCCTTCATATGCACGTGCCAGATCCTGTCTCCGAAAAGGTGGATGAACTCAACATAATCAACTCCCTGATATCCGAAATGGGACGGGTCATAATTGAAACCGAATGCAGGATGATTGCCTACAGCCTTAAGGGCTTTCCTTGTTGAAGCTATATCAAAAGCTATTTCGGTGGGATGCACTTCGAGCCCGAATTTGATTCCCATGCTCTGATATGCATCAAGTATAGGGATAAAACGCCGTGCAAACTCCTCGTAACCTTCCTCAATCATCGAAGGAGGAACGGGGGGAAATGAATAATTGAGATGCCATATAGGACTTCCCGTGAACCCGTTAACTATAGAAACTCCTAGTCTGACCGCTGCCTCTCCGGTTTTAATAAGCTCCTGTGCAGCCCTCTGACGAACCCCCTCCGGATCACCGTCACCCCATACATACGGGGGAAGAATGCCTTTATGGCGCTGATCAATCCGGTCTGTCACAGCCTGGCCTACAAGGTGAGTGGAGATGGCGAAAAGACTCAGTCCATACCTGTCAAGGATCTCTCTCTTTGCCCTGCAGTATTCATCATCGGCTTTATCAACTTCAAAATGGTCCCCCCAGCATGCGATCTCAATACCATCATATCCAAACGATTTGGCTTTCTGGCACACTGTCTCGAATGGTAAATCAGCCCACTGGCCCGTAAAAAGTGTTACTGGTCTGTTCATTGCAAATAGTTTAAGTTATTTTTTCAGAAAGTTTCTTACGGTTATTCAGCTAACAAGAATAGGAAAGTTTCAACTAATAAACAAGGATTTTATTCCTTTTTACGTCTTTACCAGTTATCCTCCCTGTATTCAGGCAGAATTTGTTTACTTTGTACAAATACATCGGGATTATGAAAGATCTTTCGGACTTTTTACTTAACCGCCGCACTATCAGAAAATACTCCGCGGAGAATGTGGATGAAGCCACACTGAACGGACTGCTCTCAGCAGGTTGCAGATCATCTACAACCGGCAATATGCAGGTTTACAGCATTATCATCACAAGAGATGCAGCGAAGAAGAGAGAGCTGGCCCCTCTTCATTTCAATCAGAAAATGGTGACGGAAGCTCCGGTTGTCCTTACTTTTTGCGCTGATTTCAACAGGTTCAACAGGTGGTGTAAGCTCAGAAAGGCTGAACCCGGATATGATAATTTTCTCTCGTTCATGACCGCGGCCATCGATGCCCTCATTGTGGCGCAGACCCTGTGTATCGCCGCCGAGGCAAAAGGATTGGGGATCTGTTATCTGGGGACAACAATATATACTGCTGATAAAATCATTGGGATTCTGGATCTCCCTGCCGGAGTTGTACCGGTTACCACTGTTACTCTCGGCTGGCCTGCCGAACAACCCGACCAGCCTGACAGGCTTCCACTTGAAGCTGTCGTTCATAATGAGACTTATCACGACTATTCCGATGAGGAGATAAACTCTTTTTACAGGGATAAGGAGGAAAGAAAAGACTCGGCAGAATTTGTGAGGGAAAATAACAAGGAGACTCTGGCCCAGGTATTTACTGATGTCAGATATAAAAAGGCAGATAATATCCATTTTTCAAGAGTTTTATTACAGGTACTTCATGATCAGGGTTTTATGAAAAATAAATAAAAATATGAAAGGCAAGAGTTTTACTTTTTTGGTTCTGTTTTGTTATGCATCCCTGTCTGCCGGTCTGAATGCCCAGAGATCAGGGACAATAGTAATGGAGGACGTTGAGCGGGCTCATTTCCGGAAGGAGATTCTGATCCCTGATATTGCGGGATATCTTACCCTGAAATGTGATTTCCATATGCACACGGTTTTTTCTGATGGCAACGTATGGCCGACGGTGAGGGTCGATGAGGCATGGGAAGACGGGTTGGATGCCATTTCAATAACCGACCACATCGAGGGTCATCCAAAAAAACTGCCGGGCCAGAAACATAATGGATATGAAATAGCTTTGCCTTCAGCGCAGATGAGGGATATAATACTTATCAAGGGCGGCGAGATATCGAGAAACATGCCTCCCGGACATTTTAACGCACTGTTTGTCAGTGATGTTAATGCACTTGATCTTCCTGATTATATGGATGCACTCGGAGAAGCTGTAAGGCAGGGCGGTTTTGTAATCTGGAACCATCCGGGCTGGAGAAGACAGCAACCCGACACAACAAAGTGGATGCCCGAACATGAAGACATATACAGAAAAGGGTGGATGCACGGAATAGAAGTATTCAACGAAAAGGAATGGTATCCTGAGGCCGTTCAATGGGCCCTTGAGAAAGACCTGGCAATAACCGGCCACTCAGATATCCACGAGAGTTATAATTACAAGTACAATACCGACCTCTATCCTGTAAGGCCTCTTACACTGGTATTTGCCCGGGAGCGGAGCGAAGCTTCAATTAAAGAGGCAATGTTTGCCAGGAGAACGGCAACACTATTCTTTAACAGGCTGGTGGGCAAAAAGGAGTTTATCGATCCTCTTGTCAGCCAGTCAGTAAAGGTCGAACCCTCACACTTTTCGCACGAGGGATATCTTTATTTCAATATCAGAAACAGTTCTGATATTGAATTCACTTTCTTAAAGGAGTCGGCCGATTCTTCAGAGCTTCCCGCCCGCTTCGTCCTGCCCCGGAGGGGAACTCTTGTACTAAGGGCGAAACAGGTAAAGGGCAAGGCTCAGAATTATTTGTACCGGCTTGAAAATGTCCTGACAGGAGTTGAGGAGCATCCCGTATTTATGATAAGGGTTCAATAGCAAGCTTGCCCCGCTCCCCCGCTTCCGCTTTGCGGAATCTCCGCGGAGTTTATCCCGCTGTAAGCGGGACTACGATCTCCCGCTCAGCTCTGCTTCACATCATCCTGCCTCCTGATATTATAATGCACACCTGC
>DIKJ01000066.1 GCA_002424525.1 Bacteroidales bacterium UBA5621 | reverse complement strand
ATGTCATTCCTCGAAATTGCCAGGCGGGTTATTAATTATCTCCGTACAGATAGCGAACAGATCTCACCTTTTATTGCTGCTTATGAGGAGCCTCCTGAAGTGGAAGAAGATAAGCTCGCCGAAGAAATAGCATCATANNTATGACGATAATTACAGTGGCTTCGGCACCGGACAGAAATTCCCGAACCATTCAACCCTCCTCTTCCTGCTCTATTTTCTCTCTGTTAAGGAAAATGCTGAGCTAAGGAAAATCTGTACCTCCTCGCTTGATACCATGATGCTGGGAGGACTGAACGACCATCTGCAGGGCGGGATCTTCCGGTACTGCGTTGATCGAAGATGGACAATCCCGCATTTCGAGAAGATGCTCTACGACCAGGCAATGTCGCTTTGGACATACTCGCTGGGATACAGGGTTACCGGCCACGAAAGATACCGGGAGATGGGTGAAAAGATATTGAAGTGCCTCGACGAGTGCTTTGAGGAAAACGGACTATTCATCTCTGCTTTCAACGCCGACACTGATCATGAAGAGGGAGCTACATATGTCTGGAGCCGGGAGGAGATTGAGAACCACCTCGGCATGGAGGATTACAGACGCTTCCGTGATGTTTACACTATTGATGGTGAACCCAATTTTGAGAAAAAATACCACCTCACAAGAAAGAACTTTGATCCTCTTGCCGGACCTGAAGAGAAGCTTCTGGCTGTACGTAAAACCAGGACCCAGCCTTCGGCAGACAATAAAATCCTTTGTGGTATTAATGCACTGGCAGCCATAGCGTTGATACAGGCCGGAAGGTTTCTTGAAAAACCCGGGCTGGAAAAGAAAGCTGAGAGTGTCATTATGAAACTCCTTGATTTGTTCTGGAACGGTTCTGCCCTTGGGCACTCCTTTTTTCAGGGATTATTGCAGAAACAGAGCTTTCTATCGGATGCAGGGGCAATGCTTACAGCGATAACGATGCTGTATGAAAATAATGAGAAATGGGGGGAGATGATGAGAACAATGACGACTTACGTTGAATCATTCAGGAAAGACGGGAAATGGATCGAATCGGAGGAAGACGATTTTCGGGCAATTCAGGCGTCATGGTTCGATCATCCGGTGCCTTCAGGTGTAAGCCTTGCGGAGTACGGGCTTACACGGGCCGTACTGCTTGCCGGCAACGAGGTAAGACCGGTGCCTTACAGGCATCCGTTACAATCTGACTTCTATAATATCATTGCACTTATGTGCAATGACCTGTTCCATCTCTATACCACAAAAAATCGTGTCCCCTGGAAAAAAATACCACCCAATTCACTTCAGAAACGCGGCGAACCGGAGACGGACTGTTACAATAAGATTTGCCGGACATTGAGCTCATGACATATGAGGAGCGATGATCCGGACCCGGCACCAGGTGCTCTTCTTTCAGTACTGTTCAGTAAATCAGGGGCTCGTTTGCCGCTGCGACCCTGGAGCCTGATCTTATTTATAATTAATGTGCCGAGCTTGCCAAATAAAAAGCCCAAAAGTCCTCCAATCAACAACTGTCTGAGAAACATGGGTATTATGGTCCAGAGACTCATTTCCGGAGTTGTTACCAGTACTGTGAAGATAATAGTCAGGATATATGCCATCGGGTCGTTGCTCCCGCTTTCAAGTTCAAGTAAAGGTCGAAGATTCCCTTTCAGAGCAACGTTTTTGCTTCGTAATATAGAAAAAACGGCTGCTGAATCGGTTGATGAGACAATCGAGCCAAGCAGAAGCCCTTCGTAGATCGTAAAATCTGTTACAGCCCAAACAAATACTCCTACACTGGCTGCAGTCAGTACAACGCCCAGGGTTGAAAGGGTAATGCCCTGCCAGATGACTGGTCTGACTGATTGCCAGCCAGTATCCAATCCGCCTGAGAAGAGAATGAAATTCAGTGCAACAATCCCGATAAACTGAGCCGTTTTAAGATTATCAAAATATATCCCGCCTATTCCTTCAGAACCAGCAAGCATTCCAATGACCAGGAAAAGAATTAAAACAGGCACTCCAAATCTGTAGGTGGTCTTGCCCGCTAATAGCGAAATGAACAACAATATTGAACCAATAAGCAGTATGTTTTCAGTTGTAAGAGTCATTAATTTATAGCGTAGTTATCCAAATATAATAAAAATCATCAATATATGACCTTCCCTGCACTTTGAATACCCGGTTACGGAATTGAAACCTCTTTTAAATTGCTTACTATATAAGTATTTTTATAACTTTATCCGGATATTAACCATTAAACACCGTATGATGAAAAACCATAACTCAAGAAACCTTTCAAGACGTAAATTCATTGGTACTGTAGGTGCTGCATCAGCTGCATTTACTATAGTACCAAGGCATGTCATTGCCGGCAGTGGCCAGAAGGCCCCCAGCGATCTTATCAATATTGCCGGCATCGGTATCGGTGCACAGGGAGCAGGCAATCTGAGCAATATATGCGACCCGGAAGTCCAGACCACCAGGCCTCAGCGGACCAGGACGGGTCAGCCGCTGAGCAAGGGACAGATAGCGGCGCAGGAGCAGGCAGCTGCAGCACGCGTGGCTCAAGCGCAGCAGAGGACAGGACAGCAGGGAGGCCCGCCCCAGATGGCAGGCGGAGGCCCGCCTCAGAGACCTCCCAGGAAACTTGCTAACATATATGCTCTGTGTGACGTCGACTCGGATTATGCAGGATATGTTTTTGCCAGGTATCCCCGCGCAAAAGTTTATTCCGACTGGCGCGAAATGCTTGACAAAGAGCCCTCCATCGATGGCGTGATGGTCGCAACGACCGACCATAGCCATGCCCCCATCGCTGCTGCATTCATGAAACAGAAAAAGCATGTCTATGTAGAGAAACCGATGGCCAAGACTATTTATGAGTGCCGTAAGCTTGCCGAAATCGCAAAGCAGTATGATGTTGTCTCCCAGATGGGAAACCAGGGACATGCAAGTGAAGCCAGCCGCAGGGTTGTTGAATGGGTGCGCGGCGGCGTAGTGGGCAATGTAAGGGAAGTGCATATGTGGACCGACCGTCCGGTAGGATTCTGGCCGCAGGGCGACATACAGCGCCCCGGAGCAGCAAAAGTGCCTAAAAACCTGAACTGGGATGTATGGCTTGGCCCGGCCCCCGATAAACCCTACAACCCCGAGGTGTGCCACTTCGTATGGCGCGGCCTGTGGGACTATGGCACAGGAGCCATGGGAGACATGGGAGCTCATATTTATGATGCACCGCTGTGGGCACTTAACCTTGGCCACCCAAAAACAATACAGGCTACCTCAACACCCTATAATAACGAATACCTCCCGCTTGCCCAGACCGTTACCTATGAGTTCCCCGAACGTTTTGAACCAGGTATAGGATATATGCCCCCGGTTAAGGTTAAATGGTGCGACGGAGGTCTTCTGCCGGAAAGGCCCTCAAAACTGGAACCCGGGCGCCGTGTTGGTACGGTATTCTATGGCGATAAAGGCATTATGATGGGAGGCAACGCAGTTATGCCAACACTCGTGCCGGGAAATCCCGACTTCAAGGGACCCGATCCATGGCTTGAAAGGACAGGCGATATTTTCGAGGACTGGATCGGCGCTATCGTTAACGGGAAGAAAGCATGCAACGATTTCTCATGGGCATCAAGAGTGACCGAGATAATGCTGCTGACGAACATTGCCGTTCTGACACAGCGGGCTAACACCACTCTGCAGTATGACGGAGAAAATATGAAGATCACAAACCTGCCCGAAGCAAACAACTATTTCCATTACGAATACCGCAAAGGCTGGTCACTGTAATATGAAACGAATCATTTTTGTATTATCTCTGATCACCATCTGTTCATGCACCAGGGATAATATAACTCATATCCGTAACCTCCGGTGCGAATACATGGTCAATCCGGTCGGTATCGATACTGAAAAACCGCGCTTCACATGGCAGATGGTTTCCGAAAACCGGGGTGCTGAACAGTCTGCTTACGAAATTCTTGTGGGAACCGACTCGGTTGCGGTTGCATCCGGCAAAGCCAATGTCTGGGCATCCGGAAGGATTAAAGGCTCAACCGTTCCGGCTCACTGGTCCGGTCCCCCGCTTCAGCCCTTTACCAGGTATTACTGGGCCATAAAGATAAGGGAAAGGAACAGCGGCTGGACGAAACTTTCAGAGACCGCCTCCTTCGAGACAGGCTATATGAAAAAGGTCCCATGGAAAGGCCACTGGATAACCGATACATATGATTATAACCTGAAGCCTGCCCCATACTTCAGGAAGGAATTCAGTGTCAGCAGGCAGGTGACATCAGCCCGGGCATACATAGCCGTGGCAGGATTGTATGAACTCAGCATAAACGGCGAAAAAGCGGGAGACCATCGTCTGGATCCAATGTATACCAGGTTCGACCGCCGGACCCTCTATGTTTCATACGATGTAACCGGTCATCTGCAGGAAGGGGACAATGTTATCGGCGTACTGCTCGGTAACGGCTGGTACAACCATCAGTCAACTGCAGTGTGGTATTTCGACAAGGCTCCATGGCGTGCGCGGCCCAAATTCTGCATGGACCTGAGGATCACCTATGAAGATGGTACCGAAGAGACAGTTGCCACAGACCGCGACTGGAAGACCTCACTTTCCCCGGTTATATTCAATAGCATCTATACAGCAGAGCATTACGATGCAAGGCTTGAGCAACCAGGCTGGGATAGCCCGGGTTTTAATGATTCGAAATGGCGGAATTCGCTTAATACAGGAGCACCCTCTTCAAATATCACAGCACAGGTCCTGCATCCCATTCGCAATGTCCTGGAGATCCCTCCCGCTGAAATGGTTCAGTTCACCAGTAAAAACTATCTCTTCGACTTCGGAAGGAACATCTCAGGCGTTATAAAGATAAAAGTCTCGGGAGAAGAAGGCACTCAGATCAGGCTCATACATGCTGAACGACTTGATCCGAAAGGACATGCTGATCTGTCAAACATCGATGTCCATTTCCGTCCCACTGACGACAGTGATCCCTTTCAGACGGATATCCTTATCCTCAGCGGCAAAAAGGAGGATGTTTTCATGCCGCGTTTTAACTACAAGGGATTTCAGTATGTGGAGATCGTCTCTGATAAACCGGTCAACATTACAAGTGAGAGCATGACAGCATACTTCATGCACAGCGATGTCCCTCCTGCAGGAAAGATCAGTTCTTCAAACAACACCCTGAACAGGACCTGGATGGCTTCCAACGCCTCCTACCTCTCAAACCTGTTCGGCTATCCGACCGATTGCCCACAACGCGAAAAAAACGGATGGACAGGCGATGCGCATATCAATATCGAGACCGGGCTTTATAACTACGAAGCCATTACGATTTATGAAAAGTGGCTGGCTGACCACCGCGACGAACAGCTGTCAAATGGAGTACTGCCGGCAATAATACCCACCAGCGGATGGGGGTACCACTGGGCCAACGGTCCCGACTGGACCAGCACCATTGCACTGATCCCCTGGAATATATGGCTGTTTTACGGTGACCATAGATTGCTGGAGGATTGTTATGATAATATTAAAAGGTATGTTGATCAGATCGACTCAAGGAGTCCGGACGGGATCACCGACTGGGGCCTGGGTGACTGGGTGCCGGTAAAATCGAGGACACCCAAAGAGTTTACATCAACGGCATACTATTTCGCCGATGCCACCATCCTCGCAAAAACAGCCAGGCTTCTGGGAAGATATGATGACGCCGGGAAGTATTCACGTCTGGCAGAAAAAATTAAAAAAGCCTTCAATGATAAATACCTCGATCCTGAGAAAGCTATTTACGGGACAGGCCTTCAGACTGAATTGAGCGCCGCACTGCACTGGGGCCTGGTACCAAAAGAACATGTCTCGCGTGTGGCTGAAAATCTTTCTGCGAGGGTAATGGCTGATAATGAACATATTGATGTCGGATTGCTTGGAACAAAAACCATTCTTAACGCACTCAGCGAAAATGGCTACCCCGATCTTGCCTACAGGGTGGCGGCACAGGAGACCTTCCCTTCGTGGGGATGGTGGATCGTAAACGGAGCAACAACATTTTATGAGAACTGGCCGCTTGATGCCTCCAGTGATATCTCGATGAACCATATTATGTTCGGCGAGATAAACGCCTGGTACTACAAGGCCCTGGGAGGCATTTTTCCGGACGAAGAGGCGCCCGGATTTAAAAATGTCATACTGAAACCCAATTTTGTTGAAGGTCTTGACCATTTTGAAGCTGAGCATGAGGGGCCATACGGGACGGTCATTTCGAGATGGGAAAAATTTCCTGATAAGGTTGTTTACCATGTGTCCATCCCCCCAAACAGCACCGCTGAATTATTTCTGAAGGCTGACAGGATATTGGAGGGCGGAAAAGATATCACGAAAATCAAGTCGTACAAAGCAGCGAAAGGCGGGGACAATGTATTCAGAATATTGCTGAAATCAGGGAATTATGATTTCGAGGTCCGATAAAAGATAAAAACTGAGGTTAACTTCCCTTCTCCCGACTGAATGAAGAGATATCTTCCACTTGCATTGCTGGCACTATGCCTGACACGCTTTACCGGTTTGTCACAGGAAAATGAAAAAACAGTATCAGAGTATTTCCCTGATCTGTTCGGAATCCTGAAAACAAAAGTCGAATTTGACCTTGACAATTCCTTAATGCGTTTTCAAGTAAGGAATGCGAGATTTGGGGCTACTGGAAAGATAAATAACTTCATGTCGTACAAGATTGAGATTGATCTTTCTGATGAAGGCAGGATAAAAATGCTGGATGCTTATGTAAAGTTTGTCCCGGTTACAAATCTCGGGTTCTATCTGGGACAAAGAAAGATCCCGTTCAGTACCGATTATATGCGTAACCCTGCGGAAACTATTTTTGCAAACCGGTCATTCCTGGCAAAATATATAAATGACGGCATGCGGGATATCGGATTCTATACAGAGTATAAAATACCCGGAGAGATACCTGTTTACCTGCTTGTCGGAGCCGTGAACGGGACCGGAAACAACAATCCCCAGTGGATCAGTAAGCCCAATCTGGCAGGCAGAATAACGATCGGCCCCGACAAGGGGGTAAGGGTAACCGGTAACCTGTATTACGGTGAAGCCCCCGACAGGGAAAAACTTGCCATGATAGGCGGAGAATTCAGGTATTCGAACGGAGCATATTTCATCGAGTCGGAATATATAAGGAGAAGCTGGGCCGATACTCTGTCATTGGATCAGCATGATGACGGATTATACATTCACTCCTATTATAATTTCATACGGGAGGATAAAATGATCTGCATGGTATCACCGGTCGCAAGGTTTGATCTGATAGGCAATTCTGTATTCAGCAATGTTGTTGATGCCAGCCGGCTTACCCTGGGCGTCAACATCGGGTTCGAACCACGGCAGTTTTATTCCGAGATCAGGCTGAATTATGAGAACTATTTCAGGAGCAGTCTCCCGATCCATACCGATAAACTGACTCTCGAGTTTATTGCGAGATTCTGAATATCGTCCGGGATCCGGGCCAATAACAACCCTCCTGAACCCGGCTCCACGGGGAGGGTCAGGGCTCATTTTCCGCTGATGATCCTGGCAATTGTTTTTCCGATAAGGTCTATTCGTTCAATTGCTTCGAGCAGTGAAGGGTTTGTCAGATCAATCTGTTCTGACTGCCAAGACAATGATTGAGCAGGGTATATTATCAAAAAGTTCTTCTTCCGGAAATATTCGTCAAGGTAAACAGGAATCCTGTCCATTGCAGGCTGATAAGAAATTGAGTTCTTCCTGCTTAATACGATGATCATATTGTCATCATCCTTTACTTCATCCCTGAACACCAGGAAATTATCCAGATCGGTGAAAATGTTGAATTCTGCATCAATCGGGTGGTTTCTGATAACTTCTTTTAACAGGTTAAGGGTTCGCTCAGGTGCAAAGAAACTGATTTTTGTACCTGTGTTATAGGCAATATTCCAGATCTTGGAGAGCCAGAAAGAGAACCCCGCTTCGGTATCGGCATCTTCGGGGATGATTACGAGGTGCCGTTTTACAGTGGAAATCGGTTGAAGAGGCCGGTAAATGTAGGTTGCGCATTTGCATTTTGACAAGATTTCCTCAGTAAGTCTGCCAAAAAATGAATCAGAAAAATCGTTCTTCACATGGAGTCCCAGCAGAAGGTCTGAAATACTGTTTTCCCTGACAGTGTTCGCAATGCCATTAGCCAGACTTATATCATATCTCAGTATTGTTTTCAACTCAATATCTGTGGCTGAAGCTGCAACTTTCGCTTTATCAAGAAGCCCTCTGGCAAGCTCTTCCGTCTCGGGTTCCGCATTCTCTGCATTGATAATATTAAGGGAATAGAAACCCTGCCTGTTTCTCCTTGATTTAATGATCGTGCCCAGGCTGACCAGTTCTTCTATATTGCCCGGGTTGCTTACCGGGATCAGAATTCTTTCCGTGCTTTCATGCTGTTCTTCACCGGTTAGTTCCGAGAGCGCAATATTCTGGGCGCCTCTTTGTGTGAAGAATGAAGAGATGGTACAGGTTACGAGTATCATTATTATTGTACCGTTTAAAATACTGTCATTAAGGAGTCGTACAGGCTCCCCTTCGGCAGTGTATCCGGTTATGATATTATACCCTACCGTGACTGCGGCCAGTGTTGCTGCAGCCTGTGAATTTGTCAGGCCGAAAATAAGCCTGCGCTCATCCTTGCTGAACCTGAAATTCTTCTGTGCCAGCCAGGCCGTGATGTATTTGCCTGCAGTTGCAACAATCGTCATAACCGTGGCAACCAGAACAGTTTCCATTTTGACGAATGCCCTGAAATCAATCAGCATTCCAACTCCGATCAGGAAGAAGGGGATGAAAATCGCATTTCCCACAAAGTCTATCCGGTTCATCAGTGGTGATGTCCGGGGGATCAGGCGGTTGAGCGCCAATCCGGCCAGAAATGCTCCTATAATAGCTTCAATGCCGGCAAATTTCGACAGGACAGCTCCCAGGAAGACGATTGCCAGCACAAAAATAAACTGTGAGATATTTTCGCTGAAACGTTTAAAGAACCATCTTGAAATTACCGGGAATAAAAAGATGATTACAGATGAAAATGCAATATATGAAAGTATAAGTTTAAGCCAGAAACTTTTATTCAATTCTCCACTGGTCATTCCGACAACTATAGCCAGTACCGTAAGTGCCAGGGTGTTTGTTACAAGTGTACTGCTTACGGCGATATTGACTGCCCTGTTCTTTGAAATGCCAAATTTGCTTATGATCGGGTAGGTAATCAGGGTATGTGATGCAAACATACTGGCTAACAAGACGGAAGTAATAACAGAAAAATTCAAAACATATATTCCGGCCAGGGTCCCTAAAACCATAGGGATAATGAATCCAGAGAGGCCAAGCAGGGTACTCCTCGATGCATTCCTTTTAAAGTCGATCATATGTATCTCCAGTCCTGACAGAAACATGATGTAGAGGAGTCCGGCCGTGCCTGACAGAATAATACTGCTGTCGCGGGTCAGCAGGTTGAACCCATTGGGGCCAATTACAACTCCTGCTATAATCATTCCAAGCAGATGCGGGATCTTGATCTTGTCGGAAAGGATGGGAATAATCAGAATAATCAGCAGGATTATGAGGAATTTTAATACAGGGTCGGTCAGTGGAAGTTGGAGATCAAGAGCACCAAGAATCATGGTTGAGTTTTAATTTATTAAAAGTATCGCCTGTTCATTATCGTATTTACTTCCTCAGATGCATGTCAGCAAAGCCGAGATACTGGTTCCAGTCGTAAAGCGTGACGTTATGTCCGCCGGTTCTTATATGATAACCTATGGTGCCGGTAACGGGTGAGTTGACTGCTGGCATTTCAACAGCCGGGAATCCTTTCGTTCCTAGAAGAGTGTAAACCGGCGATACTGCGACACATGACAGGAACTCTCCTTTCGGATCAGCCCACTGGTCATCCTCGGCACTTGCCACATATACCGGCCTGGGCGCAATCAGAGCAAGAAGCTGGTGCTGGTCAACCGGAAGTGTCTCTTCCTTTTCGTTGTACTTGTTGAAATTATCGCAGAACCAGTGGGGAAATGAAGTATTTATCCTTCCTACAGTCTCCCCGAAGGCTCTTTTTGATAGTGCAGCTCCTCCGCATCCTGAATTATTTGAAATCACTGCGGCGAATCGCTGGTCTGTTGCACCTGCCCATAAGGCTGCTTTTCCGAGCCGTGAGTGACCCATTACTATTACCCTTTTCTGATCAATGGCCGCGACAGTCTGTAAATAATCCATGGCACGCGATAATCCCCATGCCCACGCCGCAATTGAGCCCCAGGAGGAATTATCCGGCTGATGGTCATACAATCCGTGGGCACCGTTTTTGAATCCGTCATCGAAATCCGGATCAACATCACCATAGTAAATGGTTGCCAGCCCGTATCCCCCTGATATAATCTCCTTGACCTGCCAGGAAGATCCATCCCTGCCCCTTCCGGCTTCTGAAGCCCTGTTTCCGGTAACACCATTTGCGGCATTGTCCCTCATCCATGAGGTCGTGACATAGATACCCGGCTCATCGGGTACAGTGTGATTGCCCCCGAAATTATAGCCCAGGAAAAGCGGAACCGGACCTTTCGACTTTGGAAGGTAGAGCAGCATCACCATATCCAGTTCTTTCGACCCGTTCCTGAGAGTGAGCTTTATCTCTTTCCGGATTGCTGTACCGTTAAGGGCATCCGTTTTTGATGACAGCTCAGCCGGAATTATCTTACCTTTCCAGTCAGGGCTTACGCCATAAACCTCATTTTCAAAAATCTTTAAAATCTCAGCCCGCCGTTTTTCCCACTCTTTTGCATTCCTTACTTTATCGCCGTTATTTAAGGTCAGCGGATCGGGCAAAGTGTAAGCAGGCACCTTCGATTCGTCGTAATTGGCGACAAACTGCTGGGCAGATAAAGTTAGTCTGTTGAGACAGATAAGCAAACAAACAATAAAGATCAGCGATTTATTCATGGCGGTTAGGTTTTAAATTATAGTATCCTGTAACCACTGATGTAATATTATCATTGAATTTTCAGGGTTGCCAGACGTTCATCCAGTAAATTAATGTATTTTCCTTTCATTTCTTCTGACAGAAAACTGACATCGATCAGATTCTTCCACCGGGGGATCGCTGAAGAAATTGATGACAGAACTCTTTCAATACTTTTATAGGATAATTCACATCGCCCAATACCAAAATAGTCAACCAAAATGTTGCGGGTCAACTTTTTCTTCCTGCCTTTCAACGGCAGGGCTATTTCTTCATCCTGATGACGATATTCGATTGTGGAATTCACCAGATCGTAACAGGGAGATAACCTTACCCGATTATCATCAGTTATAATGGAGAAGTTTTTAAGATGTGAATCTTCGTTGCCAGTCAAAAAATTAAATATGACGAGTTTGAAGAATCTAACTTTCTCGATTGCAGGGAATGTGCAATATTCATCGATCAGCCTGACTATTTTTTCCATACTGTAGTCATATTTTGTATCCCTGCTTAAACCAGCCAGTTGCGCGAAGTCTTCAACAGGAATTTTATCCTTCTGTCCTTTTCTGTCAAAACGCCTGATGAAATAGGTTAATGTTTTATCCTTTGACCATAAGAGACCATGTAACGGAATTTCCAGTCCGATCTCACCGGCCAGTCTCATTGTGAGGTCCTCATTCTCCGGCAATTGCTGAAAAATCTCGTGCTGGGGCTTAAGGATATATCTACCGCCTTTATCTACAACGTTGAATTTTTCATCTTTGATGCTTAATACAGCACTTAACTTCGGCTGGACTCCCTGAATTGACATTTTCGATGCACGGAGGAAAGCTTCTTTTCGTTGCTCCTCGGCTGTATATTCAAGGTCATTGAGCCGCTTCAGCCTGGAGTCCAACAGCTTAAGGCCCGCCTCGTTGTACCGCTCCTGACCACAAGGTGTATATGTGATCGGACAAAGGTTCATGCTGATATCTCTTTTACGGTTACAGTTCCGACCATGTCATCTCCAACTGCCATAAGTTGGGAGAAGTGATCCTTCCTGTCAATCTTTTTGATTTTTAACAAACCTTCGAGTTGATAACCCTCAGGCAGAAGCCCATCGAAAAATGGCGGGAATTTATCGAACTTATAAACCTTAAGTTTCTTTGGCATCGTGATGGAAATATCAAGGCCATTATATTCAATGAGATATTCAAATACATATTCCTTATTATTTCCGACCTCGGTCAGAATACCTGCCTCAATTCCCCTGACATACACCTTCGCCTTTCTCATTTTCCATGCTAACTTTAACTGTCCATCAATGGGCTTGTTAATGTGATTTTAATATTCAAAACCTTAAGTATCTTTCGTAAAGTATCAAGCTGGACACTCTCCTTTCCCTTTTCAATATCATAAATAACAGTTTTACCTACACCGGCCATCTCTGCCAGGCGCACACGACTTAATCCAGCCGCTTTACGATGCATTTTTACAGCATCTGCTATATTTCGTGACTGAACCATAATATACCTTTATAACGGTAAAAATAAGCAAATTCCTTCAATTACGCAAGCAAATCAGATATTTTTACTGTTTTGGCAGCTAAAAATCAACTTCATGTAATCAATTTAAGAATCAGAATTAAATATTACTGCTATAGCGGCAACTTTAATTTTCCTGCCTCCTTTTTTGCTCGCCCTTCTCATTAATAAATAGCTATCTTTGCAACTTTCAAAAATCGTGGATACGATCGGGAAGCTGACATATCGGAGGATTTCTCTTTTCTGGGTACCCCTGGCGCTTACCTGGCTGATGATGGCCTTTGAACAGCCAATCCTCATTGCTTTTATTGCCCGGTTGAATGACGCAAAATTCAACCTGGCCGCCTTTGGGATAGCAGGGTCGTTTGCCATGCTGATTGAATCTCCCATAATAATGCTTATGAGTGCCTCCACGGCACTTGCCACGGGGCGCCATTCCTATAAGAAGCTGAAACGCTTTACAGATATCCTTAATGCGGGCATTACCGGTATCCAGCTTATCATACTCATTCCTCCGGTATTTAATTACATTGTTGTCCGTCTCATGGAAGTGCCTGAAGATGTTGCTAGGCTTGCCCATATTTCACTTGTTATTTTTCTTCCCTGGGCCGCATCGATAGGTTACAGGAGGTTCTACCAGGGCATTCTTATCAGGAATAATCTCACGAGACGGGTAACTTACGGTACCCTGGTCCGCCTCTCAGTTATTGTGGTCGTGGGTTTGGTTCTTTACACTGCAGGAGTGGAAGGGGCATACGTTGGTGCAGGAGCGATGTCGCTGGCCGTCCTGTGTGAAGCAGTAGCAACCAGGATTATGGTTTCACGCACTCTGAAGGATCTGCTTCAGAAGGAAGATATCAGGAATGGCAATCTTAGCCTGCGATCAATCACAAAGTTTTATTATCCTCTTGCATTAACCTCAATCCTGTCACTTGGCGTGCATCCGTTCGTTACATTCTTCCTTGGCAGGAGCTATATGGCAGTGGAGTCGCTGGCTGTCCTGCCTGTTGTGAGTTCGCTGGTATTTATTTTCAGAAGTCTGGGATTGTCCTACCAGGAGGTGAATATTGCCCTGATCGGTGAGAAAAAACAGAACTACAGGGTATTGAGGAATTTTGCTGTATACCTTGGGATAATGGTAACGGTCCTGATATCCGTGCTGGCTTTCACCCCCCTGACTGATTTATGGTTTATCAACATATCCGGCCTGAGTACGGAACTTACTGGTCTCTCCTATCTGCCCCTGAAGATAATGATTCTTCTGCCGGCGCTTACGGTCCTGCTGAACTTCCAGAGATCCACCCTTATAATAGACGGCACAACGGGCCCAATCTCAGTGGCAACAGCATTAGAGCTTATCGCGATAATTGTGGTGTTGCTCGTGTGTGTTGTATACCTGAATCTTGTCGGCGTGGTCGCTGCTTCAATAGCTTTTATCGCCGGTAAAAGTTTGTCGACCCTTTACCTGATACCAAAACAGATGGCTGCCGTAAAAGGCTGGAAATAATGTGGCTTATATCTATGAACATCTGACCGGCTTAAAGTGGTCTGCCATGCCGTTTTTTTCATATTAGCCTTTTTCTGCTTCTTCTCTTCTCCCTGTTCCGCGCAGGGACTTTGAGGCATGTTGTTATCCTTTTAGTGAGCAGCTGCGGGGGTTGCGGCAGAGAAAAGGCTTTAGTTGAATCAGATAGTCTTAAAGGCCTGAAAGACTTCTATATGGGATATTTTCCAGTCGGAGTGGCTGTGGTACCAAATTCTTTCGAGGGAGATCAGGCAGAAATGATCAGGAAACATTTTAACAGTCTCACTGCTGAAAATGCTATGAAACCAGGTCCGATACACCCTGAAGAGAACAGGTATTTCTGGGATCATGCGGACCTGATTGTTGACTTTGCACAGGCAAATGGAATGAAAGTACGCGGTCACACACTTTGCTGGCATAACCAGACCGGTGCATGGTGTAGGACTTCAGGGTCATTGGAATATCAGTAATCCCCCCGCTCAGGAAATCAGGGAATCAATTGATAGATTCTTCTCCCTGGGTCTGGAAATACAGATAACTGAGCTTGATGTATCAATATTTGCATCGAGAAATGACACGATCAATATGGGATTCACTCCTGAAAGAGAGCAGAAGCAGATAGACTTTTACAGAATGGCTTTCGACTTGTTCAGGGAAAAGAAAGATTTTATCAGTCTGATATCCGGGGAATTTATTACACTGCCCCATGCACTGATGAAGGAGTCTTTTAACTTCCTTATAGAATAGTCTCATCAAAGAATTCTTCAAATCTGAGTATACGTACGTTGTTTTCTTTATTGAACAGCAAGTGTTCAAAATCATTGGTTTTTGTTATCAGGTCGGTATTCTTAAGGTGCTTTTTAACTTCAGCTTTTAACTCAACCGCATTCTTTATACCGATCCTCTTTAACAAACATTATTACAAACTTTAACATGCCAGCCAGCCCGAAAGCCAAAGGTCATGCCCGGGATGCGGGAAGAATATGTAAAAGGACCTGGCTCAGCACATTAATCTTCGGCAATGCAGTAGACGAATTTTTGTCCCCTGAGGAATATTTCATCACCTGCTATTGCCGGTGAGGCGGCAAAAGAGTCATCCAGCTGGTTTTCTGAAATAATTTCCAGCCCGGGACCATCTTTTAAAGTGTAGGTGAGTCCTGTACCACCGAGCTGATATATCCTGCCACTGGCATAAACCGGAGAATTGTATACTACTCCAAGGTTTGCAAGCATTTCCATTCCATAATGGACTTTCCCGGTTGCGGCATCCAGGCATGATATAGCACCACTGTTTACCCTGAGGAAATAAAGCCTCTTGTTAACAAGAAGGGGCGATGGAACATACGGAGTGTTTACATTCGCTGACCATACAATTGAGTTTGACCCCGTAATGTCACCTTTTGCATCAGCCATCCTGATAGCCAGAAGAGCGAAACCCCTATGACCGCTCATTATATATAGAATTCCGTCTCCAAAAACAGCATTGGGTGTAACATTACCGGTTAAGCCGCTGCATTCCCATATAAGATCACCATTATCCAGGTTATAGCTGCGTACTTTATTTGATGCAGTAGTTATAACCTGAACCTTCCCGTTATATTCCAGAATAAACGGAGTAGACCATGATGAAGGTTCATCCCGTTCTTTTTTCCAGAGATCCTTTCCGGTACTCTTATCCACACAAAATATTTCAGACTGCCCTTCATGATCCCATTGCACAACAATTTTATTGCCGTAAAGCGCAGGAGAGGATCCCTCACCGAAATTATTTCTTTTCTGCATTTGTCCGAAATCCCTTTTCCATATTATGTTTCCCGTAAAATCGAGACAGAACAGACCCCTTGATCCAAAATACGCATAAAGATACTTACCATCTGTAACAGATGAATTGGATATATGGCTTGCCGTCTGATGAATACGATCCGGAACCTCTTCTTCTGCTACGGTCTTCTCCCATAAGATCTTCCCATCGGCACGGTTCAGCGCAATAACCTTAAATATATATGGCATCATTTCTGATTCAGGGACGCCCTCTTTTGGTATGGCCGTTGTAACAAAGACATATCTGGCCCAGACTATAGGGGTTGAAAATCCTTTCCCGGGTATCGCGGTTCTCCATTTTATATTGGTACTCTCGCTCCAGGAGACGGGGGGATTACTTTCTGGAGCTATACCATTGGCAAGTGGTCCGCGCCAGGCGGGCCAGTTATTTCTATAGCCACTTCCGGTCTGCGACAAAACAGAATTAGAAATAATGACAAGCAGCAACGGGATAAAACGGAAAAGCTTCATAGATATGTGTTTTAATGAGCAGTGAATATATACTGCTTATTAAATTTTCATGACAATGAATGCTAAATATCATTAAATAATGCGACAGTGAATCGTGCAATCGAGATTTTTTTTAAGGATCGCAAGATCCATGTAACAAATTTGTTTCAAACAAAAATGTTTCATATTTTTGTGCTAAATATGCAATATTATGAAAACACCTTTCGTTTTCGGGAGAATAGCAAGAGACGAGAATTTCACAGACAGGGAAAAAGAGACCCTCCAGCTCAGGAGAAATTTCGTTTCCCTTGTAAATACCATAATAATCTCCCCGCGGCGATGGGGAAAAAGTTCGCTGGTGGCAAAAGCGGCAGAAGAGACCATTGCCTCAGACAACAGGATAAGGATATGCCATGTGGATCTGTTTAATATCCGCAACGAGGAGCATTTTTATGAAACACTTGCGCTGTCGGTCCTGAAATCGACATCCACCAGATGGGATGAGGCAGTTGGTTCTGCAAAAAAATTCTTCAGGCAACTCGCACCCAAAATAGTGCTGAGTACAGACCCCGGAAGTGAATTCTCACTGAGTTTTGACTGGAAGGAACTAAAGCAGAATCCTGATGAGGTACTCGATCTTCCCCAGAAGATCGCTTCAGACAAAAAATTAAAAGTGATCATTTGTATAGATGAGTTCCAGAATTTAAGGGAATTTGATGATCCCCTCTATTTACAGAAGCGGCTTCGTTCACACTGGCAGCAACACCGCGATGTTGCTTATTGCCTTTATGGAAGCAAGCGCCACATGATGCTTGATGTATTTACAAATCCTACGATGCCTTTTTACAAGTTCGGGGAGATAATGTTCCTGGAAAAGATAGATACAGCTTCATGGATCGGCTTCATCACGGAAAGGTTCGGCTCCACCGGAAAGCAGATCACTGAAGAGGAGGCAAGGCTCATTGTGACTCTCACCGACAATCATCCTTATTATGTTCAGCAACTATCACAGCAGTCGTGGCTCAGGAGCATTAAAAGATGCAGTGTGGCTACCATTCATGAGGCACACCATTCACTTGTGGCACAGCTGAGCCTGCTTTTTGCCACACTGACCGAATCGCTTACATCAAACCAGATAAATCTTCTTAAAGCCATTATTGAAGGCGAGAAAGCTCTATCCTCTGCAGATGTCATTTCAAAATACAGGCTGGGATCATCGTCCAATGTAAACCGTTCGAGGCAGTCGCTGATTGAAAAGGATATACTTGACAGTCAACCCGGGAGCCTGACCTTCCAGG
>DIKJ01000106.1:16551-20781 GCA_002424525.1 Bacteroidales bacterium UBA5621 | reverse complement strand
TTGCCGATGTTGCGGCCGGGGCAGATGATCTTGTGTTTCCTGCAGGGGCTGATCTGGTCACCGGGGCGCTGCTGCGGTTTGCCGATGTTGCAGCCGGGGCTGATCTGGTCACCGGGGTACTGCTGCGGTTTGCCGATGTTGCGGCCGGGGCTGATCTGGTCACCGGGGTACTGCTGCGGTTTGCCGATGTTGCAGCCGGGGCTGATCTGGTCACCGGGGTACTGCTGCGGTCAGCCGATGTTGCGGCCGGGGCAGACCTGGTTACCTGGTTGTTGCTGCGGTTTGCCGGGGCAGCTGCGGGAGCGGTGCTCCTTGTTGCGGCCGGACTTGCTGCTGACCTTTCAGTCGGGGTAGTGGCTGACCTGGTTGCAGGAGCAGTACTCCGGGTTTCAGGCTGGCTCGTAGCTGACCTTTGAGTTGCAGGTGTGGATGTCCTTGCAGCAGGATTGGTACTCCTTGTTGTGGCCGGACTTGCTTCTGACCTTTGAGGTGCAGTGGTGGCTGACCTTGCAGCAGGAGTTGTGGTGGTTGCTTCCCTGCGGGTGGCGGCAGTGCCCTGTCCGGCTGTTGTTCCGGTAGCTGTCCTGGTTGCAGTGGAAGCGGCTGTCCTTCTTTCAGTCGATGTAGCAGCATTGTTGCCGGTGCTTGTTGCAGCGCTCCTCCTGTCCTGGCTGGCAGCCGTCTGTGTCCTTGTGTTCTGTGCTGAAACCGTCCTGGCATAGAGTGCCTCACCGTCTCTCCTGGACTCGGGACGAGAGTAGGTCGTTCTGTAAGTACCTCTGTTTATATTCACTATCACCGTCGGTGAGTAGTTTCTCACGTGGACGCAGTAGAAGTCATTGTACCTGTGGTAGCGGTAGTGGTGCCAAGGGCGGTAGTAGGAGTAGTAGTGTGAGTACCAGTTGTAGTGGTATCCGTAGTAGTAGTCCCAGTAGTATGGACGCCAGGGGTTCCAGTAGACCGGGTAGTATCCCCAGTACCAGGGTGAGCGCCAGACTGAGTATGCCGGATGGTAGATATACCTTACCAGAGGCCAGGTGGCAACTTCGTAATAGGTGGTCGTAACTACGGCTACATTGGACCTGTTAACCTGCCTGCCCAGGTATCCGGGATTGGGTGTCTCAGCATATATCGGCTCAATGATGTAATTCCTTCCGTATAGAGCCTCGTCGCCGATCAGCTGTATCTGCACTTCCCCGTTGCGGAACTTCTGTACCGTGAAGACTGCTAAATCCTGGTTCTCTTTCCTGTTCAGCGCGGTCCTCAATACTATGGTATGAACATCACCATCGACGTAATTTTGAACCGTTATATAGTCGACCAGGTTATCACCATTCAGATCGAGGTTGTTGATCCTTGAATCGGGATCGTTGAGACTCCTTTCAAAGCCTTCGAGGGTCTCGGACTCCTGGAAGAGCTTCATTACGGCATAAAGGTTCAGATTGTCGCCCGGCAGACCGAGATACTCATCCGGCCTCTCCTGGGCCCTCATTGCACTCCCTCCTGCTATCAGGAGTGCGAGGATCGATGTGATTATTAACTTTTTCATCTCTTTAAGTGTTAGAAGAATCATTTCTTCAAAGTATCAATAGCAAAGTCCGTACCAAACTTACTGCAGGCAGATTGAATGGAGTTTTCCGTTTACCGCGAAAACCATTGGCTGCAAAGAGCGAAAAGCCTGCTGTACAATCATTGCAAGCCGGTACTGATATTTCGAAAATCTGTGTTATTTTTATGTTGTGTAAGTTTTGAAGAGGGTGCTGGGTCCTCGGTCCTCGGTGCCGGGTGCCCGGATGGACCAGTAACCAGCGGTTAGTGATCAGTAATCAGTAATCAGTAATCAGTAATCAGTAACCAGTAACCAGTAACCAGTAACCAGTAACCAGTAACCAGTAACACATCTTAATTCCCAATCTATGAAAAACCTTATCGTTGTTCTGATCATTTCCCTTACATTTATTCTGACTGCCTGCGTCGCGAAGGAAAAGGCTATTAATGTAAAATTTGAGGGTGAATCTTTTGAGCAGAAGTGGGCACTGAAGGATCTGAACCCTGACCTGCCGGCAGACTGGTCACAATATGAATTTCTGACATTCGAGTTCAACGCAACATCCACACAGCGCTTTTTTATAAACCTGTATGATGCCGGAGGAATGAGAAGACTCCGGGTTCTTCCTTTCCAGGGAGCCTGGGTGCGTGCATCGGTTCCTCTTTCCAATTTCCAGAAAAGGAATGTTGTGGGGCACGACATGGCTGCAATAGGGCAGAGGGGGATGCCGGGGTATGGACTTGGCTTTACGGGCAATGTAGGATCCATTGACAAGATCGACTCGATCGGGGTACTTATGGAGGCTCCGATAGGATCCCCTGTTCTTGAGATCAGGAACATCCGTCTGACCATGGCTGCGGAAGACACCATTATCAGCCCTCTGCCACTGGTTGATGAGTTTGGCCAATGGACACCGGCTGACTGGCCGGGCAAAGCCAGAACGATCGATGAACTGAGAGCGGCTTGGGACGAGGAGGATAAGGGATTGCAGACCGGGAATTTCAACGTATCGAAGTATGGTGGGTATTTAAATACCAGGGCCAGGGCAACCGGGTATTTCCGCGTTGAAAAGATAGACGGGAGGTGGTGGTTCATCGATCCGGAAGGCCATTACTTCATCTCCACAGGGAGCACGGGGATAGGCCCGGGCGGATCATTTGCCCGTACAGAGGGGCGGGAATACATTTACACTGCATTCGTTCCTGAGGAGCTGACACAGTCGGACAGGAGGCTGGGCAGGGCTTCATTCTTTACATGGAACCTTTACAAGAGATTTGGCACCGATTATTATGAAAAGTGGAAGGACTTCACGGTCAGACGGATGGATGACTGGGGGCTCAACACTATTGCCAACTGGTCAGATGCAGGTTTCGGGCGAAGTCAGCGCAAACCATACGTTGCAACACTCAGCGGCTGGGGCTTCGAAGCCAGAACCATGGGGATGCCGGATGTCTACGCACCGGATTATGCAGGGATTGTTGATGAGGCTGCCGCTCGGCAATGTGCGCCGCTTAAGAATGACCCTTACCTGCTCGGATATTTCGTCGGCAACGAACCTCCATGGCCCGGTAGGGAGAATGAACTGATCAATGTCATTCTGGAAGGCGACGACACTCCGATGAAAGCCGCACTGAAGGAATATCTTACCGGCGGTGACACTCCGGAACGCCGCAGAACTTTTGTTTATGACACCTATATGAAGTTTATCAGGATAGTCAACACTGCGATCAGGAAGCACGATCCCAACCACCTGAACCTCGGACTCCGTTTTGGCGGAAATCCGCCGGACGATCTTGTCAGGGCATCGGCGTCGATAGGATTTGATGTGTTCAGCCTTAATATCTATGGTTACAGTGCCTATCCGAAACAGCTGTCGAAAATTGACGAACTGACCGGCCTGCCAATAATCATTGGTGAGTTCCATTTCGGGACGATCGAGCGCGGACTTTCGCCAGGGCTCAGGCAGACGATAAGCCAGCAGGAGCGGGGAACAGCATACCGTTATTACGTTGAGAATGCTGTGGCACATCCGTCACTCATCGGTACACACTGGTTTCAGTGGTGGGACCAGCCATCGACCGGCAGAGGCGACGGTGAGAATTATAATATCGGACTTGTGGATGTGACAGATCAGCCCTACAGGGAGCTTATCGATGCTGCAAGGGAGACCCATGGGAGACTTTACGAAATACACTCGGGCAAGATACCTCCGGTAACAAGGCAGGCCCAGACACAGTAAAATCTGCAGGAGCCAATGCCTCAAGAAAATCGCCAGGGATTCATGCAAGTTTCTCGAAGGTTATCCCGAGTTTCCTGAAAGCATATCCTGCTTCCTTCATGTAATCGCCATAGACGGTTATCCAGTGGAAGCCCGGCATCCTTTCTGCTACCAGTCTGCTTTCACATTCGAAGGTAACGTCGATCTGTGACCGGCAGATATCGAGGAAGGGGTTATCGGCTATTTTGCCCAGCAGTCCTACATTGCGTTCAAAAGCAAAGTCGGGCATGATATTGGTAACAGTTTGACCAACAGTCATTTCAACTTTCGGTGCAGCTCCGTAATCCGATTCAAAATGGGTCAATATCCGTGCGGGGTCAAGTTTTTTTCCATCCATCCTTCTGGGAGCAGTACAGTGTGCCAGGGTTATCATATTGTTGTGCGGAAAGGTGGGATCGTTTAA
>DIKJ01000106.1:5717-16467 GCA_002424525.1 Bacteroidales bacterium UBA5621 | reverse complement strand
GTAAGGCAGGCGGTTGTTTCAGCCAATGGCATTATGGTTCCCATACATTCATTTATCGTGAGTGCCCTGCAGTTGTACCTGGTCATCAGTTTTATGAAAATCTCTTCAAGGACAAAACAATTCTCCACATACTGGCGGTCTGTCTCGAGCTTTATCCGCGTATCCTGAAGATATTTGTCCGCGCGGCTTTTTGCACCGGTTATCAAGGATTTATCCTTACGGGCTTCAGTGATCAGCCTGCCCAGTTCCTCATAAGAGATGGTCCTGATGTCGAGTCTGTATTTATCCCTGACGAGTGCAGGTACGACCCCTTCAGGCTGTGCCCAGGCACCCGGACCCCCTATCGCCAGTATTGTCGAATCGAGTGTATTTTTTAATCCGCACAGCGCTCTTAGCCGCCACATGAGCTCTTCGTGGCTGTCGATAACCACATCTTGCTCATCTATACCCTTTACAGCCAGGTTATCTGTATGCTGGCGAAGGTACCGGGGGCTGATGATTTCATACCAGAGGTAAACAGGCCCCGATTTGTGCCGGCAGAAGAAAATGATGTTCTTCCCCATTTTGTTCAGCGTATCGAATATGTTCATCGGACCGCCCGCGGCATAGACAAGGAACAGGTCAGCTGATTCAAGGTCCGTTATAGTGCTCAGATCCTGGTTTCTCCGCACTGCGGATACAGGCATGAAGCTGACCGGGAAATCTGCCGTGGCAGCTATTGTCTTTAGTTCTTCCCCTATCCTTATTATTTCTTCTCCGGCATCCTGTTCGGTCTGGATGCCGCCCCAGCTCCTCCAGCTCGTTTTTTCGCGGCGCCGGGGAACTTCGTAGGTAAGTACCGGCTTGACAAGAAGAGGCTTGCGCTGATTCGGGAATTTATCGCCCGCCTGTTCAGAAACGATTGAGGTCCACGAAAGACCCGACAATGCAACTGTTCCAAGGGCACCGGCCCCGGTAACCTGAACGAATTTCCGCCGGGTGATCCCGTTTGAAGTGAAACCATGTTCTCCGCAACATCCGCGAACGTGCATCGGTGGTATTCTGCGGGATGATGAATTATTTGTCTGATCCATTTTTGTCAGGGATTAATTTCTTAGAAAATTATGAATAATTTCTGATAAAAGCAATCATGCTTCTGGAATAAGATAATTTAAATCGCGGCTGATCAACGGGGCAGGCGGTAAGTGAAACCAAAGCTTATAAACCTGTCGAAAGCAATTTTATTAAGGCCGACACCTCCGGAGATATCGAGCTGAAGGTTATGGAGCATAAGGAAAGTGAACCCCGCATCGAACAGGTGCATTCTTTTGCCAGGTTCCCGCATCAATCCATAGAATTCAGTGAACAAGCCCAGTTTTTCTGTTGCCGTAATGCCCAGGACAAATGAGTAATAGAAGCCCGGGGTTCGCGATTCTCCGTCCCATTCCGCCCCCAGGTTGCTTCCCAGGGCCAGCCTGTCAGACAGCGTATGCGAAAGGGCTAAGCGGAAGACCGGTGCAACACCCGACGTTCTGAAAAATTCTTTAGCCACACAGGGTAACGTTGCTCCGCCAATGAAAGCAATATCGGGTATCCATCCCCTCTCTTCAGCAACCTTGTACTTGAACTGAAGAAGAAGAGGACCGGTACCTGTGATATGCTCTTTTATATCGGTATTTTTGACCTCCAGCTTTTCAGAAAGGAGGTCCAGGCCAATCCGTAACTCCAGCCTCTCCAGAAGACCGTAGCGAAGAAGGGTTGTATTATAGGATAACAGCCGTTCAACAGCAAGATCCGTTTCATTCTTCTGCATAAGAAAGCCCGTTTCGATCTGCAATGACCTCAGCGGTACCACCACAGCCGATTCAGTCTGGTCGGGACGATCGGTAATGAGCTCAGGTCTTTTTTCCTGGGCAGTCACTGACAGTGATATCAAAAAAACTGACACTGAAATTAACCTTCCCGGATTGAAAAGAGGCAAGCGCTTCTCATCCTTGTTATATGAGAGTATCCAGTTCAAATCCGCGATTATCATCTGCAATATACAACATTAAATTGTTAACTGCATTCAAAGTCAGGGTACCAAAGAGGCATTCATTCTGTTTTTTGCACTATCTTTCAGGTAAAAAGAATGACATCTCTATAAACATATATAATTGATAGAATATGAGGGCACTGCGAATAGTTATTGTTCTGTTCCTTTTCTTCAGCAAAGGCAATGCACAGGAGACCAGATCGCTTTTTGACGGAAAATCCCTCGACGGATGGGAGATAATCGATTTCGGCGGACAGGGAAAGATATCTGTCAGGGAGGATGCCATAGTTATTGAAGCGGGTGAGCCGCTTTCCGGGATAAGGTGGACAAAAGATTTCCCGAAGGCAAATTATGAGGTCAACCTGCAGGCTAAACGTGTCAGGGGATCTGATTTTTTTTGCGGGATGACGTTCCCCGTGAAGGATTCATTCCTGACGCTTGTTCTGGGAGGATGGCAGGGATATGTTAACGGACTCAGCAGTATTGACGGATACGATGCTGCCAATAATGAAACATACGATTCCTACGGATTCTCCCACGATCGCTGGTACAGGATAAGGCTCCGGGTTACAGACAAGAAAATAGAAGCCTGGGCTGATGATTCCCGGATTGTTGATTTCACGATTGGCAATCACGATCTGTCATTGAGGTTTGAGATGGAACCAACAGTCCCGTTCGGGATCAGCACTTATTATACCACAGGGGCTGTAAGGTTTATCACGGTCACAATGATTTCAGATCAGTGACCAGGTAAGCGGGGATCTGATTTCATCTAAACTTTATTCATCAGCAATTGTTCAATCATTGTAAAATCATTAATTGTATGGCTGAAAGGAAAAAGGCGGATAACGGGTCAGTTCCCGCGGAAGCTGAAGAAGATGATGGACGTCAGGATGAAAAAGCTGGTAAAGACATACTGAAGAAGCAGTTCCCTGTCACCGGCATGTCGTGTGCTTCATGCTCCGCAAATGTCGAATCGACCCTGAACAAACAACCTGGTGTGGTGAAAGCAAGCGTCAATCTTGCTTCACAGATAGCAACAATAGAGTTTGACCCTTCCGCTATCAATCCTCAGGCTCTCAGGGAGTCGGTCACCTCCATTGGTTATGATCTTATTACGGATGAATCGGAGAATGCCAGGAAGGAGGTCGAGAATATTGAGATTGCAAGATACCGCTCATTGAGGAGCAGGACAATATGGGCTATTATCCTGGCTGTGCCTCTTGTGCTGATAAGCATGGTTTTCATGAATATACCCTACGCCACGCTGATCATGTGGGCACTGGCGACACCGATTGTGACCTGGCTGGGGAGGGGATTTTTCATAAACGCCTGGAAGCAGGCGAGGCACAGGCAGGCCAGCATGGATACGCTGGTCTCGCTGAGCACAGGGATAGCTTACCTGTTCAGCACCTTCAATACATTTTTCCCGGGTTTCTGGCACAACAGGGGACTGCATGCGCACGTCTGGTTCGAAGCCGCCGGAGTGATCATTGCACTGATCCTTCTGGGCAGACTGCTTGAAGAGGGGGCAAAGGCAAATACCTCCGCATCTATCAAGAAGCTTATAGGCCTCCAGCCCAAAACAGTTTTCAAGGTCCTTAAGGACGGCACAACGAAAGAGTTTCTTATCTCAGCCGTTAAGGCCGGAGATACCATTCTCGCCCGACCAGGGGAGAAACTGGCTGTCGACGGCACAGTGGCCGGGGGAAGCAGTTACGTTGACGAAAGCATGATCACGGGCGAACCTGTGCCTGTACTGAAGGAAAAGGGCAAAGCTGTTTTTGCAGGAACGGTTAACCAGAAGGGAAGCTTCCAGTACAAGGCTGAGAAAGTGGGTACCGATACTCTGTTGAGCAGTATAATCAGAATGGTTCAGGAGGCTCAGGGGAGCAAAGCCCCGGTACAGAAACTGGTCGACAGGATAGCCGGGATCTTTGTGCCCGTTGTTGTGATAATCTCGATAATAACATTCTTTGCCTGGTTTCTGTTCGGGGGGCAGAACGGATTGATCCAGGGAATTCTCTCAATGATCACGGTACTGGTGATTGCCTGTCCCTGCGCTCTGGGGCTCGCCACACCCACCGCGATAATGGTGGGTATAGGGAAGGGTGCCGAGAAGAACATTCTGATAAGGGATGCTGAGGCCCTGGAGCAGGCTCACAGAATGAATGCGCTGGTGCTCGACAAGACCGGCACCATCACCGAGGGAAAACCATCTGTGGAAAAGACCGTATGGTCAGATGAGAATGGCGGCGAGAATAGTCTGTATGCAGATATTCTCTATACTCTCGAGAGCCGGTCGGAACATCCTCTGGCTGAATCTGTCGTGAACTTCCTCGCAGGCAAAGCAGGGAATGTTCCGCTGGATGATATTGAAAGCATAACAGGCAAAGGGATATCCGGAGATTATGGCGGTACCCGCTATTATGCCGGAGGAGCGAGGCTGATGAACGAAAAAGGCATAAAAACCGGTCAGAAGCTTGCGGTGCTCGCAAACCAGTGGGAGGCGGAAGCAAAGAGCGTGATATTCTTTTCTGACAGCAATAATGTACTTGCAGTACTGGCGGTTACAGATAAAATAAAAGACGGGTCGGCGGATGCGGTGAATCAGCTCATAAAGAGCGGTATAGAAGTATATATGATCACAGGCGACAACTTAAAGACTGCGGAGGCTGTAGCAAAAAAGACAGGCATCATTAACTACCGGGCTCAGATGCTTCCTTCCGACAAGGCTGATTTCATTACGGAACTCCGGAAGGAGGGGAAAGTTGTTGGAATGGTCGGAGACGGCATAAACGACAGTCAGGCCCTGGCAACAGCTGACATAAGCATTGCCATGGGCAAAGGATCGGATATCGCCATCGATGCGGCAAAGATGACACTTTTAAGCAACGACCTGTCGATCATACCGTCAGCGATCAGGCTGAGCCGCAATACGGTAAGGACCATCAGGCAGAACCTTTTCTGGGCATTTATATATAACATTATCGGCATTCCGCTGGCGGCAGGGGTCCTCTATCCCCTGAACGGATTCCTGCTCAATCCGATGATCGCAGGAGCAGCCATGGCACTGAGCAGTATCAGCGTAGTGACCAACAGCCTGCGCCTTAAGTACTCTGTCTGAACTAAAGTCCGAGATTCAGTATATATTCATATACTTCCCCGATAAGCCATTTTGGAGTTGAAGTGGCACCGCAAACTCCTGCGGAGCTTTTACCTATGAACCATGAGGCATCAATTTCTTCGGGAGATGATATAAAATAGGAGTTAGGATTAACGCTCCTGCACACGCCGAACAGGTGGCGGCCGTTTGAACTCTCCCTCCCGCTCACGAATATAATTACGTCGTGGTTCGCGGCAAACTCCCTCAGATGGGGTTCCCTGTTCGAAACCTGACCGCAGATAGTATTGTTTACCGTCAGGAGCCTGTCAGGATCTGTCACTCCATTTTCTCTCATTCCCTCGCGGATAAGCCTGGCAATATTCCTGTAATCACTTCTGCCCATCGTTGTCTGTGAAAAGAGATAAACAGGCTTTGACAGGTCAGCCCTGCTGATATCGCCAGGACCTGAAATAAGTATTCCTTCACCATTGGTCTGTCCGATCAGGCCCTTCACTTCAGCGTGGCCGGGTTTTCCGTAAATGAGTACCTGTCCGGATTCTTCCCTTGCCCTGATCCATGTCTTTCTGATCCTTGCCTGCAGTTTTCTGACGATAGGGCAGGTAGCCTCGATTATCCCGATATTGTTCCGTTCGGCCGTCAGATATGTTTCGGGAGGCTCTCCGTGAGCTCTTATAAGTACCCTGCAGTTTTTAAGACTTGAGAACTGATCGTGTGTAATTGTTATCAGGCCGAGAGATGCAAGGCGTCCGATCTCTCTTTCGTTATGCACTATATCGCCGAGAGAATAGACCTTTTCTCCCCTTAAAAGAGCCTCTTCGGCTATTTTTACTGCATTTTGAACACCGAAGCAGAACCCTGATTCTTTGTCTGCGTCAACCTGCATTTAACTTTTCCTGTATTATTTTCCTGACCCAGTCCATCTGTTGTTCGACTGTCATCCGGCTGTTATCGAGAATTATGGCATCGTCGGCTCTTCTTAAAGGGCTTATATCCCGGTTTTCGTCTGTTAAATCACGCAGAATGATCTTTTGTCTGATATCGTCTAAATCTGCCTGGATATTCCGGCCCCTCAGCTCTTTCAGCCTTCTTCCAGCTCTTATATCCACAGAGGCTGTCATGAAGATCTTTATATCAGCATCGGGAAAAACAACAGTTCCTATGTCACGGCCATCCATCACTATTCCCTTGAGCACGCCTATCTGCCTCTGCAGTTCCACCATCATAAACCTTACTTCATTTATCTGGCTTATCCTGCTGACATGTTCCGTTACTTCAATGCTCCGGATCTCCATCTCAACATTTTCGGAGTTCAGATATGTTTCATACTCAGCTATATCCGGGTTATAAACAAATTCTATATGAATATCCTTAAGTTCCGAAAGGATCGCGGTGAGGTCGATAAATCCCTTTCCGACAAATTCCCTGCGCATACAGTAGAGGGTCACTGCCCTGTACATAGCTCCGCTGTCGATATAGATATAGTTCAGTTCCTTTGCGATAGCTTTGGCAAAAGTACTCTTGCCGCACGAGGAATAACCGTCAATTGCTATTGTAAGCCTTTTCATAATTTTCAGTTCACAAAGATTAAAATAATGAATGGAATCCCCAAGCAATATCAGTCGCGGAACTTTTTGTATAAAAGATCAGGTCTCGCAATCAGCGATACATGATTTGATGATCCGGCAAGATGATAGTTTGCCCTTCCGAATTCAACAGCCAGAACAGTGGTATTGATCCCGAATCCCCAGGAGAACCCAACAGTCGAAACCTTTGATTCGATCTGCAATTCTCTCTTTCTCTGGTAGTTATAACCTGCACTCAGATAGAGGTTTTTGTGAGGTATCACCTCAGCGCCGAGAATGACATGCCGCATGAGATTCTCCAGGAATCCGTCGGAAAAGGGACCTCCGGAACTCTCTCCGGCGGATGATGGACTGTAATCGTGAGTCAGGTCAAATTTCTCAAGATGTCGCAAAGTGAGGGAAAACCGGAAGGGAGCATTTTCAGGTTTGCCGGAGAATCCTGCTTCTATCTCAAAAGGGAGTTTTTGCCGGGGCTCACCGGCATACGAAGTGAGCTGAAAACCGATGTTACGCAGGACAAGTCCGGCAGAAAGGAGTCTGCCGGGACTATGCCACGCCACACCTGCATCGAAAGCAAATCCGAAAGAGCTGTACTTCTCGAGATGAGACAGCACAGGCTTGAAATTTATGCCTGCAGAGAATGAGGAATCGATCTCACGCGAGTAAATAAAGGAAAACGCATACTCCGAAGCTCTGAAACTTCCGGTTATCGCACCCGTTTCATCAGCCTCGGTGAAAGACCCGTAATTCAGGTATGCAAGCCCCCCTGCAAAATTCCCTTTTCCGGCAAATGACTGTGACCATAGGACGAGTCCATAATTTATCCCCGCAAGGTAATTGACATAATTAAGTGCCAGATTCTTATCCATGCCTGCGCTGAGAAGTGCAGGATTATGCCAGGCGAGGTTCAGATTGCCGGCCGGCAGGGAGACATTAGATCCTCCGAGAGATGCGACCAGGCCCGATTGAGTCAGGTTAAGGAATTCATAGACATTATCTCCGCCCGTCTGTGAGGAGAGGGGAGTAAAAGCGATCACTGAAAGGAGTATTATCAGAGCTCTTTTTACCATGGCAATAATTCCATGTTTAAAGATACTAATATTTAGCGGGTTGATTAAAGGTGGAACTGCCAAAAACCTTTTTCCGGTGCAAATGAGTGGTCAGGCTGTTTTGCCGGTCAGAACAAGGGCATCGTCGGTCTTTTTCTTTCTGCCGTTAAGCTGGGAAAGGAAGAGGCCGGTTATTACGATCATCATTCCTATAGCATTCTGAATGGTCAGTTTTTCACCAAGGATAAAGAAGGAGAAGATCGCTGTCAGCACCGGTATGGAGTTTGTAAAGACATTAACCTTCGAAATCCCCATTTTTTTTACGGAGTATGCGAAGAGGATGAAGGCCCCGCACGAAGCGAAGATAGCCAGCTCGACAACGGGAAGGAGATTCCTGAGGGTCAGAGTGGTTTGCATAAAGTCGCCAAGGTCCGTTATCAGGAATATCGGAAGGAAAAGAAATGCTCCTATCACACTCTGAACTGCCACTATAAATACGGGAGTGTATGAGCCAAGGAGCCGGGTCAGTGTGAGATTGTAGCCAACCGCAGAAAAGACAGCGAGGAAGAGAAGGGCCAACCCTTTGATGCTGAATGAAAAAGAACCGTCTGTATTGAGTATGAAAGCGAGGACGCCAATGAACGACAGGATTATTCCTGCATAGTTAACGGCCCTGAGCCTCTCCCTGAAGAGCATCCAGGCTCCGATTGCCACAAAAACCGGGATTGTCGATATTACCACCGAGCCTACGGTTGCGGAGACGTAGGTAAGGCCGAAACTCTCTCCCAGGAAATAGAAAAAGGGTTCGAAAAGGGCCAGTACAAAAAAGAGCTTACGATCTTCTTTCCGTATTTTTGTGAAATTCTTCGAAAGAAACAGGTAAATGCCAAGAACGGCGATTGAGATCACAAGGCGCAGGAATACGATAGTAATCGGCTTGAACGTCTGGTTGGCGACCTTGAACCAGATGAATGAAAAGGCCCAGAAGATCATAGCCAGTGAAACAGCAAGATAGGTCCTTATGTTGAGGCCGTATGACAAATTGTGATTTGTTAATGATTCAGGGGTGCGAATTTATGTTTAATATTTGTAATTTTCCCACAGTTGACAGAAATTCCCGGGTTTGATAATGAACCATTAATTATTATATTTGCCGCCTCGATGAGAGATTTGACCAATAAATATCAGGCAGTTAAACATTAAACTCTTTACTGATGAAGATATTAGTTTGTATCAGCAATGTTCCTGATACCACCACAAAGATCAGGTTCGCTGAAGGCAACAAGGCCATCGACACAACAGGAATCCAGTGGGTGATAAATCCCTGGGATGAATTATCGCTTACACGGGCCCTGGAGCTGAGAGATGATCCTTCAAACGGCATTAAGTCGGTTACTGTTGCTCATGTCGGCAAGGCTGATTCGGAACCCACGATTAGAAAAGCCCTGGCCATCGGTGCTGACGACGCTGTAAGGGTCAATGCCGGTTCGTCAGATGCTTATTTTGTTGCTCTTCAGCTGGCAGAGGTAATCAGGAAAGAGCAGTTCGACATCATTATGTGCGGGATAGAGTCAAGCGACTTCAACGGATCAGCAGTAGGCGGGATGATAGCAGAGTCTCTCGGAACAGGATCAGTTTCGGCTGTCTCGGGATTAACCATCAGCAACAATCAGCCGGTGATGACGCGTGAAATAGACGGAGGGAGGGAGGTTGTTGCAATGACTACCCCACTGGTTGCAATTGTTCAGAAGGGAATAGCCAAAGAGCCGCGGATAGCCGCAATGCGGGGTATCATGATGGCCAGGTCAAAACAGATCAGAGTTTATGAACCGGTACCCGTTGAACCCCTTACTGAGGTTCAGGTTTTTGAAAAACCGGCACCTAGAGCTGCATGCAGGTTTATCGATCCCGATAATCCGGCTCAGCTGATCGATCTGCTTCAAAACGAAGCCAAGGTCATTTAATTATTAATTGTTTCAAAATTAACCATTTGCAATATGTCAGTTTTAGTATATACAGAGAACTGGGACGGAAAATTCAAAAAGCTCTCCTTCGAGCTCGTCTCCTATGCTTCGGCAATAGCTGAAATGCTCAATACAACGGTTACTGCCGTAACGATCGGCGAAACAGATGACACCGTTTTAAATGAACTGGGAAGATATGGTGCTGAGAAGGCAATAAATATCATTGGTGATAGTCTGAAGATTCTTGATAACCAGGCTTATGCACAAATTCTTTCTGACATCGCAGTGAAAGAGGGGTCAAAAGTCATAATCCTGGCAAACAATAACTCAGGCAAGGCCCTGGCACCCAGAATATCAGTCAGGCTGAAAGCCGGCATAGGATCGGGAGTAAGTAAACTGCCGCTTAACCTCAATCCGTTCACAGTCTATAAAAGAACATATTCGGGGAACGCATTTGCACACCTGGTAATAAAATCGGACATCAGGATCCTTACCCTTGCCCAGAACTCTTTTGACGTGGCTGAGAAGCCGAAAAACATTGTCCTGGAAAAAGTGCAGTCAGGCATAGACGGATCGCTTGTCAGGACAGCAATCAGGGAGACGCAGAAGCAGTCAGGGCAGGTAATTCTGACGGATGCCGATATAGTTGTGTCAGGGGGCAGGGGTATGAAATCGCCGGAAAACTGGCCACCGCTTGTTGAGCTGGCCGGGCTTCTCGGAGCTGCAACCGCATGTTCAAGGCCGGTCTCCGATGAAGGCTGGAGGCCTCATGAAGAACATACGGGTCAGACAGGAAAAATAATTGCTCCCAATCTGTACATTGCTGTCGGGATATCAGGCGCTACACAGCACCTGGCAGGAGTGAGCTCATCAAAATATATTGTGGCGATCAATACCGACAAGGATGCTCCGATCTTTGAGGCGGCACAGTACGGGATTGTCGGCGATGCAATGAAAGTCCTGCCGAAGCTCGTGGAAGCAGTACGTAGCATCAAGGGAAGGTAGGGATAATG
>DIKJ01000106.1:791-5709 GCA_002424525.1 Bacteroidales bacterium UBA5621 | reverse complement strand
CTTCTGATTACGTTCGCAGTTTTCTTTTATACAATAAGAAGGCTTATAAAGTACTTCAGGTTCACCAGACCTGCATTCCCTGTTAAGGATTTCGGGAGACGGTTCGGTATCATGATGAAGGTCGCTTTTGGCCAGACCACGATTTTCAGGCGCCCGGTGACCGGTTTCTTCCACGCACTGGTATTCTGGGGCTTCTGTATCATAATATTCGGAAGCATCGAAATGGTAATAGATGGTGCTACGGGAAGCGAAAGGGTCCTGAAGTTCCTTGGACCGGTATATGACATACTCATGGCCGGGGGTGATATTTTCGCGCTACTTGTAGCTGTCTCGATCATCATATTCCTCTTCCGGCGTCTGTTCATGCATATTGCCAGGTTCGAGGGGACCGAGATGAAGAGGAGATCGCATCTTGATGCCGCTGCGGCGCTTACCCTGATCCTCCTTCTTATGATCTCACTTCTTTCGATGAACACCGGATATTCCGGCTATCGAAATCTTGCAGGCGGATCTGCTGAGGGGATATATCCTGTAAGCAGTTTGCTGGTCCTCCTCTTTCCGGGTTTGGGTTCTGCAGGGTTTCACACCATGTATGAAATTTCGTGGTGGGCACATATTCTGCTTATCTTCTTCTTTGCCAACTACCTTCCCTATTCCAAGCATTTTCACGTGTTCATGTCGGTCCCGAATGTATTCCTCTCGCGGCTCTGGCCGTCCGGCAAGCTGGTCAATATGGACAACATTACCAGGGAGGTTAAACTGATGCTCGATCCGGCAACTGCATTTGCCGAATCTGCCTCAGATACTCCGCCTGAGCGGTTCGGGGTGAGGGATGCAGAGGATGTTACCTGGAAGAATTATTTTGATTCATTGTCATGTACGGAATGCGGAAGATGCACCTCGGTCTGCCCGGCCAACATAACCGGTAAAAAGCTATCGCCCAGAAAGATAATGATGGACCTGAGAGCAAGGATGAAGGAAAAGGGCCCTCTGATGGTCGCTAATGGCAGGGGTCACAACGACAACAGATCGCTGTTGCGGGACTATATTTCCGAAGAGGAGCTATGGGCCTGTACAACCTGCAATGCCTGCGCACGCGAGTGTCCGGTGAACATTAACCAGCCGGAGCTGATCATAGAGATGCGCAGGTACCTGGTTCTCGAGGAGGCATCGGCCCCGGGAGAACTGAAGGCCCTGTTCAGCAATATCGAGAATAACGGGGCACCATGGCAGTACTCATCTGAAGACAGGCTTCTCTGGGCAAGGGAACTTGAATTTAAAGTCCCGGTGATGGCAGATCTTCATGCAAGGGGTGAAAAACCGGAATATCTTTTCTGGGTTGGCTGTGCAGGGGCTTTCGACGACAGATACAAAAAAGTGGTAAGGGCATTTGCAAAAATACTGGATCATCTTAAGATAAGTTATGCCGTGCTGGGCAGTGAAGAGACTTGCACCGGTGACCCTGCAAGACGGGCCGGCAACGAAATGCTTTACCAGATGCAGGCCCTCCAGCTGATTGAATTGTTCAGGGGCTATGATGTGAAAAAAATCATTACAACATGCCCTCACTGCTACAACATATTCAGTAACGAATATCCTGATCTGGGCGGCAATTATGAAGTTATCAGCTATCTTCAGTTACTTGACAAAAAGATAGCAGATGGGAAACTGCAACTTAATGGGACCTCAGGGATTTCGTCAGTCACATATCACGATCCCTGTTACCTGGGACGGGCAAACTCCGTTTATAACGAACCCCGGTCAATACTGAAAAACATCACGGGCAGTCTGACAGAGATGCGGAGAAACCGGAGTTATGCCCTGTGCTGTGGCGCCGGAGGGGCACAGATGTTCAAGGAAGCTGAGAAAGGCGATAAGGAGGTATTTATCGAGAGGACTGAAGAGGCGCTGGATACGGGGTGCTCAGTGATCGCATCGGCTTGTCCTTTCTGCATGACAATGCTCACCGACGGGCTGAAGTACAAAAACAGGGAAGAAGAGATCAGGAATCTCGACATCGCCGAACTTGTTGCACTTTCAATGAAATTATAAATCATTCCAAATAATCTGACAACAATGGAAAACAGAAAAATCTTGAAAAGCGGTGAATTTCTTGTTGATGAAATTGAAGCAAAGGATATTTTTATTCCCGAGGAATTCGACGAGGAACAGACAATGATCTCTCAGACCTGCAAGGATTTCCTTGAAGCCGAGGTCTATCCGAACATTGTCGCACTGGAGAAGGGCGACAGGGAGCTCATGAAAGATATTCTTAAGAAGTCGGGGGAACTTGGATTGATGGGGATCTCCATCCCTGAAGAATACGGCGGATTCGGCCAGTCGTTCGTTACACAGATGCTGGTTGCCGAAACGACAGGAGCAGGCTTCTCATTTTCAGTCGCTTTTATGGCCCACTGTGGTATAGGAACCCTGCCTATCCTTTATTATGGCAATGAGGATCAAAGGCAAAGATATGTGACGAAACTGGCGACAGGCGAGTTACTGGGAGCATATTGCCTTACCGAACCAGGAGCAGGGAGTGACGCAAACTCGGGCAAATCGAACGCAACACTTTCAGAGGACGGTAAATATTACATCCTCAACGGACAGAAGATGTGGATAACCAATGCAGGGTTTGCCGATACACTGGTTGTGTTTGCAAAGATCGACAGCGACAGGGTTCTAAGCGCCTTTATCGTCGACAGCAACAGCCCCGGGGTCGTAATCGGTCCGGATGAGCATAAAATGGGGATCAAAGGCTCATCAACCGCCCAGATATACTTTACTGACGTTAAGGTTCCCGTTGAAAACCTTCTGGGGAAAAGAGGGGAAGGCTTCAGGATCGCACTCAGCATACTGCACATGGGCCGGATAAAGCTTGGAGCAAATGTCATCGGAGCGGCAAAAAAAACAATCACCGACTCGGTACGATACTCGAATGAGAGAAAGCAGTTCGGAGTCCTCATTTCGACCTTCGGAGCTATAAAACATAAGCTGGCCGAGCAGGTTATCCGGCTTTTTGCCTCAGAATCAGCGGTTTACAGGGTAAGTATAGATATAGATGATCTGATGGTAAAATTGAAATCAGACTGCGGCGACAAGAACCGCGCCTCGATTGAAGCAATAAGCCATTATGCGGTTGAGGCTGCCATACTTAAGGTAGACGGATCGGAAATGCTTGATTTCATTGCAGATGAGGCCGTTCAGATCTACGGTGGGATGGGTTACTCTGCAGAGATGGATGTGGAGAGAGGGTACCGCGATTCGAGGATCAACAGGATCTTTGAAGGAACCAATGAGATAAACCGCCTCCTGGTAGCCGACACCGCGATGAAGCGCGCGATGAAGGGCGATTTCGATCTTTTCGGTGAGGCTGCAAAAATATACGGCAATATTGAAGGCGCTGATGAGGGCAGGAGAGAAGGAGAGGATTATTTCCAGGAAAAAGGAAGATACATCAGGAACTTTAAAAAGGCTGCACTCATAACTATTCACGGAGCCTCCGGACAATTCGGGAAGAGCCTGGTGTACGAGCAGGAGGTTCTAAACAATATTGCCGAAATGATAATGGGTATATATATCCTAGAATCACTGAAGCTCAGAGTAGAGAAACTTGAGTCGATGAAAGGCGTCCTTCCCGTCTACAGGGATATTCTTGATGTAAATGCTTACGATACAGCGGCAAAGATACGAAAGTCAGCAACAGATGCGGTACATTCGTTTGCCACCCCCGATAATGCTTCAAAGCTGACAGGCGGTATTGAAAACCTGACAAGGGTCGCAGGGGTAAATATAAAAGATGCCAGACGGAGGATTGCGGACAAGCTTATTGAGGACAATCTTTATAAATTCTGACAAGGATCCCAGTAAGCTGTAAAACTCACACCTGATATAACTATCTTGCAGGCAGGCCTGAAAGGTGCCCTAATAATATATTGTTATGAAGATCATGAAATTTCTGTTTTCTCCTGTTTTCATGGGGATGATGCTGTTAATATTTGCCGTGTCGATGGCTGTTGCCACTTTTATCGGAAATGATTACGGGCTTTCAGCTGCCTTTAATTTCGTTTATGACACAAGATGGTTTGAGCTTATATTGCTTCTTCTGGTCATTAATATGGCCGGTCAGATCATTACGATGAAACTCTACAGGAGGGCAAAGCTTACAGTCTTTCTTTTTCATGCCTCATTTATAATAATCATTGCAGGAGCCGGAATAACCAGGTATACCGGATGGGAAGGCACCATGCATATCCGCGAGGGTGAGACGGTTAACAGATGCCTTTCCGGTGAGAGGTTTCTGGGTTACAGCCTGTATGACAGTGACAGAGCTGTTATCTCGGGCCATTCCGGCAAATATTCGATGACGACTGTTTCGGCTGATAACTACAAAAAGAAATTCACAGCCGCAGGGGATGATTATGAGATCGTTCTGGCCCGGATCATACAAAACGCCTCAGAGGTGATCGTGGACGATCCCGGTGGCGAACCGATGGTGTCGCTCCTTGTCTCCGACGAGATGAGGGGAAGAGAAGAGCTTATCCTCAGAAAAGGCGAAACAAAAACGGTGCATGGTCTCAGTGTGGGGTTTGTTTCGGCTGACAAGACTGATATTACCATCACTCTCGATTCAGGAGCATTCAGTATGTCTTCTGTCTATCCGGCCGAAGAGATGAACATGATGACGGGAGAGAAAAGGAATGTTGAGGCAGGAGAGTTGATGCCGCTACAGAAGATGAAAATTACAGATATCCGGAATGTCAGGATAGTTCCGCAGGAGATGTCAGTTTCAGCGACCACGCGGCTAATGCCCCTTGGAACAGGTCATGAAGGCATGGGAAAGAATGTGTTTGTTTTTCATGTTTTCTCGAATGATGAAACAGCCAGCCTCCATATGTGGGAAAGCGATCCTCTGGAC
>DIKJ01000106.1:0-764 GCA_002424525.1 Bacteroidales bacterium UBA5621 | reverse complement strand
TACGGACCTGATATAAGGATACTTCCCTTCAGCCTTAAGCTTGACGAGTTTATTCTTGAAAAGTATCCGGGCTCGGAGAGCCCGTCAGGCTACAGGAGCGAGATCACTCTGACAGATTCTGAGAATGACCTGGTGAAACCATATTCAATCTTTATGAATAATGTACTGAAATACAAAGGATATCGTTTCTACCAGGCATCATATGATACCGATGAAAAGGGCACCATTCTTTCGGTAAACAAGGATATGGCCGGCATGATCGTCACTTATACAGGCTATGCTGTTATGATCATTTTCATCCTCCTGTCGCTTTTTAACAGGAAATCGGTTTTTCAGAGGATAGATGCAGGGAACTGGAATTCCCCGCTGAGAAAAACTGCTGCTGCCGTTATCTTTCTGATAATCATCACAGGGTTTAATTCTGTAAGCGCTCAGAAGCTTATCCCCGACAGAGCATGTGCTGACGAATTCGGAAAAGTACTTGTCCAGGACCAGAGGGGAAGGACGAAGCCCCTTATCACCCTGAGCAGTGACATAATGAGGAAAGTGACCAGGGAGAACAGGTTTGAAGGATTAACACCGATGCAGTTTTTCCTGGGATTATATATCGATTTTTACAACTGGCAAAGAGTTCCGGTGATCAGGGTAACGAATAAGGAGCTTCAGCGCACTATCGGGATAAGAGGCAACATGGCTTCGTTCTCCGATCTTGTTGATGCGGGCGGTGGAGGGACATATAAGCTGATACACGAAGTAAACAGGGC
>DIKJ01000124.1 GCA_002424525.1 Bacteroidales bacterium UBA5621 | reverse complement strand
TGCTGAAAGAGTTTTACAGGGATTATTCACTTTTCAGTATCGATCATACTTTCGAGGATAACAGGTATTACGTGCTGACGGAAGGAGATGAGATAATCGCGGGGGTCTGTGCCCTTCCTTCTGCTTATAAGATATATGAGGTTCCGGGAATATGGGGCTGGGTGATGATGAAAGTCCTGCCTGTGACGCCATATTACCGGCGGCTTTTTCAGCCGGGCATGTTCCGCCACATGGTTTTTGATGCCATCTGGTGCAAACCCGGACGGGAGGAAGTGCTGGCCGATCTTTTCGAATCGATATGTGCCGCCGAGGGCTATAACACGGCTCTTACATGGCTCGACGACCGCAGCAGCTTATTTGAGAAGCTGAAGTGGGATGTGAAGATGGGATCGTTGAACCGTATGCTCAACGCCAAGCCCGGACTGGTTTATGTGCGTTTCGTCAATATGACTGATGAGGAGAAGGAGCAATTCTACGATGCCCCGGCTTTCATATCGGGATTTGATTTTTCCTGAGACTTAATCTGACTGGCGGGAAAACGGATAAGAAAAATTATTATTTTTGCGGGGGAAACATTACGGGACGTTAGCTCAGTTGGTTCAGAGCGCTTGCTTGACAGGCAAGAGGTCACTGGTTCGATTCCAGTACGCCCCACAAATCGAAAAGCAACGTTTAGATTTACTTAGGTGGTTCGCCGACAATCGGAGGAACATCATACTTTGCAGTGCGGCCGTCCTTGATCACGCCCGACCAGTTCAGTCCGAATGCAAAATCATAAGTGTTGCCGTCGCTGTCAGCATGACATTTCATATCCCGCGGTACATCCTCGAATTGCGCCTCTACGGTCTCCATATTCGCAGGCATTTGAAGAGGCAGTAGCCCTGACGGCTCTACCTGACCGGCAATAATCTCAAGGAATGCCTTGTCGGGCAGAAAGGCTGACCTGTCACCACCGAATCCCACAAGTATTGCATCGACCTTGCTCTCGAATTCCCTGAATACCATTGGACTTGACACGTCCAGAGCAACAATGACCTTGCCTGCCGCTGATGCGGTATTCAGAACGAGATCCAGATCACTTTCATTCCTGATGATTGCGGTCTTGCCGAAATATGAGCGATTCTCCTTTACAAGTGACTTTAAACTGCCATAACCTTCCGGTGATGTCTCTGTCACTTCGATCATATCTCCGCCGAGAGACTCCCTGCGCACGAATTCTGAGTTTGCAGTGTAGGGACGATATTGCAGTGAAATTGGCAGATATGTATATTTGTTGCCGTCGGTCGTAATGCCTCCGAACCCCATGTATGTCGGATTCCCGTTTTGAGGACTGGTTATCCTGACAAGAGCGAAGTCACACCGGGCTATTTGTGCTGCAGAAGCACGTATGATGTCTTTTGGCGATACCGTGCGATTGCCCTTCTCATCCGCCGGGCCTGTAAGTTTTGTGGCCAGCGCGTCAGTTACGACATTGAAGTACTCTGCGGCTGCTTCGGGATCGAATACCGGTTTGACAGATGCAGGCCTGGCTCCCCGCCCGGTAGTCGCCGCTGAATAAACCATAGGGATATACACGGTCGGTTTAACTGCTCCTGCCGATGCCCGGTGAATAATGCCGCCGCTGTTCTTCAGCATCACGACAGATCTGAGCATTGCCTGGTATCCTGCGGCATTATGCTCCGCATTGTTGGGAACTGTTTCGGCTATTTCGAGGTTGAGATATGGATTTTCGACAATGCCGATGTTGAAGTGGGTTCTCAGGATTCTTTCGGTGGAATGCCTCATTATCTCGTTCATTGCTTCTTCGCCAAGCTTCTTAACCCCGAGTCCATAAGCCTCCATAGCCAGATCCACGCTCTCCTTGCCGTTCCGGCCCTCGCCACCGAAGGCATCACATCCGGCTTTCAGGATCTCCAGCATGCATTCAGCCGGAGTCAGATCTTCCACACCGAAATTCTTGCCTGTAATGATCCCGAAGTCCGTCAGGATATAGCCATCCCAGCCATACATTTCCCTCAGCACGGTGTTGATTTTGTATGAACTGTAGCTTGTGGCGACACGCTCTCCGCCAACTGGCGAACCATCCGCTTCAATCCCTACGGAAAAGTTCGTCATGGCAGCCGTTACAATTTCAGTCTTGCCCGGCAATTCCATACATGCAGCAAACGGCAGGACATGAGTCCAGAACTGCCCACCCGGGAATACGTTGTATGCCCCGTCGCGCGTATGCGATTCGCGACCGCCTTCTGCAGCGCCGTCTCCGGGGAAGTGCTTCATCTGGTTGTTCACACTGTGTTCTCCCCAGCCCAGATCATTCCCGTCTGCGTCGTAGGTAGATTGCCATCCGTTTATTACGGCTCTGGCCATATCCATAGACAGGGCGGGGTCTTCGCCGAAGGTACCGGAGATACGTTTCCATCGTGGTTCTGTAGCCAGGTCCATCTGTGTCGCAACCTGCATGGATATTCCCATAGCGCGCCATTCTTTTGACATCACTCTTCCGTATTCAGCTCCGACTTCAGGATCAAACGTTGCCGCCATAGCAACGTTGCTTGGCCATTCGGATACATCTCCTGATCTTGGGTCAGCTATCCAGACCGCAGGAATACAGACGATATTATCAAGGGTCTCTATGTACTCCTGTACCATGTTGTTCCAAGAAGCCTTTACTCTCCCGGAGGTATTCGCACCAGGTGCCCGTAGCTGTCTGTAACCCAGATCCAGGGCACTCTTAATTGTATTATCAAGTGCATCAGCGTTGACACTCCCCATGCCGAATGGATTCATCTTCATGCCCATCATCTGCTCAACCGGAATCTCGTCAACCATGGCTGCCGCTCTTGTGTCAGAGTCAACGCGCCAGTCTTCAAACAGATCCAGCATGTTGTTCCTGTTGAGATCTTTGAACGCGTATCCGTCAGACTGGATAAGCTGAAGCCCGGAACTCTTTGAATATCCGAGGGTAGCCCCACCTTCATTTGTTACCATAGTCCAGCCGTCCGGAGTCAGTGATTCCGCCCACCTGACTTTACCCGATCCAAGGCGGTCAGGTTTTCTGGGATAATCTCCGGTTTTACAGGCGGTAAAAAACAGAGTAGTAATACCTGCCACTAATACCAGTATAAACAAGGTTTTTCCTGATGAAGTAATGTCTTTAAATGAGGTCATTGGTTTATTTGTTTTTTTAAAAGTAATCATTATTATCCGATTTCATACAATTGCTCTCCGCTTTGCGAGTCAGGCACTGATGATGCTATTTACAAAATCTCTTACAGGGAGAGATTCTGCCGTTTTTTCACCCAGCCTCTTTACGAAAGCACTTCCTATTATCGCTCCCTGTGAATACCTGCAGGCCTGGGAAAAACTATCAGCATCCGATATTCCAAAGCCGGTCAGACCGGGATTTTTAAGATCCATGCCCTGCAATCTTTTCAGGTATTCAACCTTTGCCTGATCAAAGCCTTCACTTTTCCCTGTCGTGGATGAGGATGAAACAATGTAAAGAAATCCACGGCACAGAGAGTCAAGCTTCCTTATACGGTCATCATCAGTACGGGGCGAGATAAGAAATATATTATACAGGTTGTATTTCTCAAAAACCGGCCTGAATTGTTCTGTCCATACCTCAGGAGGAAGGTCCGGGATGATGACACCATCAATTCCCGTTGCGGCACATTTGAGGCAGAACTTCTCCATCCCGTACTTCAGAACAGGATTTAAATATCCCATCAGGATAAGAGGAATTGACACCTCTTTTCTGATATTCTCAAGCTGGGTGAAAAGCAGGTGAATGTTCATACCGTTTTTCAGGGCGGCACAGTTGCTTTGCTGCAGTACCGGACCGTCAGCCAGCGGATCCGAGAAAGGCATGCCTATCTCGATCATGTCGACCCCTGCCGCGCAAAGATCTTTAATTATTCCTTCAGCAGAGGTTAGCTCAGGATAACCTGCAGTGAAGTATATTGAAAGTATGTTATTCTTTTTATTCCTGAACAATTTGTCAATACGGTTCATTCTTATTGTTTATTAGGAATTTAATTTTGATTTTGTTTATAAGCTCATGTCATTCATATATTTAATATAAGCCTGCATATCCTTGTCGCCCCGGCCCGAGATTGTCACAACCACCACATCATCAGGTCTGAACCTTATTTTATCCAGGATGGCGAGGGCATGCGCTGGTTCAAGCGCCGGTATTATCCCTTCAAGGCGGGTCAGCCTGAACGCAGCGGCAAGTGCTTCCCGGTCGGTTGCACTATCAAAAAAGACCCTGTGTGATCTGTCAAGCCATGCCAGCAATGGTCCTATTCCCGGGTAATCAAGACCAGCAGAAATAGAGTATGGCTCCGTAATCTGCCCGTCATCATTCTGCATGATCATTGTTCTGCTGCCATGCAAAATGCCGGGAGAACCTGTTGCAATGGTTGCAGCTGTCTCCCCGCTATCGGTTCCCAGACCCGCAGCCTCAACAGCGATCAGTTTAACATTGTCATTATCAAGGTAATGATAAAAAGAACCGGCTGCATTACTTCCGCCACCCACACATGCCAGCAAATAATCAGGTTCCGGCCTTCCGGTTTTTTCCATTATCTGCCACATAATCTCTTCGCTTATAACAGCCTGAAGTCGTGCAACAAGGTCGGGGTACGGATGGGGTCCGACCACTGAACCTATAATATAATAAGTATCATCCGGATTATTGATCCAGTCGCGGATAGCTTCACTGGTAGCATCCTTCAGTGTCATGTTTCCGCTGATCACGGGAACGACCCGGGCCCCCAGCATCTTCATCCGGAGAACATTGGGCGCCTGTCGTTCAACATCGAGCTTTCCCATGAAAATAACACATTCAAGACCCATCAGGGCGCAAACTGTTGCCGTTGCGACACCATGCTGTCCGGCACCGGTCTCGGCTATTATCCTGGTCTTTCCGAGCCTTTTTGCAATAAGGATCTGTCCGATCGTATTGTTGATCTTATGCGCTCCGGTATGATTAAGATCTTCGCGCTTGAGTAAAATCTGTGTATTATAAAACTCTGAGAGGCGGCGGGCATGGAACAGGGGAGAGGGCCTTCCGGCATATTCCTTCAGCAGAGTCGAAAACTCATCCCTGAAGCCCTTATCATCAAGGATCTTAATGTAATTCTCTCTTAGCTCCCTGATGTTGGGGTACATCATTTCCGGAATAAAGGCCCCGCCGAATTCTCCGTAATATCCTCTTTCATCAACATGATATTTCATAATTCGCTGTTTTTCACGAGTTTAATAAAATCGTCCACTTTTCTGTGGTCTTTAATACCAGGGCTTATCTCGAACCGGCTGTTAATGTCGACGCCAAGGAAAGAGAAGTGCCTGATTTCTTTAATCTTTTGAATATCACCGGGTCCAATCCCTCCCGACAGAAAGAAGGGTTTGTCATGTAAGTAATTATCTAAAATCTTCCAGTCGAATTTCAGACCGCTTCCGCCTCCGCTTTCTGTGAACGTGTCAAAGAGAAAATACTCGCACGTTTCTTCATACGATTGAAGGATCCTGAAATTAAACTCCGGATTCATCCGGAAAGCCTTGATGATTTTCAGTCCCGCTTCCCTGAGCGATCTGCAATAGCCGGGAGATTCATTTCCGTGCAGTTGTACAATATCCAGCCCATAGTCAAGGACAGTTGCAGTGATGATCCCTGGGTGCTCATTCACAAAAACACCTGTTTTCAATATTCCGCAGGGGATTCTGCTGAAAAGGGTTGTGTCGGGAACAGGTCCGACGTAACGTTTTGATGCGGGGTGAAAAATAAATCCCATATAGTCAGGACCGGTCCCGGCTACCTTCGACGCATTTACAGGATCGGTTATACCGCAAACCTTGATCTTCAGCATAGTATTATTTTATTTCTCTGACAAACCGGGAAAACGCAGCGACGGGATCCCCGCTACCCATGAAAAGTTCTCCTATCAGGAATCCGTCGTAACCTGCCTGCCTCAGTAAGTTTACCGTTTCGGGTGAGGAGATACCGCTCTCCGAGATTTTAACAAAATGCCCGGGGATCTTTTCTGCCATCTCCGCAGAAGTGTCAATATTCACCCTGAATGTTTTCAGATCGCGGTTATTAACTCCGATGATGTCAACATTCTCATCCGCCATCTCAATCTCTGAAGCTGAGTGCACCTCAAGCACCACCTCCATGCCAAGCGATTTTGCCAGAACAGCAATCTGACGGAACTGATCTCTCCGGAGAACGGCCGCAATAAGCAGAACTGCATCTGCACCTGCAGCTTTTGATTCAATAACCTGAAATTCATCAATTATGAAATCCTTGCGAAGAACAGCAATTGAATTTAATTCCTTTGCAAGAGTGAGGTCACGGCAGCTTCCGCCAAAAAATTTTGAGTCGGTGAGGACAGAAAGGCCAGCCGCTCCGGAGCCTGCATACCCGGTTGTTACCTCCTCTACTGTTGAAACGGTATTGATTATCCCTTTTGACGGGGAGATTCTTTTAAACTCGGCAATGATCCCGGTTGAGTTCCCGGCAGTTAACGATCCTGACAGGGAAAGGGTTTTTCCGCAGAAATGTATGCTCTGTTCAAGATCGCGGTACGGTGTCCTGATCTTTTGATCCCTGACCTCTGTTCTTTTGCTTTCGATAATCTTTTCGAGAATTGTCATTACTGCATTTCAATTAGTTTCCTGAATGATTCAAGTGCTTTGCCCCCGGACAGGGACTCTTCTGATGCTTCCCTGCATTCATCCGGCGATCCAGGAGAACCGAAACATTGAATAGCAAGTTGCGAGTTGGCTATTACTGCATTGTTTTGGGCTTTTGTGCCTTTTCCTTCAAGAATGTCCATAAATATGCCTGCAGCTTCGGCAATGGTTTTCCCTCCTTTCAGTTCCGAAGGATCAGTAACTTCATATCCCAGCATTTCAGGGGTGATTATCTGTTCTGCCCCGTTAAGAATATATTTGAATCCGGTGGTCAGAGAAACCTCATCATATCCGTCGAGGCTGTGAACGATTGCATAACGGATATCGGAGGTCTGCAGAAGATAATTATACAAACGTGCCAGTTCCAGGCTGTATACCCCTATGAATTGTTTGCCCGGCATGGAGGGATTTACGAGAGGGCCCAGCATATTAAAGAAAGTCTTTACTTTGAGAGCTCTCCGTACCGGCACCACGCTCTTCATTGCAGGATTGAAAAGCGGGGCATGCAGAAAGCAAACGCCGCTCAGTTCAAGCTCTCTTTTCAGTTTATCATTATCAGTCGAGAATTTATACCCGTAATATTCAAGGATATTGGATGACCCGCAGGCTGAGGTTACTCCGTAATTACCGTGTTTTGCCACTTTGATCCCGGCACCGGCCAGAACAAATGTTGTCAGTGTTGAAATGTTAAACGTGTCTTTACCGTCCCCTCCGGTGCCGCATACATCAATGGTGTCAAAATCTGACAGGTCGGCTTTTATACAGAGGCTGAGCAGTGCATCCCTGAAGCCCGAGAGCTCTTCAACTGTTATGCTGCGCATCAGGTAAACTGTAATGAAAGCGGCTATTTCGGATTCAGAGTATTTATTTCCTGCTATGCTGGTCAGTACTTCACCCGCTTCAGACCGGTCAAGAGTTCCCTGATTGATAAGGTGGTCGAGAATTTTACGCATTTTCAGTAATTGTTTAGTTGTGAGTTACTTTAAATCAGAAAAACATTTCAGATATCCGGAAGCTGTTGTGAGATTAAATATCAAGCCAGTTCTTGATAATTTCATACCCCTTTTCGGTAAGCACGGATTCGGGGTGGAACTGAAGACCTTTTATATCATAATCCCTGTGACTGATGCCCATAATGATGCCGTTCTCATCTTCGCAGGTGACAATGAAACACTCCGGCAGATGTTTCCTTGATACAACCCAGGAATGATATCGTCCTGCCATAATAATACCCGGAATGTTCCTCATGAGCGGATCATCCGGAACTTTAATACGTACAGGTGACGCTACGCCGTGATAAACAGTGCTGAGATTCAGTATCCTGCCGCCAAAGGCTTCACAGATAGCCTGATGCCCGAGACAAATCCCCAGAATGCTCTTTGATGAGGCGTAATGCCTTATGAGATCAAGGCAGATTCCGGCTTCGGAAGGGATTCCCGGTCCGGGTGAGATCAGGATCTTGTCATATTTCCCGGCGGCTTCAACGGTAATTTCATCATTCCGGTAAACATCCGGACAGGTCGCGGTAAGCTTTTCGATAGCGTGCACCAGATTATAGGTGAACGAATCGTAATTGTCGACAACTAATATTCTTTTCATTTTATGCCTCCTGCTATTTCAATTGCCTTTTCCAGGGCGCCGAGTTTGTGCGACACTTCATTAAGTTCGTTGTTCTCATTCGATCCGGCCACTATCCCTGCACCGGCCTGGTAGTAGAGGGTATTGCCTTTGCTGAGGAAAGTCCTTATCATTATTGCATGATTGGCGGTTCCCCGCAGATCAATATAGCCGATTGCACCACCATAGTAGCCCCGCCGCCCGCTTTCGTACCTGTCGATCAACTGCATGGCCATGTGCTTTGGAGCTCCCGACAGAGTGCCTGCCGGAAAGGTAGCGGTCAGCACATCAGATATATCCGATCCCTCCCTCAGATCGCCCGATACTGATGAAACAAGGTGAATTACATGAGAGTAGAACTGAACCTCCCTCAGGTTTTCGACCTTTACATTGAAAGCAAACCTGCTAAGGTCGTTGCGGGCAAGATCTACCAGCATAATATGTTCGGCATTCTCTTTCAGATCATAGGAGAGCCTCTCGGCAATCATCTTGTCATTCTCGTCATCACCCGTCCTTCTGGAAGTACCTGCTATGGGATTTATGTAAGCTTTACGGTCCCGGATCTTGATCTGGGCCTCAGGTGAGGAACCAAAAATCCTGTAACTGCCATAATCAAAATAAAAGAGATAAGGAGAAGGGTTGACTGAGCGTAATGCCCTGTAAACATTAAACTCATCACCGGTAAACTGCCGTGAGAATTGTCTCGACAGAACGATCTGAAAAACATCCCCCCTGTAACAATGCTCTTTTCCCTTAGTGACCATCTCCCTGTACTGATCATCTGAAATGTCCTGTGACTTTTCCCCAACGGTCCTGAACGGATATACGGCATAATTCCTGTTGCTGATAAGCGATGCCAGGGCATCGATACCCCCGGGTTCCCCGTTAATCCGGTTCTCCGTGATCTGCAGATCGTTCCTGAAATGATCTATCGCAATGATATATCTGTAAAAGCTGTATCTTACATCAGGGATCTTTTG
>DIKJ01000142.1:12153-35144 GCA_002424525.1 Bacteroidales bacterium UBA5621 | reverse complement strand
TTTGTTAATTTTGCAGATACAATTATACGAAATGGTCATTCATTACGGATATGACAATCTTGCCTTCACTGCTCCTGTGGTAACATCAGGCATATTTGACGGTGTGCACAGGGGTCACAGGGCTCTTCTGGATATTCTTGCCCGGAGGGCGGAAGAGACCGGAGGAGAATCCGTTGTGATCACTTTTTCGCCTCATCCCCGGCTCGTTCTGTCGGAGGGGAGCGTAAAACCTGTTTTCCTTTCGACTCCCGCTGAGAAGATACGGCTCCTTGAAGCCTGCAGGGCGGATCATCTGGTTATTATAGATTTTACCCCTGAATTCAGCAGGATGAGTGCCGTTGAGTTTTTCCGGAAGATACTGGTTGAAAAGATCCGGGCCTCATATTTTATTATCGGGCACGATCACCACTTCGGAAATAATGCGGAAGGGAGCTTTGAAATGATAAAACGTTTCACAGGGCCGTCAGCCTTGAGGATCGAACAGGTTCCGGGTGTGCGCCAGGGCAATACTGTCATAAGCTCATCTCTTATAAGAGGATTACTGCTTGAAGGGAGGCTTGAAGAGGCCAACTCCCTGCTTGGTTACAGCTACACTCTTGGCGGCAGGATCGTGGAGGGCCGTAAGCTTGGCAGGTCCCTGGGCTTCCCGACTGCCAATATCATGCCTGATGATGAGTACAAGCTGATACCAGGGGAAGGGGTTTATGCCGTAGAGGTGAAGCTTGGTAATGTTACACATCGCGGCATGCTCAGTGTCGGCACAAACCCGACCGTGAACAGAAAGGCACAAACGATGAGCATCGAAGTACATATTTTTGATTTCGGAGATAATATTTATGGAATGGGTATCGATGTGACCTTTCGTTACAGGCTGAGAGATAACGTGAGATTCGCTGATACAGGCCAGCTTGCAAGGCAGATGGAGCTTGACAGACAGAATTCATTGAAACTATTGTCCTGAAGAAGAGGATTTTTAGCATCATTAATTTCGCTATATTTGCACTTTAAAATTAAAAACCTGCTAAAATGTATTCAGTGGCTGAGCAATTGCAATATAAGGTAAAGGATATCTCTCTTGCTGATTTCGGAAGGAAGGAGATAGAGATTGCTGAAAAGGAGATGCCGGGATTACTGGCAATAAGGGAAAAATACTCTTCTGAAAAACCTCTGAAGGGAGCCAGGATAACCGGGTCGCTTCACATGACCATACAGACCGCTGTCCTTATTGAGACGCTCAGTGAGCTTGGGGCGGATGTGCGATGGGCAAGCTGCAATATCTTTTCGACCCAGGATCATGCTGCGGCCGCGATTGCCGCAAGCGGGATTCCGGTGTTCGCATGGAAGGAAGAGACACTTGAGGAATACTGGTGGTGTACTGCTCAGGCTCTTACATTCCCGGGAGGCAAGGGACCCTCGCTTATTGTCGACGACGGAGGGGATGCATCGCTCCTGGTGCATCTGGGCTACAGGGCAGAGAATGACCCGGAAATCCTCGAAAAGAGTCCCTCCAGCAGGGAAGAGGCGGTGATACTCTCAACACTTAAGGAGCTGCTTGTGAAGGAACCAGGCAAGTGGCACCGTGCCGTGAGTGAGCTTAAGGGGATTTCGGAAGAGACAACCACCGGCGTTCACAGGCTGTACCAGATGCTTGAAAAGGGGGAGTTGCTCGTGCCGGCCATCAATGTCAACGACTCGGTGACTAAATCGAAATTCGATAATCTCTACGGATGCCGCGAATCACTTGCCGACGGAATCAAAAGGGCAACTGATGTGATGCTGGCCGGAAAAGTTGTTGTTGTGTGCGGATACGGTGATGTGGGCAAGGGGAGCGCAAAATCGATGAGAGCCTACGGCGCCCGGGTTATCGTTACGGAAATCGATCCGATATGCGCCCTTCAGGCAGCTATGGAAGGCTTTGAGGTCAAGACGGTTGAAGATTCCCTGGATGAGGGCAACATCTTTGTAACTGCCACAGGCAACAGGGATGTGATCACTGCTGAACACATGGGAAGAATGAAGGACCAGGCGATAGTCTGCAATATCGGCCATTTTGACAACGAGATACAGGTTGACAGTCTTAATGCTCTTAAAGAAGTTGAGAAAATAAACATAAAACCACAGGTAGACAAATATGTTTTTCCCGACGGTCACGCGATATTCATACTTGCCGAGGGTCGGCTGGTGAATCTTGGCTGTGCCACCGGGCACCCTTCGTTTGTAATGAGCAATTCCTTCACAAACCAGACCCTGGCCCAGATCGAACTGTGGAAGAACGACTACCAGATCGGCGTTTACAGGCTTCCGAAACACCTCGATGAGGAGGTGGCACGGCTTCACCTTGGAAAACTCGGGATAACGCTTACTAAACTTTCAAAAGAACAGTCTGAATACACCGGGATCCCTGAAAATGGTCCGTTCAAGCCGGAACATTACAGATATTGAATATCATTTATTCCACACCCTGATCCAGGTGCCGTCGAATGACGTCCTGTAGTTTTTAAGGGGGTACCTTCCTATACCTGAGGAAGGAGTGCCTGTTGCTGAAAGCGCGTAGGAAGTGGCGCATTCCGGACAGACAGCCTGGATAAAATCAATATTCACCCTTATGCTCTTTCCGTTGACAACATAATCATGCGGGCATGTGCGGTCATATGCATAAAACTCATCTGGTCCGCTGTAAATGATTATTCCGTTCTCGTTAAACCCGGCTGCGGGATACCCGATATTGTTGGTGTTCTTGTCAACAGCAATGGCTCCGCCGATAGCAGTAAGATTAACGAACTGCGGATCATACAGATTGATCCTGAAGTCGACATATACATCCGGTATAACATCATTGCTTTTCCTGTTGCAAGAAACCAGTGCAAGAATCGTTAAGGTAACTATCAAAAAAAGCTTTATTTTTGAGACCGTCAGCATAGATATGAAAATAAAATCAAGATAACCGGCGTTAAATTAACGTCAGATAAATACCATTATTGTAACTTCAAAAATATGAATAATCAGTTTCTGCTCAGGTTCATCGTCTTAATGATAATTATCACTGCCACGTCAAACATATGTGAAGCTCAAAAAATCAGAAAGAACTCTTACCGCAATCCTGAACGATCGTTGTACGGCAAGTCGCTGAGCAAAAAGAATACAAAGATAAATGAACCTCGCAGTGTCTCCAAAGCCAAAAAGAAGCAGGCCGGAAATGAAAAGAGACTGAAAAAGGAGTATGCAGATTTTGTAGACAGAAACCGGCAAAGATCTGTAGAAATACAGACGTCTGAGGTCAGGGAGCGCATGCTGCAAAACAGGAAGGAGGCTGACGAGAAAAGCATTGAAAGGAGAAAGAATATCAAGGCAAATTCAAAAAAAACGGCCAGGAAATACAGGAAACAGTGATATTCATAAATTAAATATTACACAGGGACTTCTTTTCTCCGCTTTTTTTTGCAAATAATTAATTCTTTTATTATATTTGTTACATGAAGAGTTCCGGAAACCCCGGAATTCTTCTTATTTTTTTGTTTATAAGGAAGGTAGAAATGTCAGAAGTTATTTACATAACTGAAGAGGGATTGCAAAAGATACTGGGAGAGCTCCATCATCTGAGGATGGTTGAGAGGCCATTGATATCCAGGCAAATTGCTGATGCCCGCGATAAGGGCGACCTCACCGAAAATGCCGAGTATTCTGCCGCCAAGGAGGCTCAGGGAATGCTTGAGATGAAAATCTCCAGGCTGGAAGATATTGCCGCCCGCTCGCGGATAATTGATGAGTCGAGGGTTGACACAGAGACGGTAAGGCTGCTGAACAAGGTCAAAATCAGGAACAGGAACAACAACATAGTGATGGAATATCAGCTTGTTCCTGAAAGTGAAGCCAACCTGAAGCAGGGGAAGATTGCCATTAATTCCCCTATTGCAATGGGACTGATCGGAAGGAGGGTAGGCGAGTCGGTAGATATCAAGGTGCCGTCGGGAGTAATTCCGTTCGAGATAATCTCTATTTCTATCTGATTCACGTCTGTACAGTTTATAGAAAATGGCATCAATTTTTACAAGAATAGTCAACGGAGAAATACCCTGCCATAAAATTGCAGAGGACGACAGGTATTTTGCATTTCTTGATATCAACCCACTGAGGGAAGGCCACACTCTGGTGATCACGAAGCAGGAGACCGATTATTTTTTTGATCTGGATGACGATGTTTTATCGGGCCTTATGCTTTTTTCGAAAAAGGTGGCCGAAGCCATAAAGGAGGTAATCCCCTGCAACCGTATAGGAGTAGCCGTGATCGGACTTGAAGTGCCTCATGTTCATGTACATCTTGTGCCAATGGATGTTATGGAGGATATAAACTTCAGGAAGCCGAAGCTTCGGTTCACACCGGAAGAGTTCGGCGCAACAGCAAAAAAAATAAGCGAAAAAGTTATTCTTTAGTATCTTTGCAGTAATTAAGTCTCAATCGCTGCATGAGATATTTTCCTGAATTGTGGGATGATTTTATCAGTCTCCTTTTTCCGCGGCTCTGTTTTGCCTGCGGCGACCATCTTTTACGGAACGAAAAGATCATATGTACCGGGTGTTATGTTGAGATACCACGGACAAACTATCACCTGTCTGACGACAACCCGGTTGCCCGGCTTTTCTGGGGCAGGTGCCTGATAGAGAAGGCTGCAGCTTTTTCATTCTATACCCGCGGAAGCCGGATCAGGAAACTAATTCATAATCTTAAGTATAATGGCATAAGGGAAATAGGTCCCGAGCTGGGAAGAATATATGCTTTAACACTCGGCAGCTCGGGCTTCACACAGGGGATGGATATAATCATTCCTGTTCCGCTCCATCCTTCCAGACAGCGTCAGAGAGGTTTCAACCAGAGCGATTCAATTGCGTTGGGGGTATCTGAGGTGACCGGCCTGCCGCTTTGCAGCAATCTGGTCAGCCGGGTATCCGTAAGCGGGACACAGACAAGGAGGTCGAGATATGAAAGGTGGACGAACGTGGAGGGGATCTTCAGTGTTACTGATCCTGAAAAGGTTGCAGGCAGGCATGTCCTGCTTGTTGATGATGTCATCACCACCGGATCGACAATTGAATCATGTGCGGGGGAACTGCTGAAGATCGGGGGCGTGAAGGTAAGTGTCGTCGCCCTGGCTTATGCCGTGGTCTGAAAAGAGGGAATCATTTCACTCTTTTAGGGTTCTTGTTTATGAAATCCTTCCAGTTATTATAACCTTTTGTACTCTTCTTATTGCCCGTCTGGTAAAAATGACACACTGCCGCTGCCAGTCCATCCGTGGCATCAAGTTTCACTTCCGTGATGCTGAATTCCAGTATTCTCATCAGCATTGCGGCCACCTGCTCTTTCGATGCGGCACCCCGTCCGGTTATTGACATCTTGATCTTTCTCGGAGCATATTCAAATATCGGGATCGACCGTGTAAGGGCAGCAGCTATTGCCGCTCCCTGAGCCCGGCCAAGCTTGAGCATCGACTGCACATTCTTACCGTAAAAGGGTGCTTCAATCGCCAGCTCATCAGGATGATATTCATCTATTATTCCGGCCGTACGCTCGAAAATATGCTTCAGCTTAAGGTAATGATCACTGAATCCGGAAAGATCGATAGACCCGATCGTCACCAGTTCCGGACCGCGGTCCGCAGATCTTATCACACCGTAACCGGTTATTGTTGTGCCGGGATCGATGCCAAGAATTATCCTCTCTTTCGCGCTTTTTGCCAAGGCTTTACTGCAGAAGGTTTATTACTGTTTACCATTAACGAAGGCATTGTTCATCCAGGCAGGCTTCTCTGAAAACTGAGGGTGCCGGCTGAATTCCCTGAACCCTTTTACCGAAAACGTACCGGTCGTAAGGAAATTGATCGCCTCCCTGAGGCAAAGCTCATTCCTGTCGTTGAAATCGCGGGTTATATCGTCCGTTACTTCTTTTGACGGGTATATTCCGTCAAAATAGTCCCCTTCATTATTATTATTAACTATTTTGAAAGTGACCGGCCAGAACCAGTATTTCTTTCCTACATCCCATCCGTTCATACCGGTTGGCTTTCCGGTGGTTGTGTCCCCGATTGTCAGAACGTCGACAAAAGGTTTCAACCCGTTTATCACAGCTTCGCTTGCAGAGGCTGTTTCCCTGCTGGTGATCACTGCGAGCCTTGTCAGGTTTAGCCCGAGCGAGGTGTTCCTGAACTTATAAGTATTGTTTGCGGCCTGTCTCCTGTCATTGTAGGTGAGCTTTGCGAACACAGCCTGGGCCGATGCAGGGCCATTCCCGGCAATATAGCTTGCAAGTTCTTGAGCAACAGACAGATACCCCCCGGAATTATATCTGAGGTCGAGGATAAGATCCTGAACTCCATTGGTTTTAAAAAAACTGAAGGCAGTCATTAATTCAACTGTCGATGGCTCAATGAACGATTCAAACACGAGATGTCCGGTTACCCCGGTTGAAAGGTGAAGAGTGTCGTAATGGAGGACAGAATTGACAGTGAACATCGATTTGGTTGAGGCGATAGTCACCTCCTGCCCGCCGGGCTTCACGAAGACAAATATATTGGTTATTCCCTGTTTGGCAGGACCTATCACGCTGCTGTAGGCCGCAGAGTTACCCGATATGATAATCGGGGCAAGATCGGTGTTGTTCACGGTTTTAATTATCCATCCCCTGCGTACTCCTGCTTTGTAAAGATCAGATCCAGAGTAGATCATTGATATCCTGGCTTTGCCGGATTCGTCGATACCGATCCTGATTCCGTGCCCGACAAAAGTGCCCTGCATCTGGGCATTGAACTCATCATAATCGGCAACAAAACTCCATCGGTCGAGGGGTTTGTAGGTCATGGCAGCCATCAGGCTGTAAGGATTGGCGTAGTCACTCTTGTTGACAGCAGGCATCTCCTTATACCAGTAGTACCACCCATTCATGAGATAATAAAGAGAGTCCCTCGCCTGTTCAGGAGTTATTTCTGTTGCCGGAGAAGGATCGTCTTTTCTGCAGGAGGAGAATAATAACAGAACCAGTGCTGGTATCAATAACATTCTTTTCATCGCCACCATAAATCTATTCCCGGTTAAATTATTTCAAAAAAATCATTGACGTGTTTTATTGTTTATGTTCTGGAACAATATCCCGGAGATTATCAGCAATAATCCTGCCGGAGTTGTATAATAAACGGGTTCGTGGAGAATAAAGTGTACAAAAACAAGTGAAAGGAAAGGTCCGAGATAGACCAGATTGCTTACCTTGTCGGTAGTGACGGCTAACTGCAGAGCCTTTAGCCAGAAGTAAAAAGTAATTCCCATTTCAAAGAAGCCGACGTAAACCGATGCGATGGATCCTTTAAGTCCCAGATGTTCGGGCCATGAGCCTGTAATTACCAGGGCGGCGATCAGGTAAGCAGAGCCGAACAGGAAGTTCACAAACAGTTTTACAGCTTCGTCTCTCTTATCCCTGACGTTAAAAATGAAATATAAAGCCCAGAAAACTGAACTGCCTGTGGCAAATATTACCCCTTTAATGTCGGATTGCCCCGGATTTAAGATTTTACCCTGGGTGGATATGACAAAAACACCTGCAAAACTGATGAAGAGGGCAACAAAGCTCTTTATCCCGATCTTCTGGCCAAGTATTGGCACGGAAAGGAAAACAAGGATTATGGGCCATATCATATTGAGGGGCTGGGCAACCTGTGCCGGCAGGAGTTTGTAAGCATTCAGAAGGATAACATAATAGAGGAAGGGGTTGAGGAACCCGAGCATTGCGGAGTTCAGGATATCTCTTCGCGTTGTGGCCCTGACAAGATGCAGTTTCCCCTGCATTAAAAGGATTATCAGCAGGGCAATGGTGGAGGCAACAGAGGCGATGGCTAGCATCGGCAATATGTCAATTTCTTCCAGCCCCAGCTTGAAGGTGGTAGGTATGGTTGACCAGAAGAATATCGCCAGCAAAGCGTATATGTAAGATTGTCGGGTCCGGTTCATTTATCCGATTGTCATATAGTTACGATTGAATGGATCTACGCTCTCCGCTCTCCGCTCTACGCTCTCCGCTCTCCGCTCTCCGCTCCCTGCTCCCTGCTCCCTGCCCCCCCTTGAAAGGGGGGAGAAGACTGGGAATAAGAGGGTCAGGTAATTATTTTAAATCCTGTGTAGGGGATAAGTACGTCCGGGATCACTATACCTGAGCCGGTCTGGTAATTTTCCAGAAGGGCTGCAACTATGCGCGGCAGGGCAAGAGCGCTGCCGTTAAGGGTGTGTGCAAGACGGGTATGTTTATCCCCTTTCTCCCTGAACCTGCACTTAAGCCGGTTGGCCTGGAACGACTCGAAATTGGATACTGAGCTTACTTCAAGCCATTTCTTCTGAGCCGCCGACCAGACCTCAAAATCGTAGGTAAGGGCGGAGGTGAAGGACATGTCTCCGCCACAAAGTCTTACAATCCTGTACGGCAGGCCGAGGGATGAAACCAGTCCCTCAACATGAGTTACCATCTCTTCGAGGGCTTCATAGGAGTGGCCGGGATGGGTGATCTGCACTATCTCAACCTTATCAAACTGATGCAGTCTGTTCAGTCCTCTCACGTGGGCACCCCACGATCCGGCTTCGCGCCTGAAGCATGGAGTGTAGGCAACGTTTTTAACAGGCAGGTTATCAGCATTCAGGATCACGTCCCTGTAGATATTTGTGACGGGAACTTCAGCGGTCGGGATCAGATAGAGGTTATCTGCCCCGATGTGATACATCTGTCCTTCCTTATCGGGAAGCTGACCTGTCCCGAAACCTGAAGCCTCGTTGACAACCACCGGAGGAAGGATTTCGGTATAGCCAGCCTTAACGGCCTGGTCGAGGAAATAGCTGATAAGCGCTCTTTCGAGCTTTGCCCCCTTCCCTTTATAAACCGGGAATCCTGCTCCGGTAAGCTTTATTCCAAGCTCAAAATCGATTATGTCATATTTCCTTATCAGATCCCAGTGGGGGAGGGCATCAGAAGGTATTTCCATCATCACACCGCCATCCCTGACAATGAGATTATCATCTGCTCCGCGTCCTGCAGGAACAGATTCATGAGGGAGATTAGGCAGACTGATTATCTCTTCCCTGAGCGCATCCTCAACAGCCGCGAGCTTCTCTGAGAGACTTCTTATCTCTTCCTTAAGTAAATGGGTTTTTGCTCTCGCCTCATCTGCACCGGACACCGGATTATCCTTCATCATTGCTCCTATCTTTCTGGATATCTGGTTCATCTCGCTCTGGAGAGAGTCGGTTCCGGTCTGCAATTCCCGGCGTGAAGAATCGAGCAGAATGATTTTTTCCACAATCTCTCCCGCATCGAAATTCTTTACCTTAAGCCTTTCAATAACAAAATCTTTTTTTTCACGGATCAGATTAATCGTCAGCATGGCAGGTTAATTATTAATAAAAAAAGCAGGCCTGAGCCTGCCGCAAAATTATTAAAAACTCCCGGAAATTCCTTTGTGCCTTCAAAGAATTACAGGAGCATTATCTTCAGGTATCCTTTACTGAGTTACCGGTTTAATGGATACGAATGTTTTGTTGTCCTTTTTTCTCGAGAATTCAACTTCTCCGTCGATAAGGGCAAAAAGGGTATGGTCCCTGCCAATGCCAACGTTCGATCCCGCATTATGTTTTGTTCCTCTCTGGCGAACAAGGATATTGCCAGCTTTGACAACCTGGCCGCCGAAGAGTTTTACACCCAGCCGTTTACTCTGGGAATCCCGGCCGTTACGTGAACTGCCTGCTCCTTTCTTGTGTGCCATAATTCTTAATATTTAGATGTTATTTCTGTAACAGCAGTTAATTATTTCCTTCAGTTGATTTTTTGGCTGATGGCTTTTTTACTGCAGGCTTCTTTTCCGCACTCTTTTTTTCTGTACTCTTGGTGACAGCTGTTTTCTTTCCGGTCGTTTTTCCGGCAGCCGTTTTTTCAGCCGGGGCTTCTCCCTTCACTTCCTTTTTCCCTTCAACCTTCTTCTCCGCCGTCTTTTTCTCTGCCGTCTTATTAACCGCTGTTTTTTTCACGGCAGTCTTGGTCTCAATAACTGTCTCTTCACTCTTTTCAGCTTCCGCTTTTACTTCAACAGCTTTCTCAGGAACGGTTTTGGGGCCGTCACCTCTCTGTCCGATCCGCACTATTTCAATCTGAGTGAAGTTCTGCCTGTGACCGTTTTTAACCCTGTATCCTTTTCTCCTTTTCTTCTTGAAAACAATAACCTTGTCACCCCTCACATGATCCAATACCCGGCCTTCAACAACTATGTCTTTTATGAAGGGTTCTCCTATCATTATCTTGTCATTATCCTCAGTAAGGAGTACCCTGTCAAATTCAAGATCCTTTCCGGTCTCAGCCTCAAGCCGGTGAACGAATATTTTTCTGCCCTCTTCCACCTTAAACTGCTGACCTGCAATTTCTACGATTGCGTACATTATAATCTGTTTTTAAGTTACTCCGTGAGGCGTATATTGCGTTGAAATATATCTTTATTCTGCCCCGCCGGATTTTATTCAAATTCGGATTGCAAAGATATACAAATTCGATTATTTACAAACCCATCTCCTGATTTTTTTCTCAACTCCGTACCTTCCGGTTCGGGAACCGCCTTACCATCGCCCCGTCGTTCCGTAGCACCGTCGCCCCTTAGTCCCGTCGCACCGTCTTCCCGTCGTCCCGTCGCACCTGATTATATAACTGCGATTTTATCCGACTCTAAAAAAATCGTTTCTTTTATGCTGTCTTAAACCTATAATCTTTATATTTGTTGGATACAAGTTTAAGAGATTATTTATCAGAGGCATAAACAGTTGACATGAACAGAGTTAAGCTTAAGGTACTGGGTATATCCTACAGCCAGACTCAGTCAGGAGCCTATGCATTGATATTGATTGAAGAGAACGGAGAGCGGCGGATCCCTATTATCATAGGCGGGTTTGAAGCACAGGCTATCGTGATCAGGCTGGAGAACCTTGAGCCTCCCCGTCCTCTGACGCACGATCTCTTTAAAAGTTTTGCAGATGAGTTCAATATCTCTTTAATTGAGGTCTACATATACAAGCTGGAAGAGGGAGTCTTCTTTTCAAGGCTTGTCTGCACCAACGGCGATAAGGAATATTCGATCGACAGCCGCACCTCTGATGCAGTCGCACTGGCTCTCAGATTCGGATGCCCGATATATACTACAGAAGAGATCCTCGAAAAGGCAGGCATAACCATCACAACAACAGAGGGCGGGGCAGGTACATCAGACGATGCCGATAAAATGACGGACCCGGACAGTTCAGGTTTTGATTCTTTTTCTGACGAAGAGCTTTACAAAATGATAGATGAAGCGGTAAGTACCGAGGATTACGAAAAAGCTGCAGCCATCAGGGATGAGATTGACAAGAGGAAGAAAAGAATGGCCTGACAACAATGAAGCAATACCTCGAACTTCTTGATCATGTGCTGAAAACGGGAACCGAAAAGAAAGACAGGACAGGCACGGGCACTCTGAGCGTTTTCGGATACCAGATGAGATTTGATCTTGAAAAGGGGTTTCCGCTTCTGACCACCAAGAAGCTTCATGTCGGCTCAATAATTCACGAATTGCTCTGGTTCATATCAGGCGATACGAACATAAAATATCTTAAAGACAACGGGGTTAAGATATGGAACGAGTGGGCCGACGGGGAGGGCAACCTCGGTCCTGTCTACGGATACCAGTGGCGCTCATGGCCGGCGGCAGACGGGAGAAAGATCGACCAGCTGACCGGCGTAATAGAATCCATTAAAGGATCACCTGATTCGAGACGTCATATAGTCTGTGCCTGGAATGTCGGAGAACTGGATAAAATGGCACTGCCCCCGTGTCATGTGCTGTTTCAGTTCTATGTTGCTGACGGAAGATTATCCTGTCAGCTTTACCAGCGAAGCTGTGATATTTTCCTTGGAGTGCCTTTCAATATTGCATCCTATGCGTTGCTGACACTCATGGTTGCGCAGGTTGCCGGACTGAAACCGGGGGAATTTGTACATACTCTCGGCGATGCGCATATCTACCTTAACCATGTCGGACAGGTTAAGATCCAGCTGACCAGAGAACCTTATGATCTTCCGGTAATGAAGATCAATCCGGAGGTAACCGATATTCTTAAATTCAGATTTGAGGATCTTACCCTTGCTGATTATACAGCCCATCCTCATATTAAGGGAGAAATTTCCGTATAAATATATTCTGTATGATTTCAATTATTGTGGCAATTGCTGAGGATCGGGGAATCGGGAAGGATAATGAGCTTTTATGGCACATCCCGGAGGACCTGAGGAGGTTTAAAAGGCTCACTTACGGAAAAACGGTGATCATGGGGAAAAGGACCTGGGAGTCGTTGCCAAGAAAACCTCTCCCGGGCCGAAGGAACATAGTGCTTACAGATATTCCCGGGGAGTGTATCGATTGCTCCGAAACGGCTTATTCAATAGAGGATGCACTGGCGAAATGTGGCAGGGACGATGAGATATTTGTCATTGGTGGCGGCACGGTTTACCGGCAGTTCCTTTCGCTTGCCGACCGGCTCTATATTACCCACGTTCACAGGAAGCTCCCGGCCGACGTCTGGTTTCCGGAAATCGATATGAGAAAATGGAAGGTTATTGAAAGAGAGGATTTTCAGCTGGAAGATGACGGGATCCCATATTCTTATGTTGTTTACGAAAGAAAGAGGACAGGAGTCCGCCGGGCGCAGTGAACTGCCGGAATTCTCAGGATACCTTCAGGATCTTCATGTCGATCCTTGCAAGCTTGTGAACAGCGTAATCCTTCGTAATAAGAAGCTCACGCGTGTCTGCCGACGGCATCTCGAACATGGCGTCGAGCATGACCGCCTCACAGATAGCCCTTAATCCCCTGGCTCCCAGTTTGAACTCAATGGCCTTGTCGACAATGTAATCGAGAACATCTTCATCGAAGGTGAGCTCGATATTATCCATTCTGAACAACTTGATATACTGCTTAACCAGGGCATTTTTAGGTTCGGTGAGTATTTCCCTGAGCGCTTTTCTGCTGAGAGGGTTCAGATGTGTCAGTACAGGCAGTCGTCCGACAATTTCGGGTATCAGTCCGTACGCCCTCAGATCCTGGGGTGCGATGTATTGCAGGAGATTGTCCTTATCCACCCTCTCCCTTGCCTTTGATGCCCCGAATCCGATAACCTGTGTGTTGAGCCTGCGTGCGATAGTCTTTTCTATCCCTTCGAATGCTCCTCCGCAAATAAAGAGGACATTTTTCGTGTCGACAGGTATCATTTTCTGTTCAGGATGCTTTCTTCCGCCCTGCGGCGGAACATTGACTATCGATCCTTCAAGAAGTTTCAGCAGTCCCTGCTGAACACCCTCACCAGATACATCGCGGGTTATCGATGGGTTATCCCCTTTACGTGCAATCTTGTCGATCTCGTCGATGAAGACTATACCTTTTTCAGCTGCCTTGACGTCATAATCGGCATTCTGAAGCAGCCTTGTCAGAAGGCTTTCAATATCTTCTCCCACATAACCTGCTTCAGTAAGTACGGTGGCATCGACAATGGTAAAGGGAACATGGAGCATTTTGGCGACAGTCCGGGCCAGCAGGGTTTTTCCCGTACCCGTTTCCCCTACAAGGATAATATTCGATTTTTCTATTTCGATATCATCGCTGTCGGGCTTCTGCATCAGCCGCTTGTAGTGGTTATAAACAGCAACGGAGATGATCTTTTTCGCCATCTCCTGACCAATAACATACTGGTCGAGGAATTTTTTTATCTCAGCCGGCTTAAGAAGGTTAACTGTATCAAATGATGGCCCCTTTTTGGCTCCCAGCTCCTCCTTCATAATGCCATAAGCCTGCTCGATGCAATGGTCACATATATGACCGTCGAGACCGGCAATAAGCATGTTGGCCTCCCTCTTTGTCCTGCCGCAGAATGAACACTTATCCATTAAGGATCGTTGAGTAATTATTGTTTCGTTTTCTGAAGTATCTCATCGATCATGCCATACTCCTTGGCTTCCTGTGAGGTCATCCAATGGTCCCTGTCGGAGTCTTTCGCGACCTTTTCGACCGTGTTACCGGAGTGAAGGGCTATTATCTCAAACAGTTCCTTCTTGAGTTTCATTATCTCGCGTGCCTGTATCTCAATGTCTGATGCCTGCCCTTCGAATCCGCCCATAGGTTGATGGATCATGATCCTCGAGTGCCTCAGGGCCGACCGTTTCCCTTTTGTCCCGGATGTAAGAAGAACAGCCCCCATCGATGCTGCCATGCCTGTGCAAATGGTAGCTATGTCGGCAGAAATATATTGCATTGTGTCATATATTCCGAGGCCGGCATGAACCGATCCTCCGGGAGTGTTGAAATAGATCTGAATGTCTTTACCCGGATCTGACGAGTCGAGATAAAGCAACTGGGCCTCTATTATATTTGCCACATAATCGTCGATGGGAAGGCCCAGGAATATTATCCTGTCCATCATCAGGCGCGAAAAAACATCCATTGAAGCAACATTGAGCTGTCTTTCCTCAATGATTGTCGGTGAGATATAGCTGCTCCATATCGAATTGTACCTGTGGAGTGTCAGGCTGCTGATACCGTGCTTATCGCGGGCATATTTGCCAAAATCGTCAAGATAATTCATATTCAGGGTCTTAAAATTTGATATCAAAGATATGAAAATAAAATTTAATCAGTGCAATGCATTGATTTCTATTCAAAAAGCTTATTGAACTCTTCAACACTCACCTGTTTGTAATCGATTCTGACCATATCCCTGAGAAGAAGGATTACTTTGTCTTCAAGGAGCTTGTCAGCAATTCTTTTAGCTTCGTCTTCACGCTTCAGGGTTTCCCTGGCGTAATTGCTGACTTGTTCGTCGGTCGCATAATGCAGGCCATATTGCCCGAACTGATATCGGGTAATCCTTTCGGCTTCTTCCGTAAGCTCTTCTTCGGTAATCCTTACTTCATTCAGCTTAGCAATCTTATTTCTTATAAGCTGCCATTTCAGGTCGGTTCTGAAGCTGTCAAATTCCTTGTTTATCAGTTCTTCTGTTGTTTTTTCGTTTACCCTCAGGAGCCATTTTTTGAGAAACTCCTCGGGGAGGTCAAATTCGCACTTTTCAATTGCCAGTTTTTTAAGGTCGAGTGCAAGTTTATAGTCAGACTCATGCTTGAGATTGGCGCTGATCTCATCTTCAATCTTTTTCATGAACTCCTCTTCAGAAGACACGATGCCTTCGCCATATATCCTGTCGAAAAATTCCTGCCCGATTTCAGCAGGAACGAAACGGCTTATTTCCCGTATCGTGAAGCGGAAATTGCCGCCGATACCGGCTGCTTCCTCTTTGGGGATCTTGAGAAGCCCGGCAATTTCATTATCGTTGGGCAGAGCTTTCCGGAGATCAAAATCGATAAGCTCATTTTCGGACCGTCCGAGAAACTGTTTTTTTATTTCTTCATCTTTTATGAGGTCGGTTGCCACTGTGGCCTCATCATGGGATACTCCTTCCGGCAACGGATTGTTCAGTTCATCCAGAGCTTCAATCCTTCCTTTAAGAATGTCTTTATCTTCAGATATTTCCTCTCTGCGAAACTCGCCGAACCGACGGGCATAATTCTGCAGATAGTCATTCTTCATCTTCTCATCGACGGAAATGGTATAACCCGTTACTTTATTCTTCCTGTTTAATTTCAGTTCGAAAAGCGGTGCCAGGCCAAGCTCGAACGAGAAGGTAAAATCCTCCCTGGAATCAAAGTCAGCCAGTTCATTCTCATCCTGTTTTGACAGGGGATCTCCCAGGATATCAAGCTTTTCTTCTTTCAGGTATGTGCTGATATTCTCGGATACGATTTTATTGATCTCATCAAGTTGCACTGCTTTGCCGTACATTTTCCGGACCAGGCCCATGGGTACCATGCCCGGACGAAAACCTTTTACTGTGGCTTTTCTCCGGTAGTCTCTCAGTACCTTCTCCACCTTTTCGTCATAGTCAGCTTTTTCTACATGCACCTTAAGGACCGCATTCAGGTCATCACTATTTTCTCTGGTAATATTCATTTTAAGTCTGTTAAATTCTGATGCAGGGAGCTCGCAAGTATATTATATTGTCTTGCCGGAGGCTCATTTATTATTGTGCGGATGAAGGGACTCGAACCCCCACGTCTTAAAGACACAAGATCCTAAGTCTTGCTCGGCTACCAATTACGACACATCCGCAGAAATTCCCGGCAAAAGTATGGAAAATTATTTTCATTACAAACTGGGAGAGCTACCTGCGCAATTCAAAGTTCTTGCCAAGGTATACTTTTCTTACATGCTCGTCTTCAGCAAGTTGAGCGGAAGTGCCCGATTTAAGGATGCGCCCTTCGAACAGGAGGTAGGCACGATCGGTGATTGAGAGCGTTTCGTGAACGTTATGATCGGTTATCAGTATGCCGATATTCTTTTCGCTGAGACTGGATACAATTTCCTGGATATCCTCAACGGCAATGGGATCGACCCCTGCGAAAGGTTCGTCAAGAAGGATGAATTTTGGTTTAAGGGCAAGCGCCCTTGCAATTTCGGTTCGTCTTCTTTCTCCCCCTGAAAGCTGTATGCCCTTGTTTTTTCTGATTTTCAGAAGCCCGAATTCATTAAGCAGGGTTTCCATCCTCTCGGCCTGTTCATCTGCCGGAAGTCCCGACATCTGAAGTACGGCGCGCATGTTATCCTCAACGGAGAGGTTCCGGAATATTGATGCTTCCTGGGCCAGGTAACCTATGCCAAGGCGGGCACGCTTGTATACCGGCAGGTCGGTAATCTCATTGTCATCAAGGAAGATCCTTCCTTCCCGGGGCCTGATGAGTCCGACAATCATGTAAAAGGAAGTGGTTTTGCCGGCTCCGTTCGGACCAAGCAGTCCCACAATCTCCCCCTGCTCAACCTCAATGGAAACATGGTCGACAACAGTCCGCTTTCGGTATTTCTTTACGAGATTGTCAGTATATAGTTTCATTTAAGGCTCCCTCCTGTAAAAGTTTCAGATCAATCAGAGGCACCCTGTTTCATGAACTCCTCTCTCTCCTTCTCTTTCTTCTTCATGACTCTTTTGGAGATGCCTATTCCCACCTGGTAGAGGATGAAAAGCGGAATACTTACCAGAAGCTGGGAAAAGATATCAGGCGGAGTGATTATCGCCGACATAACAACTATCACAACGATCGCATGCTTGCGGTACTTTATCATGAAGGCGGGGGTGATGATACCCACCTTGGTAAGGAAAAAGACGATGATCGGAAGCTCAAAGATCAAACCGACGGCAAGGCAGATCGAGGAGATAGTTCCGATATAGGATCGCACATAAATCTGGTTAGCTACAGTGGCGCTTATTTCATAGGATCCGAGAAAATGAATAGACAACGGTACCAGCATAAAATATCCGAACAGAACACCGGTAAAAAAGAGCAATGAAGCGATCAGCACGACTCCTCTTGCATACTGAGCCTCACTTGAATGAAGGGCGGGTTTGAAGAACCTCCAGAATTCCCACAGAATGACCGGAAAGGCAAGGATAAGACCCGCAACAAGCGAGACAGCTATATGCGTGGTGAGCTGTCCGGCCATCTTTATATTAATGAGTTCAAGCGGACGGGTATTGATACAAAGGAGTTTGGTCCTTAAAAGGTGTCCAAGCTCACATAATACCCGGTTGGTAAAGAACTCCGGAGTTTTCGGCGCAAGGATCACTCTGTCAAAGATGATGTTCTTAAAAAGAAAAGCAACAACCATCAGAATGACAATGGCAAGGATCGAACGTATTAAATGCCACCTCAGTTCCTCCAGATGTTCAAGGAACGACATCTCACCTTCACCTGATTTCCCATTCTTCCTTTTGGCCGCCATCCTCAGTGAATATTAATTAGTCCAAAATTTCAGCCTGTAAAGATGATAAATCTTATTTAGCAAAACAATATCATTTTCTGCCCGCTAAAAAAATCCCGTATTTATTATTTGTTAATAATTTAAAAAATTCGGGATTTAATTAAGAAATTATTTAACTTTATATAGATTGTTGAAACGAATAATTTGCAGAAAGGTAACATCACCGGGGAGTAAAAATGGAGAAAGATTCAATTATTCACGATTATTTAAAAAAGTATTTCGGATTTGACACTTTTAAAGGCAACCAGGAGTCGATAATAAATAATATCCTAGCCGGAAGGGATACATTTGTTCTGATGCCGACAGGGGGAGGCAAATCACTTTGCTATCAGCTGCCGGCTGTAATCAAGGAGGGAACGGCCATTGTCATCTCCCCGCTGATAGCCCTTATGAAGAACCAGGTTGATGCCATGCGCAACTTCAGCACAAATGATGATGTTGCCCATTTCCTCAATTCATCGCTGACCAAGGCAGAGAGCACAAGGGTCAAGAAGGATGTGATGTCCGGCAAGGCAAAATTACTTTACGTTGCTCCCGAATCTCTGACGAAGGAAGACAATATTGAGTTTCTCAAGAATGTGAAAATATCTTTCTATGCCATCGACGAAGCACACTGTATTTCGGAATGGGGACATGATTTCAGGCCCGAGTATCGCAGAATACGGCCCATAGTAGATATGATAGGCAGATCTCCCATCATTGCCCTTACTGCGACCGCAACCCCTAAGGTCCAGCATGATATTCAAAAGAACCTCGGAATTCTCAATGCCGATATTTTCAAATCGTCGTTCAACCGCCCGAACCTCTACTATGAGGTGAAATCGAAGCAGGAGGTCGCTAAGGAGATCATCAGGTATATAAAGAACAATCACGGCAAATCTGGAATAATCTATTGCCTCAGCAGAAAGAAAGTGGAGGAGATGGCCGAGACTCTTAAAGTCAATGGCATTAAGGCGCTTCCGTATCATGCCGGAATGGATTCCGCTACCCGTACGCTGAATCAGGACAAATTCCTGATGGAGGAGGCGGATATAATTGTTGCCACCATTGCGTTCGGAATGGGGATCGACAAGCCTGATGTCAGATTTGTTATTCATTATGATATCCCGAAGAGCCTTGAGGGTTATTACCAGGAGACAGGACGCGCCGGCCGGGATGGAGGAGAAGGGAATTGCATCGCATATTACAGCTACAACGATATCCTGAAGCTTGAGAAGTTCATGCAGGGAAAGCCCATCGCCGAACAGGAGATAGGGAAACAACTTCTGCTCGAAACAGTCTCTTATGCCGAATCGTCGGTTTGCAGGCGCAAGCTTCTGCTCCACTATTTCGGCGAAGAGTACCATAAGGAGAATTGTGAAGCCTGTGATAATTGCCTGCACCCTAAAGCTCAGTTTGAAGGTAATGAGGCAATTGTAAATGTTCTTGAGACTGTTCTGGCTGTTAAGGAGAAATTCAAGGCGGACCATGTTGCGAACATCCTGTCGGGAAAGGTCACATCGGCAATCAAGTCGTACAAGCACCATAAGCTGGAGTTTTTCGGAATGGGAGAAGATAAGGATGAGAAGTTCTGGAACATGGTCATCAGACAATCACTTATCGCCAAGTTCCTGACAAAGGATATTGAGAATTACGGCCTCCTGAAGGTTACCCAGAATGGACTGGCTTTTCTCGAAAACCCGACCTCCTTTATGCTGGCAGAGGATCATGACTATGCCGATACGTCTGATGAGGAAAATGCATTCGGGGCGCGTACTGCCGCCGTGGATGAGGAGCTTTTCAGCATCCTCAAGGACCTGAGAAAAAAGATATCCAAGCAGAAAGAGGTCCCGCCGTTTGTAATCTTCCAGGATCCCTCACTCGAAGATATGGCGATCCAGTATCCCATAAGCCTTGAAGAGCTTCAGAATATTTCAGGAGTGGGAGCGGGGAAGGCTCAGAGATACGGGAAGGAGTTTGTTGATATAATAAAGAAGTATGTCGAGGAGAAGGAGATAATCAGGCCGCTTGACATGGTTGTAAAATCCGTGGTGAATAAATCAGGATTGAAGGTCTATATCATTCAGAGCATCGATATGAAGAGGCCCCTCGAAGACATTGCGGAGGCTAAAGGGCTTGAAATGGATGAGCTTATTTCAGAAATCGAGGCCATAGTCAATGCGGGTACCAGGATCAATCTCGACTATTATGTAAATCTGGTCATTGACGAAGAGCGTCAGCACGACATCTTTTCATATTACAGGGAAGAAGCTGAATCTGATTCGCTTGAAGAGGCGATCGCTGAGCTTGGAAATGAGTTTGAGGAAGAAGAGATACGTCTTATGAGGATCAAGTTCCTCTCTGAGATGGGAAACTGAGTTCCCTTCCGCCTGAAGTAAATACTGAGCAGAAAAAAACGGACATTACATAGAAGGGGTAGATCACCTGCGCCGGTAAAAACCATTTTATCAGCCTCTGCTCAGAGTACCTTGAGGCTGTATTCTGCAGGATCAGAAAATCAGGGACCGATTTTACAAAAAAAACGACTAAAAGCACAGGCAAATACAGCTTGTTTGCTAATGCTGCGGCAAGGAGGGATATCTCCAGACTAATTGTGAAAAACGTCACAACTGCAAGGCATATCGTCAACAGATCCCTGTAAGCCCTGCCTTTGGAGATCCATCTTCTTCTCTGCTTTAAATATTCAAAGGGTCTGTCAACCGCTGATGCAATCACCCTCGACCCGGGCGACTCGAGCCATCTTATCGCTGAGCCCCTCTCTTTTTTCAGGCTGTGCAGAAGGAAGATGTCATCGCCTGAAGCAATCGTCAAATGGAGGTTAGGCGAGTGGCCAGTGTAAACCTCCCTGGTAAATGCAAGGTTGGCCCCATTGCACATTACCGGACTTCCTGCAAGAGCTGTGCCTGCGGTTATTCCCTGCAGGCCCAGGAACTCGAGTTCCTGGAACTTTCCGAAGAATCCGGGGCTCCCTTCGAGCTTGACCGGACAGATTATCATATCAGGCTTAGAGTCATTGTGGAACGATGCGATCGTGCTGATCCATCCGGTACCCATCCGGCAGTCGGCATCAGTTGTTATTATCAGTCTGCCCTGTGATGATCCGATACCGGTTCTGATTGCGCTTTTTTTGCCCGATCCTTCGTTTGAGATTACTTTCAGGTTCATTGATCGTTCAAAGGATGAAGCGATGCCGGCTGTCTGGTCATCGGAGTTATCATCAACAACGATAACCTCAAAAAGATGAGGGGGATAATCCTGAACGGCCAGATGTCTGAGAAGCTTTTCAATGTTTTTTTCTTCGTTCCGGCATGCAATTATAACGGAAACAGACTCCTCCGGATCTTTTTCTGGCCTGTAGGCTCTGGCTTTGAGAAGATGCCTGTAAACAACCAGAAAGAGTATCAGGTAAGGGAGGATAAATATTGCAGGCAACCAGTGCATTCTCCAGGATTTAAGCATTTCAAAACAAATCCTTCCATCTTCGGTCTTCCGTCTTCGGTCTTCCGTCTTCCCCTAGTATTCGTCCCAGCCCCTGATCGCCAGGTCGTCGATGCTCAGGCGGCAGAATGCCAGGATAAACGCACTTGCCAGCCTGGCATTTGTCAGAAGCGGGACATTATAATCGACTGCAGCCCTTCTGATGGAATAGTCGTTATCAAGCTCCGAAGGGCTAAGGTTCTTGGGGATATTTACTACCAGGTCAACCTCCCGCGACTGAATAAGTTCTATAGTGTTAGGGCTTTTATCCTCGTCGGGCCAGTATGCTACATGTGCATCGATACCGGCATTCATAAGAAATTGTTGGGTGCCTCTGGTCGCATATAATTTGTGTCCCCTGTCCCTCAGGGCCTTGGCGCTGTTAATAAGCTCCACTTTCGACCTGGCCGGCCCTGTTGAGAGCAGGATGCTTTTAACCGGTACCCTGTATCCGACGGAGAACATAGCCTTCAGGATCGCTTCATAAAAACCTTCTCCGATACAACCCACCTCACCCGTCGATGACATGTCGACGCCCAGCACCGGGTCGGCCTTTGCAAGTCTGGAGAAGCTGAACTGCGGGGCCTTCACCCCCACATAATCGAGATCGAACACCGATTTATGGGGTTTTTCGACAGGAATACCGAGCATGACTTTTGTGGCAAGATCGATAAGGTTGGTTTTCAATACCTTCGAGACGAACGGCATACTGCGGCTTGCCCTGAGGTTACATTCAATGACTTTAATATTGTTGTCCTTGGCAAGGAACTGGATGTTGAAGGGACCTGTTATGTTAAGCTCCCTTGAGATAAGACGCGATATACGCTTTATCCGCCTGGCTGTCTCGAAATAGATCTTTTGTGCGGGAAATACCATCGTTGCATCACCGGAGTGCACACCCGCAAACTCCACATGCTCGCTGATCGCGTAGGTTATTATTTCACCCTCCCTGGCCACGGCATCGATCTCGATCTCCTTGGCATTCTCAATGAATTCCGTGACAACCACCGGGTATTGTTTTGAAACCTGCGACGCGAGCTCAAGATAATGTGACAACTCGTTCCTGTTTGATACCACGTTCATTGCGGCACCCGAAAGAACGTATGAGGGCCTTATAAGAACGGGGAACCCTATCCGGTCGACAAACTCAAAAATGTCATCAGTGGATGAGAGCTCTTTCCACTGTGGCTGATCAATCCCCAGGATATCGCACATGTGTGAGAATTTATGCCTGTTCTCGGCTCTGTCGATCGATACCGGGGATGTTCCAAGGACATGCACATTTTCTCTCATAAGCCTCATGGCAAGGTTGTTGGGTATCTGTCCGCCGACAGACAGAATAACGCCGGCCGGAACTTCAAGATCAATTATGTCAAGGACACGTTCAAAAGTCAGTTCATCGAAATAGAGCCTTTCGCAAATGTCATAATCGGTGCTTACAGTCTCGGGATTGTAGTTTATCATAACCGACCTGAGTCCCTCTTTTCTTATTGTCTCGATTGCGTTCACCGAGCACCAGTCAAATTCAACGGATGATCCGATCCTGTATGCTCCCGAACC
>DIKJ01000142.1:0-12128 GCA_002424525.1 Bacteroidales bacterium UBA5621 | reverse complement strand
CCGCTGTAGGTAAGATAGAGGTAATTTGTTACTGCAGGGTACTCAGCTGCGAGGGTGTCGATCTGTTTAACATAAGGCACTATACCCAGCGATTTCCGGTGCCGCCTTACGGTCATCAGGTCATCATTGATATGCTGAGGATCAGAGTCAAGGATATGACGGGCGATCTGAAAATCACTGAATCCGTTTATTTTGGCATGTGTGAGCAATTCCGGCGGGAGTGATTCAAGTGTTTTGTACCCGCACAGCTCATTTTTTATTGCAATAATATTCTTAAGCTTGTAGAGGAACCATTTGTCAATTTTTGTGAGCTCATGGATCCTTTCCACTGGCATTTCCCTTTCAAGAGCCTCTGCAATTGAAAATATCCTCATGTCGGTAGGTTCGGCGAGTTCGCGCTCGATATCTTCAAATCCGAGGTTCCTGTTGCCGGTAAACCCGTGCATACCCTGACCGATCATCCTGAGCCCTTTCTGTATTGCCTCCTCGAATGTTCTTCCGATCGACATTATCTCGCCCACACTCTTCATGCTGCTGCCGATAAGGTGCGATACACCCTGGAATTTATTAAGGTCCCACCGGGGTATTTTGCAAACTATATAATCGAGTGCCGGTTCGAAGCATGCTGTAGTATCACCGGTAACCGAGTTTTTGAGCTCATGCAGGCCATAGCCGAGCCCGAGCTTCGCAGCGATGAAAGCCAGGGGATAGCCTGTAGCCTTTGAAGCAAGAGCGCTCGATCGCGACAAACGTGCATTGACTTCGATCACCCTGTAATCCTCCGAATCGGGGGCAAGGGCATACTGTACATTACACTCCCCTACTATACCTATATGCCTTATCAGCCGTATTGATAATTCCCTCAGCTTGTGGTATTCATTGTTTGTAAGAGTCTGAGATGGCGCGACCACGATGCTCTCTCCGGTATGGATCCCCAGTGGATCGAAATTTTCCATGTTGCATACAGTGATGCAGTTGTCATATTTGTCTCTGACAACCTCATATTCAACCTCTTTCCATCCCTTTAGCGACTCTTCGACGAGTATCTGGTCGCTGTAGGAAAAGGCTTTTGATGCCATCACTTTCATCTCTTCAATCGATGTGGCAAATCCGCTTCCCTGGCCCCCAAGGGTATATGCCGCCCTTATAATGACCGGAAATCCCAGTCTGCCTGCCGCATTTACTGCCTCTTCCACACTGCCCGCTGCAATACTTTCAGGGGTCCTTATATCTATTTCCTCAAGTTTTCTGACAAACATTTCCCTGTCTTCAGTTGCCATTATTGCGGAGACGGGAGTACCAAGAACCTTTACATTATGTTTTTCGAATACACCTGCCCTGTACAGCATCGTCCCGCAATTAAGGGCCGTCTGCCCTCCGAATGAGAGAAGAATTCCGTCGGGAGCCTCTTTCTCAATTACCTTTTCAACAAAATATGGTGTTACCGGAAGGAAATAGATCCTGTCGGCAAGTCCCTCCGAAGTCTGGACAGTTGCTATGTTGGGATTAATCAGGATAGTCCGGATACCCTCTTCTTTCAGAGCCTTCAGCGCCTGCGATCCGGAATAGTCAAACTCCCCTGCCTCGCCAATTTTCAGTGCCCCTGAGCCAAGAACTATCACATTTTTAAAATCATCTTTCATTTCCGGGATTTAGGGTTCAAAAATAGGATATTTTTTTTAATCAGTGTTTGTAATTTAAATATAATGCATAAATTTGCAAAAAATAATGCATAAATATGCAAAAGGCAAAAAGGCTTCCCGTAATTGAAAAGATCCTGACAGAAACATTTATCTCATCCCAGGATGAACTGCTGAGAAAGCTCAAGGCAAAAGGGATAAGCTGTACACAGGCCACATTGTCGAGAGATCTGAGGCAGCTGGGGGTGAGCAGGGTGCCTGACGGCAGCGGCGGCTACAGATATTCGCTGGTTGAAAAAAACACTTCGCCGGCTGAGAGGGAGACAAAACTGCATATTATTTCAGTTATAAGCGAGATCGTCGAAGCGAAGGGCTTATTGCTGGTCAAGACAATCCCCGGGAATGCAAACGCCACTGCATTTTACATCGATAATGCAGGTCGTAACGAGATTGCAGGAACTGTTGCGGGAGACGATACTATACTTGTTATACCGCGCGACGGCATATCCCGGAAGCAGCTGCATACCTGTCTGGAGATCATCCTGCCCGGATTGCATGAAAGACTAAAGAAGAGTTAATGTAACATGTTTTAAATAATTTCTAAAAGAGAAACTAAAATGAAAGAAAAGGTTGTTCTGGCGTACAGTGGTGGTTTAGACACTTCAGTGATTTTGAAATGGCTGATCGAAAAGGATTACGAGGTTATTGCTTTCGTTGCCGATGTAGGTCAGAAGGAAGACTTTGAGGAGTGCAGGAAAAAAGCTCTGTTACTTGGAGCGTCAAAAGTGATAATAGCCGACCTTAAAAAGGAATTCATCGACGATTTTGTTCTGAAAGCTATAATGGCCAATGCGGTTTATGAAGACAGATACCTTCTGGGTACTGCACTGGCCAGACCGCTTATTGCCAGGAAACAGATAGAAGTGGCAGCTGAGGAGGGAGCTGATGCCGTTGCACACGGTGCCACAGGAAAGGGGAATGACCAGGTTAGGTTTGAGCTCTGCTACTATGCCCTTAGACCGGGCATCAAAGTAATATCTCCATGGAAAGAGAGAGATTTCCTTGAAGCTTTCAAGGGCAGGACCGACCTTCTCAAATACGCGTCTGAGAGAAAGATACCTGTTAAGGCCAGCATCGACAAGCCCTACAGCGAGGATGATAACATCATGCATATTAGTCATGAGGCCGGTATACTCGAGGATCCAATGTTCTCAATGCAGAAGGGGATGCTCGAAAAGATGGTCATGCCCCAGGATGCTCCCGACAAGGAGACCCGCATAGTAATTCATTTCAAGGATGGACTGCCTGTTAAAGTCATAAATAAAGATGACGGAACGGTTAAGGAAGATTCGTATGAGATGTATGTTTACCTGAACGATATTGCCGGGAAGAACGGAATAGGACTTCTTGATATGGTGGAGAACAGGTTTGTCGGCATTAAGTCACGGGGTGTTTACGAAACCCCCGGGGCAACAATATTACATATTGCCCACAGGGATATTGAGGGTATCGCTATGGACAGGGAAGTCATGAGACTCAGGAATATGCTTACACCGAAGTTCTCTGAACTAATTTACAACGGCTTCTGGTTCAGTCCCGAAATGGAATTTCTCATGGCCGCGATAAAAAAGAGCCAGGAGCTGATCGACGGAAGCGTTCACCTCTGTCTCTATAAAGGCAATGTGATCATTGAGGGCAGGGAATCCCCATCCTCATTGTATGACAAGAAACTGTCAAGCATGGACATCGAAGGTGGTTTTGATCAGACCGACAGCCGGGGCTTCATCAGGATCAATGCCATAAGGCTTATGGCTCACAGGGCTATTGTTGAGGCACGAGAAGGGAGCGTAAAGCGTAAAGCGTAGAGCGTAGAGCGCAACCAGCAACTTTTACCCGCCGAAGCCTCCTTTGGCCACCGTAGCTTTAGCGAAGGTGGCGGCGAAGGTGGGCAGCAACCAGTAACCAGCAACCAGCAACTAAGATAAATTAATACAGATATTATGAAACTTTGGGAGAAGGGGATAAACCCGGAACCTGCAATAATTGAGTTCACTGCAGGGCAGGACAGAACGACGGATCTGGCGCTTACAAAATGGGACATTATCGGATCCATGGCACATGTAATAATGCTCGGTGACGTTGGTCTGATAGCGAAAGATGAGAAATCAGAATTGCTGAAGGCCCTCCATTCCCTTTTCAGGCTTAATGAGGAAGGGAAACTTGCACTCGAAGAAGATGTGGAAGACATCCATACACAGATTGAAAAGGAGATGGGATCGATCCTCGGCACGACCGGGAAGAAGATTCACACCGGCAGGTCACGGAACGACCAGGTACTTATTGACATACGTCTGTGCACAAGGGAGGCAGCCGACACCCTTGCACACCAGATAAAGGAGCTCTTTGACAGGTTGCTGTCACTCAGTGAACAATATAAGGAGGTACTCCTGCCGGGTTACACGCATATGCAGCCGGCCATGGTGTCATCTTTCGGATTGTGGTTCGGATCATACGCAGAATCACTGGCAGATGATATGCTTCTGCTCTCAGCTGCCCGTGCGATGAATAACAGGAACCCGCTCGGGACAGCAGCAGGGTACGGTACTACGCTTCCTCTTAACAGGAGACTTACCACGGAACTGCTTGAATTTGATGATCTGCTTTTCAATTCCGCCTACGCCAGCCTCAGCAGGGGAAAGGTTGAACTGGCTGTTTCGTCGGCACTGACCTCCGTGGCCCAGACATTGTCGCGCTTCTCAATGGATGTCTGCCTCTATATGGGCTCTGAGTTCAGGTTCATTGATTTTCCCGACGAATATGTTACGGGTTCAAGCATAATGCCCCAGAAAAGAAATCCCGATGTGTTTGAACTGATAAGGGGAAGATGCAATATTATACAAACCCTTCCGGTGCAGATAAGCATGCTGGTAAGTAATCTTCCATCGGGGTACAACAGGGATCTTCAGTTGTTGAAACAATTGATATTCAGTGCATTTGCTGATATCAGTGAGTGTATCACCATCATGCTGCTGATGCTTAAGAACATAAAGGTCAGGAAGAATATAACAGATACACCAGTCTATAATAATATCTTCAGTACTGAAGAGGTGAACAGGCTTGTGAAAAACGGGATCCCGTTCAGGGATGCCTATAAGGCGGTGGCTGGTATGGTACGGAGCGGATCCTTTTCGAAGACCTCAGTATCGGATTATACTCATGAGGGGAGTATCGGGAACCTCTGCAACAGGGAGATATCTGAACTGATTGGGGAGAGACTGAAGAGTTTTAACGGGAAGCCGGCTTCCATAATGGCAGAGAAGCTTATGGGTTATGCTTCCTGACCGGCGTATTTTCTGATATTTTCAATAAAAAGATCAAAAAGGAAATCGGTGTCTGTCGGGCCTCCTGATGCTTCAGGATGGAACTGTGTGGAAAAAAAGGGTTTGCTCTTATGCCTCATCCCCTCGTTGGTCTTGTCATTTATATTAATGAAAAGAGGCTCCCATTCATTATTAAGGGTGTTGTTATCAACTGCGTAACCATGATTCTGGGATGTGATATAGGCTTTATCGGTCCCTGGTTGAATGACAGGCTGATTATGGCTCCTGTGTCCGTATTTCAGTTTATAGGTGTCAGCCCCTGATGCCAGAGCCATGAGCTGGTTGCCAAGGCATATCCCGAATACAGGCTTGCTGTCGTTCAGCGATCTTCTTATATTACTGATTGTTGCTTCACACATTTTAGGATCGCCGGGACCGTTGGTCAGGAAGAGTCCGTCAAAATCCTCATTATGGTAATCATAATCCCATGGCACCCTTATTATAGTAGTATCACGCTTTAAGAGATTCCTTATAATATTATATTTAACACCGCAGTCAACAAGGAGGATCCGGTATTTTCCCGAGCCATAGATCCGTTTTTCATGGGTGCTCACCTGTGCAACCAGATTGATCCTGTTGGGATCGAAAAAGTCGGTCCGGGTTCCTTCCGGTTCAATTTTTCCCGGCATCGATCCTTTTTCCCGGATCCTTTTAGTGAGTGCACGGGTGTCGATGCCAAAGACTCCCGGGATATTGTTTCTTTTAAGCCACTCATCAAGGCTTTCGGTGGCGTTCCAGTGGCTGTAATCAAAAGAGTAGTCAGAGACTATCAATCCGGCAATGTGGATCGAGGCTGATTCGTAGAAACGATAAAGATCATTTTCCTCTTCCCTGCCGGGTGCGCCATAGTTGCCCACAAGCGGATAGGTAAGACAGAGTATCTGTCCCCGGTAAGAAGGATCGGTAAGACTCTCCGGGTAACCGGTCATGGCAGTGTTGAACACGACCTCTCCGGCCGCAGGTATTTCCGAACCGAATGACCGGCCATACCAGGTCGTCCCATCTTCAAGCGTCAACCGTACCTTTACTCTTTCCCTCATCTCTGAATTTTTTACTCACTCCTCACTCCTCATTCCTCCCTCCTCACTCCTCACTTCTCTCTCTTCACCCCTCACAACTCATGAATCCCTGAGCCCTGCTTTGCCAGCCGAAGCTTTAGCGAAGGCTGGAGCCCTGAATACGGCCGCAAAGATAGATAAAAATTGCTGATACGGGAATACGGCTAAGAGCAAAATGAGCATCAGAACTGAACCTCCCGGACCATTTTTTTGTTATTATGCAGAGGCATAACAATAGATGAAGACTATATAAAAAATATAAAATCACATTGCCTGAGATTATGTTTAATATTATTTACTATTTTTATAACCGTTTTTTTAACCATTTTTTTAATTAAATCTGACTCAATATGAAAAAGGTTGCAGCGATTATTATACTTCCGATGCTTATATTAAGCTTCTCCGGATTATCCTCATGTAAAAGCAGGGCAGAAAAAGCTGAAATGAAAAAAGTTGAACTCGACCAGGTCAGGGCTCTCGAGACAGAAATTGAAAAAAATGTTTATCCCCTGCCAACTTCGGCAGAAGTATTAAAAATGCTTCATGATCTCGAGGTAGGTTATATTATGGGTATTGCGAATCCGGTTGAGAACTCAAGGAGATATTTCAGCAGTACGGCAAGGGCTCTGAATCTGGGTGTTTTTGGGGCTGACCTCAGCTATGCGACCCTTTATAATATGCACCAGGAAGTGATCAATTACCTGAATGCGATCAGAGTACTTGCCAACGAGCTCAATATGTCGAAAATATATGATGAGACCCTTTATGAGCGCATCAGGGAAAACTTTGACAACAGGGATCAGCTTGTAGAAATACTCACCAACGCTTTCAATCAGACATATGAGTACCTGAGCGACAATGACCAGCAGGCTCTGGCATTGCTTGTTGTCGGCGGCGCATGGGTTGAAGGCATGTACCTTACAACCCACGTTTCGGAAGCTGCCTATCAGATAGCAGGTATATCAGGAGTTCTTCTCGAGCAGAAAAAATCATTTGAACTTTTCCTCGAGATCACGGAACCCTATATGAGCGATCCGGCTGTAAGAGAATTTGTCGGCTGGCTCGAACCGATGAAGAATGTGTATGCAGGACTCACCACCAGTCTTACCAATCAGAATATCATAGATATAACGAAAGCAATAGAACAGGTCAGAAGCCAGGTTGTACTTTAATTGATTGAAATATATACGACCGCAAAGCAATTGACTTTGCGGTCTTTTTATTATTTAATGCCTTTATGAGGGAATCGGTATTACTTGCTCTGATACACATTTTTGCAATTATCTCCACAGTTAATCCCACCGGAATATCTTCAAGAGGTAAAAAGATACTGCGCAGCTATCTGAGAAGATATCTGAACAGGGAGCTTGAAGAGGAGTATTATGCACTTTTCGAGAATAACCTTGAATTTTATTCCAATGAATTGAAGAGTGTTGACAAATCTGAACTTTCAGATGAAGATTCCCTTATCTCTTTCCAGATCACCAATATTTGCCGACAGATCAAAAAAGGTCTCTTTCTTGAGGAAAGGATGATCGTTTTCCTGCAGTTGCTGGAATTCGCATTTGAAGATGGCATAGTTTCGGAACAGGAAAAGAACATAGTCGATATAGTTGCCCGTACATTCAACATTTCAAAAAAGGAGTACGATAATGCAAGCTCTTTCATGATAGGGAGAACTTACGATGATGTTTCGCCTGACTGCATGCTGATAATTGAAAGTGATAATCCGGAGCTGCAGGCCGAAAAAGATTACGTCAATTACGGCAAGTGGCGTCACATAAGGACCAGGGGATTTAAGGGGTATATGTTTGTGCTTCATATAGAGAGTTCCGGCTCGCTAATTTTCAACTACGATGGCCCTCTCCCTCTTTATTTCAAGGGACGGGATATTATCGCATGCAGGCCTTACCTCCTGGAACGGGGTGTCAATATAAAGGGAACAGGAATTGAACCGATCTATTATTCGAGGATCTTCAAGAAATTTGTTTCAAGGAAGTTCTCTGAACAGATAATTCTGGAGGGACACAATATCGAGTTTATTTTTAAGAATTCGGATAATGGTGTCCGCGAGATGAATTTCAGGATCGAATCGGGCAACCTTATCGGTCTGATGGGAGGGAGCGGTGTCGGAAAATCGACGCTTATCAATATCCTTAACGGTAAGCTGGAGCCGACAAAAGGCAGTCTTTATATCAACGGTTATGATATCCATAAGGAATCGGACGAACTTACAGGGCTGATCGGGTTTGTGCCCCAGGATGATCTGTTGATCGAGGAACTTACTGTTTATCAGAACCTTTACTTCAATGCACGGTTATGCTTTGGCGATTATAACGAGGATCAGCTTAATACGACTGTGGAGAAAGTACTCTCTGATCTCGACCTTACTGAGATTAAGGATCTTCAGGTTGGTGACCCCCTTAACAAGAAGATAAGCGGAGGGCAGAGAAAGCGGCTTAACATCGGGCTTGAACTGATGAGAGAGCCTGTCGTCCTTTTTGTTGATGAACCGACATCGGGATTATCATCGTTTGATTCAGACAAGGTGATGGCTTTGTTAAAGCAACAAGCCCTGCATGGCAGGCTCGTCTTTGCGATAATCCACCAGCCCTCATCCTCTGTGATCAAGATGTTTGACCGGCTCTGGATACTCGATAAGGGCGGTTACATGATCTACGACGGGGACCCTGTTGAAGCACTGGTCTATTTCAAAACCGAGACTTCACAGGCCAATGCAGCTGAAAGTGAATGTCCCAACTGCGGTAACGTTGAAACGGACAACATACTTCAGATCGTCGAGGTCAAAGTGATTGACAGCGCCGGGTACCAGGGAAAAGAGAGACAGATAAACCCTGGAGAATGGTACGAGAGGTACAGGAAAAAAATGATGCCTGTTACGGGCGACAAGCCTCCCAGGTCACCTGTCCCCACCAGTAATTTCAGGGTTCCGGAGAAACTTAAACAGCTCAGGACCTTTAACAAGAGAAATCTCCTGCGCAAACTGGCCGACCGTCAGTATATGATAATCAACCTTCTCGAGGCCCCGATGCTTGCACTGATACTGGGATTTATCTCGAAATACAGCGAAAACGGCAGATATATTTTTTCAGCAAATAAGAATTATTACATTTTTCTCTTCATGGCAGTTATTGTTGCTCTTTTTATCGGGCTCACTGTCAGCGCTGAGGAGATATTCAGGGACAGGAAGATCCTGGAAAGGGAAAAATATCTCAACATAAGCAGGTTAAGCTATCTGCTTTCAAAGATTACCTTTCTCTTCGGCCTGTCGGCAATTCAGTCATTATCGTTTGTAATTGTTGCCAACACTCTTCTTGAAGTCAAAGGAATGTTGTTTCAGCAATGGCTCGTCCTTTTCTCTGCCGCCTGTTTCGGTAATGTTCTGGGACTGAATATTTCAGCAGGTATGAGGACAGCAGTAAGTATTTATATCCTTATACCCCTCCTGCTCGTTCCAATGCTTCTGCTCGGAGGTGCAATGATACGGTTTGACGATCTTCACAGTTCGATCACCAAAAAGATCTACGTCCCTGTTATCGGGGATGTAATGGTAACGCGCTGGGCCTATGAGGCTGTAATGGTCGAGGAATTCAAGGGCAATAAATTCCAGAAGCCCTTTTTTGAATATGATATGGAGATAAGCCAGAGCGACTGGTACGCTTCGTTCCTTACTCCGGCCCTGAGGGTGAAGATTGAGGAGTGCAGGATTGCAGGGAAAGATCCGGTATATCGGGAACATTCGGAGAGCAACTTCAGGAAGATCAATTATCATATAAATGAATTATCGGCAATAACGGGTATTCAGCCAGGATCGTGGATGAGGGACCTGAATTATGAGAATTTCAACAATTATATTGCAACCCAGGCTACAACATATATCGACAGCCTTAGGGTTGCCTTCAGGACGAGAAGCCGTTCAGTGTCACTGAGGCGCGACTCGCTTTACAGCGTCATCAAGGGAAGGCTGGGCGACGAGGAGTTCAACAGGCTGAGGGAAGCCAATTTTAACGAGAGCATTTCAAACATGGTCCTTAACAGGATGCATACCGACAAGATTTATGACTCGGAAAGGAAACTCATACAGAAAGCTGATCCGATATATATGAAACCTGGTTCAAAACTGGGCCGCGCCCATTATTATGCCCCTTTTAAAAGGATCGGAAACCTCAGGATAGATACACTTTTATTTAATACTGCTGCAATATGGATTATGATAGTGTTCCTTTTTGTGACGCTCTATTATAATCTGCTGAACCGTTTCATTGTTTTGCTCGAATCGCTTAAAATACCCATCTGGAGAAAATTCGGAAGGGAAATGCTTGGATTTTAGACACATCATTGCCGTTCCCAGTCGCATGAATGAAATAAGACCTAAAAAGAGGCTTGGACAGCATTTCCTTAAAGACAGGAACATTGCCAGGAAGATTGCCGGCTCCCTCACTGGTAAAGGGTATGATACACTGCTCGAAATAGGTCCCGGTACGGGAATGCTTACCAGAAGCCTGATTGAGAGAGGATTCACCGACCTTTGGGTAGTTGAGATCGACAGGGAGTCGGTGGATTTTCTCAGATCGGATCTGCCGGACCTGCGTAATATTATCGAAGGCGATTTCCTCACTCTCGATATAGGCGGTTTGTTCAGGAATAACCTGGCGGTAACGGGGAACTTCCCTTATAATATCTCATCCCAGATATTTTTCAGGATACTTGGTCACCGTGATAAGATTACAGAGGTCTGCTGCATGCTGCAGAAAGAGGTTGCAGAAAGGATCTGTGCTTCCCCCGGTTCAAGAACCTATGGTATATTGAGTGTTCTTCTGCAGGCATTTTACAGAACCGAATATCTTTTTTCCGTCCCGCCCCATGTGTTCTCACCTGTTCCCAAAGTCACATCGGGAGTTATCAGGCTGACCAGGAATGAGACCGGAAGTCTCGGATGTGACGAGTCACTCTTTTTCAGGGTGGTCAAAACCAGTTTCGGCCGGAGGAGGAAGATGCTCAGAAATTCTGTGGGAGCGGAGTTCAACATAAAGGGAGAGGATTATGAAGAATTTCATCTGCGCCCGGAGCAATTATCCGTTGATCAGTTTGTCCGGCTTACAAACTGGATTGATGAAAAACGGGTTAAATCAGAATGAAAATCCCATTGCATCAACGGGATTCATCCTGGCTGCCGAATAAGCGGGGGCATATCCTGCCACGATGCCGATAATTCCCGAAATGAAAAGTGCCATCATAATGTTGCCTGCAGTCAGGAACATGTCCAGATCGTAGAGATAGTTGATAATCAGTGTCCCGATGAAGATCAGGAAGATACCCAGGATCCCTCCGATCAGGGAGAGAAGAACTGATTCGGTGAGGAACTGCTGAAGGATAAAGAACCTCTTTGCTCCAAGTGCTTTCTGGATACCTATGATGTTCGTCCTTTCCCTTACCGAAACGAACATAATATTGGCTATCCCGAATCCCCCCACCAGTATGGCAAATCCTCCTATGAGCCAGCCGCCGATCTTAATGCCGGCAAAGACTGCATCGAAACCCTTGGACAACAGGCTCGCCTGGTTTAATGAGAAGTTTGAGATCTCTCCGGGCTTGATCCTCCTTGCAGCTCTCAGTATCATCGTGGTCTCGTCCATCAGCTCCTGGACAGCCACATTTTCCCTCGCTTTTATCATCAGGTTTGCCTCAAGGTTCCTGCTACGCATGTTAATAAAGGTTTTGGCATAATGGAATGGAACAAGTGTAAACTCATCCATCCCGCTGTCGCTGATACCCCCTTTCCCTTCCTTTTTGAACACCCCGATAATATTTGTCCTGTGGCCCGCAATCATTATCTCCTTTCCTACAGGATCTGCTTTTTCGAACAATCTCTCAGCAACTTCCGAGCCCATAATGGCAACATTCTTTCCCGAAGCGGATTCATCAGGTGAGAAATATCTTCCTTTTTCTATCTCGAATGAACGGAGGCTTTCAAACTCGTGGGTGGCCGCATATATATAGGCATCGTTGGCAGCGTTATTGCGGTATTT